>JAABRY010000001.1 GCA_011390645.1 Gemmatimonadota bacterium
CGTGGGGCTGGAGTCTCTTCGGTGTCGTGTGGGGTCTCGCCGCGATCGGTATCCTGCACAAGCTGCTGCTCGGCTTCCGCTTCCCCCGACTCTCCACGGTCATGTACGTAGGGCTCGGATGGATCGCGGTGATCGCCATCGGTCCGCTGATGCAGGCGCTTTCGCCAAGCGGGCTGGCATGGCTCGTTGCTGGCGGCGGCTGCTACACCATCGGCGTGTACTTCTACGTGCGCGGGCATCGCCCTTACCGTCATGCGGTGTGGCACCTGTTTGTGCTCGCCGGCAGCGCGTGCCACTATGTCGCGGTGCTCGGCCACGCGACCGGACGGCCGCTCCAGCCCTAGGCCGCGACGTCAGGGATCGCGCGCAGCCGCTCGACCATTGCCGCATCAAGCCGCATGTCCACACCGATGGCCGCCAGCGCCTCACCCCCGGCCATGTCGCGGGCCACATGGTACTGCCCGATGTTGATCCCCGTGGTGGCCAGCGCCGTCCCCACCTGACCGATCACCCCCGGTACATCACGATTGCGCAGCAGCACGAGGTCGCCTTGCGGGATGATGTCGACGCGATGTGAATCGATGCGCACGATGCGCGGATGCGTCCCTTCCAGCACGGCGCCTGCCACCAGTACCGTCCCGGTCGTTCCGGTGCACCGTACCTCGAGATACGCCGCGTAGTCGGCGCGTGGTGCGAGCCTGGTGCGCTCCACCGCGATGCCGCGACTCTCGGCCAGGTGCAACGCGTTGACGATGTTCACCGCATGGCGCCGCACCGCACCGGTGAGGGCGCCGATGACGGTCGCGGCCGCAAGGGGCTGGAGCCCGTCGTCTTCACGCCCCGCATACCGCACCTCGATCTGTGCCAGCTGGTCGCCGGCGAGCGCTGCCCCGATGCGGCCCAGCCGTTCGGCGAGGTCGAGCATCGGCCGCAATCGACGCATCCGCTCGCCACCGATCGCCGGCGCATTGACCGCGCGCGAGAGATCGCCTTCCAGCAGCGCGTCACGGATCGCGGCCGCGATCTCGAGCGCCACGTTTTGCTGCGCTTCTTCTGTCGACGCACCCAGGTGCGGGGTGAGGACGACGTTGTCGAAACCACGCAGGGGGTGATCCGCGGGCAACGGCTCCAAGTGGAAGACGTCCAAGCCGGCTCCGCCTATCTGGCGGGTCCGCAACGCCTCGACAAGCGCATCTTCCTGCAGGATTTCGCCCCGTGCGACGTTGAGCAGGATGGCCGTCGGTTTGACGAGGGCCAACTCGGCGGCACCGATCATCCCGACGGTGTTCTCCGTCAATGGGGCATGGATCGAGATGACATCGGCCGTGCGCAGCACCTCCTCGAGCGTGCCCAGCGTTGCACCAATCGCCTCCGCACGGTCGGCATGCAGGAAGGGATCGTGAATCATGACCCGCATTCCGAAGGCGCGCGCGCGGGTTGCCACTTCACTGCCGATGCGACCGGCACCGATCAGTCCGAGTGTCTTGCCGTAGAGTTCACTTCCCCCAAACGCTCCACGGTCCCAGGCGCCCGATTTCATCGACCGATCAGCCGCCGCCACCCGGCGCGCGACACTGAGCATCAGCGCCATCGTCAGCTCGGCGGCGGAGATCGTGTTGCCGGCCGGCGCATTGAGCACCGCGATGCCGCGCTCAGTAGCCGCATGCACATCAATGGTGTCCACCCCCACACCGGCACGCCCGATCACCCGAAGCCGCGTGGCCTTGGCCAGGGCCTCACGCGGTACCTTGACCGCGCTGCGCACGATGACCGCATCCACATCCGCCAGCGCCTCGATGAGTTCCGGCAGCGGCAAGCCGGGACGCGTGATGAGTTCAAAGCGCGGGTCCTCGGAGAGCGGTGTCAGGCCCTCGGGGGCGATCTTGTCGGCGATGAGGACACGAAAGGTCGCGGTCATCGAGTCACCACAGTGGTCAGCGCATCCAGCAACACGTCGAGTTCCTCCACGGTGTGGTCTCCCATATGGCCAATGCGAATGGTGGTGTCCTTCAGCTTGCCGTAGCCTGCCGAGATCGTGAACCCGAGGGACTTCATCGCGGCGTTCACTGCGCTGCCGGTCAGATGCGTGGGCAGGGCGATCGTTGTGACCGTCCACGACCGGTATCCCTCGGGTGCAAGAATGCACATCGGCGTGCCGCGCGCTTGCATCTCTTCCACCCAGCCCCAGGTGCGTCGAGCCATGGCCTCGTGACGGGCGAGTCGCACCGGGAGTGTCTCGGCATCCATTCGCGCGATCTGTGCCTCGAGGGCATGCAGCAGGGAGACGGCTGGCGTGTTGGGTGTCTGGTGCTGCAGCGCGTACTTCTCGAACTCGAGAAAATCGAAGTAGACGCCGCGGCCAGGGATCGTTGCCGCGCGCTCGAGGATGTTCGGCTGCGCCACGGCAAAGGCCAAGCCGGGCGGGAGGGCCATCGCCTTCTGTGATCCCGTGAGCACCACATCCAATCCCCACGCATCGGTGTCGCAGGGTGCGCCGCCGAGCCCGGTGACACTGTCCACCAACAACACCGCGTCACCCGACGCGTGCACCGTCTCGGCGAGTTCACGAATCGGGTTCAGCACCCCGGTGGAGGTCTCGGAATGGACCACCGTCACGGCGTCGTAGCGGCCACCCGCAAGTGCGTCGGCCACCTGCGCGGGGTCGTGTGGTGCACCCCATTCGACCGTGAGTGCATCCGCCTCGAGTCCGCAGGCGAGTGCGATCTTGTGGAATCGGTCGCTGAAGGCACCATTCACGAGCGACAGCACGCGGCGGCGCGCACCGTTGCGGAGTGCCCCCTCCATGAAGCCGGTCGCGGACGAGGCCGCGATGTACACCGGACGACTGGTGCAGAAGAGGCGCTGCAACCCCGGTTGGATGCGCGCCAGCAACTCCTCCATCCCCTTGCCGCGGTGGCCGATCATCGGGCGACACTGTGCCGCGAGAACATCCGCGCGTACTTCAGTGGGTCCAGGCAGGAAGAAGCGACCAAAATCAGCCATACGGAGTCCTCAGGTGCGGACGGAAGGGGATGACATCAGCGGCGAGGTGCGGAGGTGTCGGTGAAGACGAGATCAAGCAGCGGGCGCAACGCCGGAGTGCGGAGTACCGAGTCGGCCGCGGCCGTCACCTCGGGGCGATCCGCGACCCCTGCAAAGGCGACGAAGTGATCCACCGCCGGGCGCGCCTCGAGGTCGGTGATGCCATCGCCAACGAAGAGAATCGGTCGCGCCAACGCTGGCTGCCACTGCTCGAACATCGTTCGCTTGCCGCCCGACCGCGTCAGGGGTGAGGTCGTGTCGAAGCCGGCGTATTGGCCCTCGTCGTCAAACAGCAGTTCCACCGCATGGACATCGGTGTCCGACAATCCCAGCCACGTGGCGAACGGAACGATGGCTTGCTGGAATCCGCCAGAAAGGATGTGTACGGCGACCCCACCTGATCGGAGTGCCTGGATGGTGTCACGAGCGTCGGGGATGGCGGCGGCAATATAGGCGCGCGCGAGGGCGGCCATCGCATCCTGGTGCGGACGAATCAGCTCAAGCCGTGCTCCGTACACTGACTCCAGCGGCACGTCACCACGCATGGCACGTCTGGTGAGTGCAGCAATCGAGACACGATGCTCGGCTGCCAATTCATCGATTCCCTCAATGGCGGAAAGCGTCGAGTCGCAGTCGAACACGACCGTGTGGAAGCGCGGGCGCGGGGGGGGAGGTTGGGTCTGGGGACCGGCCGGCAACGGCATTCCCTGAATCTAGCGACCCACGCCACGTCCACGAGGCCCGAGCCCAAAGTGCTTGCCACGATCCGGCCGCAGGGCGAAAATGAGGCAGACTCCCGCTCACACCGACCGGATCCGACCGTGGCCCCTCGCAAGACTCCGTTGTCATCTTCCGCCTCCTTTACCGGCCTGCGGCCAGCAGCACTGACCTTCCTCCGGGCACTGAAGCGCAACAATCGCAAGGAGTGGTTCGAGGAGAATCGCACCCGGTACGAGGTCGAGCTCAAACGACCCTTGCTTGCCTTGATCGAAGAGGTGGATGTCCGTCTGGCCTCGCTTGCCCCCGAGATCCTCGGCACCAAGCGCTCGCTCTTCCGCATCCATCGGGATGTGCGCTTCAGCCGCGACAAGACCCCGTACAAGACGCATGCGGCCTGCTGGTTCTATCATCGCGACGCTGGCCGGTCCGTCGGGGACAACGCGGCGCACGGCGGCGCCGGCTTCTATTTTCATCTGGCACCAGGAGATGTGTTCAGTGGGGGCGGGGTCTGGATGCCGCCCCGCCCCGCACTCAACCGGATCCGCGAGGCGATGGCAGACGATCCTGACGGCTTCACAGCGATTGTGACGGCACCGGCATTCACGCGACGATTCGGCGCGCTCGACCCCGAGCATGTCCTGACCCGGATGCCACGCGGCTACGATGTGGATCATCCCGCCGCCGCCTGGCTGCGGTACCAGTCGTTCACGGCCGATCATGCGCTCGACGAATCGCTCATCGGCTCTCCCAAGCTCGTGGATGCGCTCATCAGGGATTTCACCGTCGCACTCCCGTTGGTCCGCTGGATCAACGCCGCGAGCGGTCTGCTGCCGGCGACGTCGCGATGACCCCGCGCTTCCCCCGCCTCGTGTACCGGCTCGCTGCGATCTACGGGATCGTCGTGCTGGCGCCGCAATACCTGATGGAGGAGCGCATCGGGGTGATGTACCCCCCGGCCATCACGCACCCCGAGCACTTCTATGGCTTCGTCGGCGTGGCACTCGCGTGGCAGTTTGCCTTCCTCCTGATCGCGCACGACCCGCGGCGCTACCGACCGCTGATGCCGATCACGGTGCTGGAGAAGCTCGCGTTCGGCATCCCCAGCGTTGTCCTCTTTCTGCAAGGTCGGATTGCCGCGTCTGTGTTGGGAGCGGGGTTGTTCGACCTGTTTCTCGGTGCGTTGTTCATCATGGCCTACCGGCGCACGCCCGAGGTCAAGGATGGCTGATCGACCCGCAAATCGCGGGCAATAACGACGAATCAACCTCCGCCGGGTGGTGCCGCGTATCAGCAGCACCCCCAGCACTCATCGCGGAGTTGTCACCGTGTCTGCCTATTCCACACTCCCCTATGCACTGGTCGTTGCGGCGCTCGCTGCGACGACGCCTTCCTGCATGGAAGCTCAGGAAAAGCCGACCGCAGCCGTGATGGCGGCGATGGCCGGATCGTGGCGTTACAGCGTCGAGCGTAGCGACCCGTTGGCGGACAATCCCCTCGCGGTCGAGGCGGTACGCGCACGCCCCGAAGACGCCGTGGGCGGGGCGCCCAGCGGAGGGGGCGGGCGCCGCGGCGGCGGTGGCGGTGGGGGTGGCGGTGGGGCCCCTGGGGGTGGCATGGCCGGACGCGGTGGCGCGGGTGCGGGCGCGCTCCGCAATCCCTACGTCCGTGACTTGGTGACGCAGTTGCAGCCGCCGGGCGATCTCGTCATTTCTCTCTCCGACAATGTGGCCGGCATGGGCGTCCCAGGTGCGGAGCCGATCGAGTGGACGACCGACGGCAAGAAGCGCCAGAAGGCGCAAATCGATGGCACCTTGCTCGAGTTCCTTGGGCGCTGGCGGGGGGACAAGCTCACCTTGGTCGACCGAGTGAGCGGCTCGGCCGAGCTGAAGCGGGAATTGCACCTGATCGACAAGGGCACCGCGCTCGAAATGAAGCTCGAGCTCTCAGGGCCGGCGTTCCCGCGCAAGCTGGAGCGGAAGGTGATCTTCACCAGGGTTGAGTAGCACCGGTGGGTGAGGGGTGAGGGGTGAGGGGGAACACAGGGGCGCGTCCGGCAAGCTGATCGCGCCTCCCGGCCCAATCGTCCCCCTCACCCCTGAGCCGCGCAGCGGCGCCCCCACCTCCCCATTTGCCCGATCCTGCATCCCGGTATATTGTATACAATATGCCATCGCTCGCCCCCCTCGCCCGGCGCACCCTCACCGATGCCGCCGCCGATGCCTTGCGCGACCGCATCCTCGCCGGGCGGCTTGGGGCGGGCACCCCGCTCCGGCAGGAGGCGCTCGCCGCCGAACTGGGCGTGAGTCGCATCCCGTTGCGCGAGGCGCTGCACCGGCTCGAGGCCGAAGGGCTGGTGACGCTCGAACCACACCGTGGCGCGATGGTGGCGGAACTGCCACTCGACGATGTGGCCGAACTCTTCGAACTCCGCGCCCTGCTGGAGGCCGACCTCGCCCGCCGTGCTGTGCCTCGCCTCACCGCCGTCGACGATACTGCGCTGCGCGCCGGGGCTGCCAGGTTCGAGACGGCGGTGCAGGGAGGCCCCGATGCCTGGGGCCATGCCAATCTCGAGTTGCATCTGGCGCTCTATCGCCCGGCCGCACGCCCGCGTACGCTTGAGGTGGTGACCCGCTTGCACGCACAGTGCGATCGCTTGCTTCGCCTGCAACTCACGCTCACCGATGGCACTGCGCGCGCGGTGCGCGAGCATCGCGCGATCGTCGCCGCGGCGCGGAGTCGCGATGCGCGCCTGACCGAACGACTCGTGCGCGATCACATTCTCGATGCCGGGCGCGCCCTCGCGGCCGCACTCGCCGCCCGTCACGTTTCCGAGGAGTCCTGATGTCTGCTCCGTTGCCCCTGTATCTCGATGGTGCCTTCACGCCCGCTGCTGGCACAGCCACGCGTGAGCGCCGGAATCCCTCGGACCCGAATGATCTCGTGGCGGTGGCACCGATCGCCTCCGCCGCGGACGTGTCTCGTGCAACAGCCGCAGCGACCGCCGCCTTCCCGGGATGGCGCCACACGACCGGTCCTGCACGCGCCGATCGACTCTATCGGCTCGGCGAGGTGCTCGCCGAACGTGCGGAGGTGTTGGCGCAGTTGATCGCGCGCGAGGTGGGTAAGCCGATCGCTGAGGCACGCGGTGAGGTCGGACGCGCGAGCGTCATTTGCCGCTACTACGCGGGCGAGGCGGTGCGATCGGTCGGGACTGTGATTCCTCCGCAGACACCTGATACCCTGCAGTACACCGTGCATGATCCGCTCGGCCCCGTGGCACTGATCACCCCGTGGAACTTCCCGCTCGCGATTCCGCTCTGGAAGGCCGCCCCCGCGCTTGCCTTTGGCAACACGGTCGTTCTCAAGCCGTCGGAACTCTCGCCGGCCGTGGCGCACGCCTTGGCCGACGCGGTGCATGCCGCGGGCTTCCCCGCAGGCGCGTTCAACGTGGTGCACGGTGACGGTACCACGGGTGCCGCGCTCGTGGCGGATGCAGCGATCCGAGCGGTGTCATTCACCGGCTCGCGTGCGGTGGGCGAGCGAATCGCCGCGGCGTGTAGTGCGCGTTCCATCCGCTGCCAGACCGAGATGGGAGGCAAGAACGCCGTGATCGTGTTGGCGGATGCCGATCTCGATCGTGCCGCTACACTCACGGCAGCCGGCGCCTTCCGCTACGCGGGCCAGAAGTGCACTGCCACCTCGCGCGTGATCGTCGTGGATGCGGTGCGTGAGGCGTTCCTGACGCGACTTCAGGCGGCCACCGCTTCGCTTGCGCTCGGTCCCGTGACCGAGGCGTCCTGCGCCGTTGGGCCCCTGGTGAGTGCAGATGCGCTCGCACGCACGCACGCCACGCTGGTGGACCATCCGGCCGAATTGCTCTTCGGTGGGGTGCTCCCGCCACTCCCTGAGTGGCAGGTCGGCAATTGGTGCGCACCGCGAGCCGTTGCCGTCCCGGACGCCACCCACGTCCTGGCGCAGCACGAGCTCTTCGCGCCCGTGCTGACCGTCCTGCGTGCCGACGACCTCGACCACGCCATCGCACAGGCCAACGCCATTCCCTACGGCCTCTCGGCCTCGCTCTTCACGCGTGACCTGCATGCCGCCTTTGCCTATGCTCGCCGCATTGAGGTTGGCTTGGTGCGCGTCAACGGCGACACCACCGGCGTGGACCCGCACGCACCGTTCGGCGGCGTGAAGGCCTCCTCGCTCGGCAGCCGTGAGCAGGGACCAGCAGCCCGAGAGTTCTACACGGAATCCCGCACCATCCAGATCCACGCTTGAGAGGAATTGTCATGACCGCTTTGTCCCGTGACCAGTGGCGCGGCGTCTTCCCCGCCATCACCACGCCCTTCGATGCCGATGGCAACGTCGACCACGACTTCCTTGCCGGGCATGCGCGACGCCTGGTGGCGGCGGGGTGCCGTGGCATCGTGCCACTCGGTTCGCTCGGTGAAGGGGCGACCCTCCGCTTCGAGGAGAAGGTCGCGATCCTGCGCACCCTGGTCGCCGCGGTCGGCGATCGCGTGCCCGTGGTGCCGGGGATCGCGGCCCTCTCCACCGAGGGTGCCGTCGAACTCGCCCGTGCGGCCGCCGGTGCGGGCTGCGCCGGATTGATGGTGCTGCCACCCTACGTGCACAAGGGTGACTGGGCCGAAACGCGTGCACATGTCGAGGCGGTGATCGCGGCCACGCCGCTTTCCTGCATGCTCTATAACAACCCGATCGCCTATGGCGTGGACTTCCTGCCGGAGCAGATCCGCCTCCTCGCCGTGCACGAGAATCTCCATGCCGTCAAGGACTCCTCCGGTGATGTGCGCCGGATTACCGCGATGCGCGGTCTCCTCGGTGATCGTCTGGCACTCTTCGTCGGTCTGGATGACGCCCTCGTGGAGGGCGTGCATGCCGGAGCGATCGGATGGGTGGCAGGGCTCGTCAACGCGCTGCCTGAGGAGTCGGTGATGCTCTTCGAGCACGCGCAGGCGGGGCGACAGGCGGAGACGCGTGCGCTGTATGACTGGTTCCTCCCACTGCTCCGCCTCGACACCGTCCCCAAGTTCGTCCAGTTGATCAAGCTCGTGCAGGCGGAGTGCGGGTTGGGCAGTGAGACGGTGCGCCCGCCGCGCCTGGTGCTCGAGGGTGCCGAGCGCGAGATGGCGCTGGCCATGATCCGTCGGCAGCTCGCGGAGCGCCCGGGGCAGGGGCGCTGATCATGCAGGGCGGCATCGAGGTGGTGGACTCCCACACCGAGGGCGAACCGACGCGCGTCGTGATCGACGGCTGGCCCATGCCCACCGGACACACGGTGGCTGATCGGCGCGACACGATGCGCACCATGCAGGACGACTTGCGCCGCGCGGTCGTGCTCGAGCCCCGGGGCCACGAGGCGATCGTCGGTGCACTGCTGGTGCCGGCCGATCGCCCGGAGGCGGCCACGGGCGTGGTCTTCTTCAATGACATCGGCTATCTCGGCATGTGCGGTCATGGCCTCATCGGGGTGGTGCGAACGCTCGAGCATCTCGGGCGCATCACGCCGGGCCATGTCGAAATCGACACGCCGGTCGGGCCGGTCGGCGCAGACCTCGACCGCGACGGCACGGTGACCATCCGCAACGTCCCGGCGTTCGTGCATGCCCTGGATGTGTCGGTGCACGTGCCGGGCATCGGAACGGTCACCGGCGACGTGGCGTGGGGCGGCAACTGGTTCTTCCTCGCGCACCTCCCGGGCGAGTCACTGACGTACGAGCGGCGGCGTGAGCTCGTGGCGTGCACCACGCGGATTCGCGAGGCACTGCATGCGAACGGCATCACCGGGGCCGACGGTGGCGAGATCGATCATGTCGAATTGCTTGCACCGGGTGAGGGGGGGGCAGATGCTCGCACCTTCGTGCTGTGCCCGGGGGCGGCGTGGGACCGTTCGCCATGCGGCACGGGGACCTCGGCCAAGCTCGCCGTCCTGCATGCGCGGGGACAACTCTCGCCAGACCAGCGCTGGGTGCAGGAGAGCGTGATCGGTTCGCGCTTCACGGGCTGGCTGGAGGGCGACGGCGAGACCCTCGTGCCTCGGGTGCAGGGGCGCGCCTACATCACGGCGCGCGCGACGCTGCATCTTGATCCCGCCGATCCATTCCGCTACGGGCTCGCGTGACGCATCCCGACGTGCTCGTCATCGGCGCCGGCATGGTGGGAGCGTGGACCGCGCTGGGGCTGGCAGAACGCGGGCTGCGGGTCCTCGTGGTCGATGGTGGCGTGCCAGGGGGGGGGAGCACCGGGGCGGCGATGGGCCACCTGGTGGTGATGGATGACTCGCCGGCACAACTTGCGCTGTGCGCCCACGCGATGATGCGATGGCGGACGGCAGCGCCTGAGCTGCCGCCGTCCGCGGAATACGATCCCGCGGGCACGCTCTGGCTGGCCTGCAGCGACGACGAACTGGCCGAGGCGCATCGCAAGCAGGAAGTCTATGCGGTAGCCGGGGTGAGCACCGAGGTGCTCGATGCCGTAGCGCTGGGGCAGGCGGAGCCTCTGGTCGCGCCCGGGCTCGCCGGAGGGTTGCGCGTGCCGGGCGATGCGATCTGCTATCCGCCCGCCATCGTGCGCACACTACTGGAGCGCGCGATCGCGCTCGGGGCGATCGTCATCAATCAGGCGGTGCGCGCCATCCGACCCGGCGGGGCACAACTCACGGATGGTACCTGGCTCGAGGCCGGCGTCGTGGTGGTGGCGGCCGGCCCGCAGAGCGGGATGCTCGTGCCTGACCTTCCGGTGATCCCGCGCCGCGGACATCTGGTGATCACCGAACGCGCCCCGCGCCGCATCCACCACCAGCTGGTCGAGCTGGGATACCTCCACTCGGCGCATACGCTGGGGGGGGCATCCGTGGCGTTCAACGTGCAACCGCGAGTGACGGGGCAATTGCTCGTCGGCTCGTCGCGCGAATTGGTCGGCTTTGCGCCGGGCCTCAATCGCGAGCTCCTCGCCATGATGCTCGCGCGTGCGTCGGCCATCGTGCCGGCACTCGCCGGGATGCGCGTCATCCGGAGCTGGACCGGCTTCCGGCCGGCCACGCCCGATGCCCTCCCGTTGATCGGCGCCTGGCCGGCCCTCGAGCGCACCTGGATCGCCACCGGCCACGAAGGGCTCGGAATCACCCTCGCGCCGGCCACTGCGGACCTCATCGTGGCGGGAATCCTCGGCGAGCCGCCACCCGTGCCGAGTGCCGCATTCGCGCCGGATCGTCCAATGCCGACGCTGGCGGCCGCATGAGCGGTGATGTGACGATCCACCTCGATGGGGTCCCCCGCCGCGTGCCCGCCGGGGTGACCCTCGCCGCGGCACTCTGCAACCTCGAGCACCTGGCGTTCCGGCGTGATCTGGGGGGGGGACCTCGGGCCCCGCTCTGCGGCATGGGCACCTGCTTCGAGTGTCGCCTCAGCGTCGATGGGGTCGCGGGAACCCGTGCGTGTCTCATCGAGGTCCACGAGGGGATGCGGGTGGAGCTCACCCGATGAGGCGTCGTCGCCACGACGTCGTGGTGGTCGGAGCCGGACCGGCCGGTCTGTCTGCCGCCGCCACCGCAGCCTCCATGGGTCGCTCCGTGTTGCTCCTGGATCAGGCGCCACGCCCCGGTGGCCAGATCTGGCGGCATCGCGCCGGGGCCTCGCTACCGGCCCGCGCCCGCCACCTCCTCGATCGCGTGCGAGAGAGCGGGGCCGTGCATGCCGTCGCGACGGTGGTGGATGCACCTGCACCCGACACGTTGATGGTGGATTTCGGTGGACGGGTGGATCTCGTGCACACCGCTGCCGTGGTGCTCGCGACCGGCGCGGTGGAGCGTCTCCTCCCCTTCCCGGGGTGGACTCTTCCTGGGGTCACCGGGGTGGGCGGCCTGCAGGCGCTGCTCAAGGGTGGACTTCAGGTGCGGGGTCGACGCATCGTGCTCGCGGGGACGGGGCCGCTGTTGTATCCCGTGGCCGCTTCGCTCGCGACGGCAGGCGCGCGCGTGCTGGCAGTCCTCGAGCAGGCGCCGTTCAGCGCGGTCGCGAAGTTCGGCACCCGCGCACTCCGCGATCCACACCGATTCGTCGATGCCGTCCGGTGGCGGGCCACGGCCTGGCGGAGCGCATGGCACCATGATGCATGGGTGGTACGCGCCGAGGGCGGCGAACGTCTCGAGGCGGTAACCATCTCGGTGGGTGGGCGCGAGCGGCGGATCGCCTGTGATTGGCTCGGGGCCGCCGCCGGTCTTGTGCCGCGCACCGAACTCGCCCGACTCCTCGGCTGTGCGCTCGAGGGCGAGGCGATCGCGGTCGACGCCACACAAGCCACCTCGATACCGGGAATCTGGGCGGCGGGGGAGTGCACCGGCGTGAAGGGTGATGCCGCTGCCGTCCTGGAGGGTGAGATTGCGGGCGCGACGGCGGCAGGGGATGGGGGGGGGATGGCGAGCCGCCATGCCGTGGCGCGTGGACAGGGGATCGCGTTCGGACGCCAGCTCGCGGACACCTTTGCGCTGCAACCTGCCTTGCGCACGCGAGTGACTCCGGAGGCGATGCTCTGTCGGTGCGAGGACGTCCGAGTCGGCGCGATCGATCCCGCGTGGACCGCGCGTCAGGCCAAACTATGGACGCGTGTGGGGATGGGGGTCTGCCAAGGCACCGTCTGCGGGGTCGCGTGTACCGCGCTCTATGGGTGGGAACCGCCCCAGGTCCGACCGCCACTCGCCGCCCCGCCGCTCGCGGCATGGGCCCGTTGGCTTACCGACGTGGACTCCCCGACCGAGTCGTAAGCGCCTCGGTCCCGGAGGCGAGCAGCCGTCGCAGGTGGCGTGCGTCGTCCTCGCCCACCGCATCGGTCAGGATCGCGTCAACCTCTTCCCAGGCGCGACGCACCACCCCCTCCAGCAGGCGTGCCCGCGGAGTCGCACGCACGCGTACCAGGCGAGCGTCGTGCGGGTCGGGCTGCCGCTCGACCAGCCCTGCGCGTTCGAGCCGCTGGACCATGCGGGTGACCGTCGGTGGTTCGATCCCCAAACGGCGGGCAAGCTCGGCCTGCCGGAGCCCGGGGTGGGCCCACAACAGCACGAGCAGGTTGTCCTGTCCAGGGTGCAGGCCGTGGGGGGCCAATAACACGGCGAGGCGGGCGCGCTGGGCCTTTGCCAGCTGCTGCACCGCCTCGCCGAGCGAGCCGTCGGGAACGGGCTCGCGACTCACCGCGCCGCGCTCACGTGGCGGGACGAAGCTCCACGCCGCGCGCCTCGAAACCGAGCTCGGTCGCGGTGCCGTCGGCATTGCGGACCAGCTTCGCACCCTCGCCAATGAGGTGGTCCGCATCAGACTTGGAGTGTGTCGTACGGGTGACAATCCCGTACGCGCGCACCTTCATCCCCGCGGCATCGAGCGGAATGAAGAAGCCGTAGTCCTTGAACGTGACCCGCACCCCCTCCGCGTCCTTCGTCGGGGCGAGCTGCATCCAGCACCCCTTCGTTTCGCAGCTCTTCACGATCACGCCCTCGACCAGCACAGGCGTCTCGACATACCGGTCGGCGTTGCCGAGCACGGCCGCGAGCGGGACGGGGGTGGCGTTCGGCAACGCCTCACCGCGCTTGATGATGGAGTCGGACGGGACAACGAGTGTGGCGAACAGCGCGATCGACGAAAGCAGCATGAGAATCTCTCGAGTCAGAGAACAGAGAACGGCACTAGGTATTCCAACATCCATCATCCAACGTCCCTTGACCTGCGACCTACGACCTACGACCTACGCACACCCACAACTCGTCCCGCACCCACCCGTCACCGTCGGCTCCGTGCCACCGGTCGGTGCCACCAACGGACCACGCCCGCCCGAGATCACCCGCTCGACCGGGTCACCGGTCTCGGGGTCGGATCGGAGCGGCTCCTCGCTGATCGCCTGCCGCACTTCAAAGCGGCGGGGCGTGCGGGTCGGGTCGGTGGGGATGCTCTGGTACACATACGTTGGCATCCCTCAAATCTATCCTGAGGCGCCCTACCCGCCATGGTCCTGCACCCCACGCGTTGAATCCCAACACCCAACACCTGACGCCCAACGCCCAACGACCAACGACCAACGACCAACGACCAACGACTCACTACCCGTCCACCGGCAGCCCCGTCCCCACCAGCACCGCAGTCGCTGCCAGCAACAGGAAACCCAGCAGCAGCTCGCCCAGCACGGCACGTCGGAGTCGGGCCGGGGCGGTCGCTTCGCCAGCCTCGAGCGCCGGGGTGATGCGCTTCCAGTTGTGCCAACCGAATGCGGCGACGCCCCCGAGGAGCCCCAGTTTCACGAGAAGCAGCCGACCCCACAGCGTGGTCGGGACCTCGAGGAGCGGTCCGGTATAGATCCAGGCGGCGATGACGCCGCTCACCACCAACAGTGCCGCGCCGGCACGGGCGGGGATCGAGAACAGGCCAATCACCCGGGCAAGCATCGGCTGGCGCGCAGGAGTCTGGAGTGTGGGGAGTACGGCCAGCGCGAGGATCGTGAGGGTGCCCAGCCAGAGTCCCCCCCCCAGAAGGTGGCCGAGGTGAATGGCACGTCCGAGCCCAGCGGGCCAGAGTGCGTCGTCTGCCCCATGGCCCATGCCGGCTTGCGCCCAGGCAAACACCAACGCGGCACCAAGCACCACGCGGTGTTGCGCCAGCGGGCGCGCCATCAACAGCCACGAGATGGCCAGGAGGAGGAATGCGCCGACGGTGATCACCATCCAGCCCATCCCCCAGCTCCCCTCCAACAGCACCGCGCGTGCGAGCGCAGGATCGATCGGAGCGCCTGGCTCGGAGAAGGCCAGGACCTGGAGCGCACCGCGCGCGATCGAGAGCATCAGCAGGAACCAGGCAAGCAGGCCGGGGAGGCGTGTGAACCAGCCCCGGAGCACCGCAGCGGCCCCTGGGTCGGCATCGATCTGTGCCCGGGCGGTCAGCGGGGCGGCCACGCCAAGGCCGAGGAGGAGGAGAATCGCGAGCAACAAGAGCCCGCGGACAATCGGCGTGAGAACCTCGACCATCAGCTCACGCGGTGCCGCAGTCCGGGCACGCGCCGTACAGCACCACTTCGTGTGCCTCGAGGCGGAAGCCCGGGGGCACGATCTCCGCAATCGAACTCACGCACCCCGGCACCTCGAAGACCCGATCGCAATGCCGGCAATGGAAGTGGTGGTGGTGCGCCTTGCCATGCACTTCGTAGCGCGGCACTTCGCCCGGAAGTTCGACGGCGGTCAGCCAGGACTCATCCACCAGCGCGCGGATGTTGCGGTAGACGGTGGCGATCCCGAGGCCACCGACCTCGTCGCGCGCCTGATCAAGGACTTCCTGCGTGCTCAGGGGACGGTCAGCCCGTTGGAAGGCCCGGCGAATCGCACCACGCTGTCGAGTGTTGCGCTCCATGGAGGTCGTGCTCCCGGAAGGAAGGGTCGTGATGAGGACGTGACAATGATATGCTTGAATGGGGGCAGTCCCCAAGACTTGGAGTTTTCCAGATGGGTTATCGCGTGTCCTCGATGTTGCTGCTGGCGACGCTCGCCGCCCCGCTTGCCGCCCAACAGCGCGCCGCGCAGCCCGTGCGACTGGTCCTGCATCTCGGCGTCGACCAGTTGCGCCCGGACTATCTCCAGCGGTGGGAGGGCGAACTGCCCGGAGGGCTCGGTCGCCTGCTGCGCGAGGGCGTGGTCTACTTCGCGGGGGAGCAGGACCACGCCATGACCGAGACGGCACCGGGCCACGCCACGATGCTCACCGGTCGCACCCCGGCACGTGTCGGAATCGTGTCCAACGATCTCGGCGTGCCAGATCGGCTCTACCCCTTGGTGAGCGGGACGGGTGGGGGGGCCTCGCCGGCGCGCATGCGCGGGACGACCCTCTACGACTGGTTGCGCGCAGCAGATCCCGAAGTCCGGGTGTTGTCGATCTCGCGCAAGGACCGCGGCGCGATTGTGCCGATTGGTCGTGCCAAGGTGCCGGTCTATTGGTGGGCGAAGGGAGTCTTCACGACTTCCAGATGGTATGGCGATTCGCTGCCGACCTGGTTGCAGGAATGGAACGCCCGCGATCCGATCGAACAGTTGCGGGGCACCGCGTGGACCCTGCTGCGCGACAGCACGACCTATCCCGAGCCCGATGACCGGGCGTTCGAGTATGCCGGGAACGATCGCACCTTTCCGCACCTCATCCCTGACGACTGGACGATGGCGAGTGGGGTGATCGAGTATCGCAGCCAGATGGACTCGCTCACCCTCGACGCGGCATGGCATGGCGTGCGTGCCTTGCAGCTTGGCACGCGAGACGGCACCGACTTGTTGGCGATCTCGCTGTCCACGCTCGACGGGGTGGGTCACCGTTGGGGCCCCGGTTCGCGCGAGGTGCACGACCATGTCCTGCGTCTCGACCAGTGGTTGGGACAGTTCCTCGATTCGCTTGCCACGCAGGTGCCGCTGGATCAGGTCGTGATCAGCTTGACGTCCGACCACGGCGTGCAGGAATATCCCGAAGCGGGGGCAGGCGGCAGGCAGAGCCTGTCACGGTTTGCGCGTGAACTCAACAGCGCGGTGCGTGCACGCTGGGGCATCGACGCCGGTGTCGTCGCTGAGGGGGGACTCCTGTTCGGGCACCGAGCCGAGCTGCACGCGCGCGGGGTCGACACGGACTCGTTGTCGGCCGCCCTCGCGGCAGAGATTGCGGCGATGCCCGGGATCGCACGCGTGCACACGCCCCAGTCCCTGGCGGCCGCGTCGGCGGATGATCCGACCGCAGCGCTCTGGCGCCACTCGCTCCCGGAGGACTTCCAGTGGCTGGTCGCGGCCGAGCTGCAGGACGGCTGGATGTGGAACACCGGCCGTACCTCGACCTCGCACAGCACCACTGCATTGCAGAACCGCCGGGTGCCGATTCTCTTCCGGGTGCCGGGGCTTGCGCCATCGCGCCCGTCCCGCGTCATTCGCACGGTGGACATCGCCCCCACGTTGGCGGCCTTGCTCGGCATCACGCCGACCGAACCGCTCGACGGTGTCCCGCTCCCCGAAGTGCTGGGGTCCCGCCCCACGAGGTGAACTTGTGCGCAGTTGCCTGCTTGCCCTCTCGCTCCTGGTGCCCGCTCTCGTGACTGCGCAGGACGACGAGGCGCTCGCCCGCGCACGCCGCCTGCTCGCCGAACGGCCGATCATCGACGGACACAACGATCTGCCATGGGAGATCCGTGAAAACCCGATCTCCCGGAAGGACGTTGACAAGTACGATCTGCGCACGCGCACGCCCGGTCAGACCGACATCGCCCGGTTGCGGGCCGGTGGCGTCGGCGGGCAGTTCTGGTCGGTCTACGTTCCCTACGAGACGGGCGACACCGCGTGGGCCCAGGTGCAGCTCGAGCAGATCGACATCGCCCATCGCATCATCGCGAAGTATCCCGACGTCTTCGAGCTCGCGCTGGGTGCGGAGGATGTCGTGCGCATCATGCAGCGCGGCAAGGTGGCGTCGCTGCTCGGGATGGAGGGCGGGCACGCGATCCACAACTCGCTCTCCCTCCTGCGCATGTATCATCGGCTTGGCGTGCGCTACATGACGCTGACACACTCCGCCTCACTGGATTGGGCGGACGCGGGAACGGGCCTGCCACTCAACAATGGTCTCACCGAATTCGGCCGTGAGGTCGTGCGTGAAATGAACCGGCTTGGCATGCTGGTGGACTTGTCGCATACCTCGCCGAAGACGGCGCACGACGCGCTCGACGTGACGGTGGCGCCCGTGATCTTTTCGCATTCCTCCGCGAACGCGGTGCTCGACAACCTGCGCAACGTCCCCGATGATGTGCTCGCGCGGCTCCCCGCGAACGGCGGCGTGATCATGGTCACGTTCGTGGGGAGTTTCATTTCCACGCGGATGAAGGCGTGGGCGGCGCGGGTGCAGGCGTCGGCCGACGGCATCACGGACCGGGAGGCGCGTCGCGAACGGATGGAGGCGTTTCGGGCAGCGAATCCTCGTCCCAACGCCACGGTCGCGGAACTGGCCGACCACGTGGAGCACATCCGGAAGATCGCCGGCGTGGATCATGTCGGCATCGGCGGCGACTACGACGGGACGAGTGAGTTGCCCGAGGGGATGGAGGATGTCTCCGGGTATCCGCTGCTCTTCGCCGAGTTGATCCGCCGGGGCTGGACCGACGAGGAACTGCTCAAGCTTGCAGGCGGCAACGTCCTCAGGGTGCTGCGAGGGGCGGAGGCCGCCCGGGACCGCCTCGCGGCCGCAGCGCGATGATCCCGAAGGCGAGTGCGGCGAGGCCGATGCCGATCCACTGCACCGCGTAGGAAAAATGCGGTCCCTCGTCGAGCGCGGGGGGCTCCACCGTCGGAAGGCGGCCGGGGCCCCCCGCGTCGCCGTCGAGCAGAAGGTACGTCGGGAGGGAACCGGCCCGCCGCGCGGTCAGTACGGCGCGGTCGAGCCGCCGCCAGGTGGTGTCTGCCCCGCGGACCAGCGGCTGACCGGCATCGTCGGTGACGGGAATGGCCATGCCAACGCCGGTCACGCGCACCACCCCGGTGTCAGGGGGGGGGACCGGTCCGGTCGGTGTGGTGGCGTCCGGCGCGGCCACGAAGCCGCGTTCCACCCACACGACGCCTCCTTCCCCCTCCAGCAGGAGCGGCGTCGCCACGTGCAACCCCGGGGAGGCACCTCGGACGCGCCCGCGCAGCAGCACCTCGCCCGTGGGGTCGAAGCGCCCGGTCGCGACCAGCAATCGGCCGTCAAGTGACGGGGTGTCAGCGGGGCGGGCGGTCAGGTCGACCGGCGGCAACTCGCGCCCTGCGAGATAGATTGCGTTGCGGGCCACCCGGTCCTGATGGCGGCCATACTGCCAACGCGCCAGCCAGCCCGTGGTGATCACGACGGACGCAACCAGCAGGGCCAAGGAGGCGCGCAGAACGGGTGACACTGATGACCCTCCAAGTGGACAGTGTGGTTCGAACCGGCGCGCCCCATAATGACGCAACTGCAAGCTGCAAAACAAGATACCAATGTGGTACGCGCCGTGCTCAGATAGTGGTGTCCGCCGCACTCGCGCGGCACGCTGGTTCCCCCGGGGACCGTTCAATCATGGAGATCCTTACGATGCGTCGCACCGTTGCTGTCCTTGCCCTGCTCGCCGTCACGGCGGGCGCCTTTGCTCCCGTCGGCGCCCAGAGTCGCCGCGATCGGGGAATTGTCGAGCTGGGGGGACCCGCGCCCCGCGGCGGATTCTTCATCACCGGCGGGTTGGGTGCCGGTGCTGAACAGTACAAGTTCGAGGGCGATGCCGGTTTCTCCGAATCGCTCACCAAGCCCACACTCATGTTGCGACTCGGTGGTACCCCGAATGCAGGTGTTCGAGTCGGCGCCGAGCTCTTCGGCTGGGGCAGCGACGAGCCCGATGGGTTCGAGTCGTTCGGAACGGCACTGCTCGCCTTCCAATTCTTCCCGATCCGCGATCAGGGGTTGTTCCTGAAGGCCGCCGGTGGAGTGGCCAGCAGCATGATCGAATTTGACAACGGCGCATCCACGACCGAGACCGGCTTCGGTTGGTCGATCGGGGCCGGCTATGACATTCAACTCTCTCGCAGCTTCGGGCTGGGGCCGTCCATCGACCTCTATCAGGGCTCGTTTACGTCGCGCAACGAACCAACCCTGACCGAGCGCGTGCTGAACATCGGGGTGCAGGTGACCTTCCAGACGGGTGGTCGCAGACGTTGACCAGCGAGGGGGGCGGAGCTAGTATTGCTCCGCCACGCCCTGGTGGTGAAACTGGTAGACACGCTATCTTGAGGGGGTAGTGCCGCAAGGCGTCGCGGTTCGAATCCGCGCCAGGGCATAGGTTTTTCAGAGCCTCGCCACTGTAGCTCAGGGGTAGAGCACTCGATTCGTAATCGAGCGGTCGTCAGTTCAAATCTGACCAGTGGCTCTGTCCCACAGTGCACGACCTCCGCGACGCCCCGGCCCACTGGTCGGGGCGTCGATGCTTCACCCGATGAGGACCGCCGCACCCTCCATGTCAGCATCCACCTATCGTCGTCGCTGCACCGAGTGTGGTGCCTCTGCACTCACCTCCTCGACGCGGTGTCCCCAGTGTGGCGCAGAGTTGGCGTCCCGGGATGCGGCGGGCCGACTCATCTCCTGGTGGGGGTGTCCGACGTGCCGTACCCTGAATCCGTCGGATCAGGCATCCTGCCATCATTGTGCGGCACCCCGCCCGCGCTGGCGGCGTGCCGCACGATGGCTCGTCGTCGCGCTCCTCGTGGGGCTTGGTGGAACGCTGCTGGTGCAGAGGGCGGGGCGCCCGCCGGCCCCGGTCGCGGATGTGTTGCCGGCGGGCCCACCGCGCCAGCCGACGATCGTCACGTCAGCGGCCCCGTCGGCTGCCGGTACGCCACAAGAACGTGAGCCGACAGACACCACCCCCCCCCAACGTCCAGCCACCCCGGTCACCATCACCTGGGTCAACGTCCGCAGTGATCCCGATCGCGAGGCGCGCATCCTCGGTGTGCTCGACCCAGATACCCCGGTGACCATTCTCGAATCCGACATCGGGTGGCATCGGATTCGTGGGGGTACGCTGACGGGCTGGGTCTACGCGGAGGGACTCACCCAGCCCTGATCGTCCGTCAGGCGAGCGGTTGCACGAACTCGGCCGCATCGGCCAGCGTCTGTCGGCCAATGGTATGGCCCATCCCCTCATACCGGCCCGTCGTGAGCGCCGCACCGGCCGCCGCGAGTTGCGCCCAACCCGCCTCGGCGTGCGCAAACGGGATGGCCGGGTCGGCCGTTCCGTGTCCCCACCAGATCGGTGTCGCGCCCACGGTGGTCGGCGTCACTGCGACACTCGGGTGGTCTGCCACGAAGCCCGAGAAGACCAGAATCTTGCTGGCCTGTCCAGGGTGTTGGAGAGCCCACGCCAGCGACGACGTGCCGCCCTGCGAGAAGCCGCCCAGGATCAGGGGCGCCGCTGGCATTCCCAGGTGGCCAGGGAGCGCAGCAAGAAATGCATCGAGCTGCGCCTGGCCGGCCGCGAAGGATTCGGGTTCCGGGGTGGTGCCGCCGACGAATCGATACCACGCCCACCCCGGACCGTATCCCCAGGGAGCCCCCGGAAAGGGCGCCCGTGGCGCGACGATCGTTGCGGTGGGGTGGAGCATCCGCCCCAAGGGGAACAAGTCGTCCTCGGACGAGCCACGGCCGTGCAGGAGCACCAGGATGGGGGCATCAGCATCGCCGGACTCGATCAGGGCGTGTAGTGGGAGCGTCATGACGGATCCTCGAGTGAGTGGGTCGCCCAATATGGACGGGAACACCATCTCGGTTGCCGAGGTTCCGTGGCACAGCTAACTTCAAGGGCTGGCAAGTACGGGACGTGGCGCAGCCAGGTAGCGCACCTGCTTGGGGTGCAGGGGGTCGTGGGTTCAAATCCCGCCGTCCCGATGACAACAATGCCCCGCCGATCGCAGGATCGGCGGGGCATTGTCGTTGTCTGCGTGCAAGGCGGGGCTATTGCAGTCCGACCAGCACGAAGGGCACGTTCGCAGCGGAGTTCCCCGGCGTGCCGCAACGCACCGTGACCGTTGTCGCGTCTGCAGAGGAACTCCCGAAGTTCCACTCGACGATGGCGCATCGTGCCACGGTGGTTCCGGTGGTCGATACGAGGAAGGTTTCCCTCCGGCCGCCATCGCGGTAGAAGCCTGGCAGGATGACGTCCCACACGCCCGGGCCGATCTGTTCGACCGTGGCACTGCCCGGACCCGGCCGTATCCCCTGATTGGCTGGCTGGTAGGCACCAACGGCCGTGGGTTGGTCTGCGACCAGGAACGCGAGCTGACTCGAGGGTCGGGCGTCGTCGGCCACCAGGATCACGAACCGGGAGTTGGCGGCTGCCCCGAGCGTGTTGTAGCACCGCACCGTGACATCGAGATCCCCGCCGGTCGTTGTCCACGTGACGGGCTGGCAGTGCGCGTTCGAGCCGTATGGTGTGACAATCACTGCTTCGCGATCCTGCGTGGCTTGACGGCCAAGGCCCTCGAAGCGCACCAGATATTCGCCCGTTCCGGTTGGGGTCGACGTGATCGGCCGTCCCGTGGCGTTGTAGGAGTACACCGGATCGGCTGTGACTGCCGACGTGGCGGATTGAATCCACGCGAATCCCGTTCGCCCGCGCAGCGTCGAGTTGCCAATGAGCGCGGCCGTGAATGAGGCGTCCTGTTCCACGCCCCCGGCGTCGCGGCATGTCACGCTCGCCGAGCCGGGCGACCAGGAATCGACACCGCACCACGCCCCGAAGGAGCTCCCATAGGTCGAGGTGAACACCGCCTCTGTCTCAGGGTTGGCGCGCTGGACCATCGGCCAGCCGATGAAGTATTTCCCCTCCGACGTGCGGTTGATGGTGTTCGTTCCCCCCCCAGAGTTCCAGCTGTACAAGGCATTGGCGTTGTATTCGCCCCCTTCCCCACCGGGAGTCTGATTCCAGAGGAAGGCGAGTCGTCGGCGCGTCACCCAGACACGTGCGGTGTCGGTGAGGTCGCCGAGTCGCACCTGGATGCGCGCGGTACCTCCCTCGGTTAGCCCGGTAACGCGGCCACCAATGCCGAGCGTCACTGGTCCCGCATCGATCAGTGACCAGATGAATGCAGGGTTCGGCACCGGTGCGTCGGCGGCGGTGCGCGCTTCGGCTGCCAGCGTGAACTGGTCGTCCGCGCTGATCACCACCGAGTCCACGAGAAAGCGCACCACGGCCGGCACGAGTACCGGGGCCGTGACAGTGACCTGCGTGGTACCACTCACCCCGCCTGCGGTCGCGGTGATGGTCGCCACGCCGGCCGCATCCGCGGTGACGAGCCCGGTCGCGCTGACGGTCACGAGACCGTTGGGCTGCGCGCTCCATGTGACCGCTGGCAGGGTCGCGCAGTTGGCGCTGGTCACCTGAGCGGTGAGCTGGACCGTCTCGCCGACGACGCGGCTGACGCCGCCACCCGCAACGGTGACGGCTGAGACGGTGCAAGTGGGCGTGGGATCGGTGGTGGAGTCGCCGCTGCAGGCGAGGAGGGCAACGGCGAGAACGGTCGTGCTGGGGAGGATAGGGCGCATGTCTGGCTCCGTCGGTTGGGAACCTCATGCAGGATCGGTCAGTGCCACCGCCGGATTAAGAAAACTTCACCCGTCACGTTTCTTGAGTTCCTCGACGGCATCGGCAGAACCAAGCTCCGCTGCCTTGCGAAGCCACGCGACCCCTTCCGTCTCGTTGGCCGCCGTACCGCGGCCGCGCAGGTAGGCCTGTGCGGTTTCCCACGCGCCCTGCGCCGACCCCCGCTCGGCGGCGCGCTGATACCAGGCGAGGGCCTTGGTCTCGTCCTTCGGCACGCCGCGCCCTCTGGTGTTCCATTCGCCGAGCTTGAGCATGGACGGGATGTGGCCGCGGTCGGCAGCCCGTCCATACCAGATCGCGGCCTCCTCATAGTCCCGACCGACTCCCCCGCCGGTCTCGAGACGGAAGGCGAGGGTCAGCGTCGCCTGCTGGTGGCCCATCGCGGCGGCCTCGCGAAGCGCGGTGAGGGCGGCGCGCGCGTCGCGCGGGGCACCCCGACCCTTCTCGAGCATGTCGGCGACCTGGAACTTTGCCTCGGCATCGTTCGGCGCGGCCCGGCGGTACCAGGCGAGCGCCTGCGCCGGATCTTCCTTGACCCCATTGCCCCGGTCGTACATCCCGGCGAGGAGCCGCATCGAACTGATGGTGCCGGCTTCGGCCTCGGCGAGGCAGGTGGTGGCGGCGGCGGCAAAGTCCCCCCCCCCGAGGAGTGCGGAGCAGGTCGCCGCCGTGGGCTCGGGAGCGGTGGCCGTGGTCGGTGTCCTGCTCGCCGCGGCCACGTTCGCGCGATCGCTGCGACTGGTCGTGGTCGGGCGATTCTGGGGGGGGGATTTTGATGGGGTGGTGGTCCCCTCGTCCGTGGGCGGCGTTGCCGTCCCGTCGGATTCTGGCGCCGCCACGGGGTCGCTCGCGGCCACCATGCCGGTGTCAATCGGGTCGGAGGGCAGCACGAATCCCCCGCGCATGAGGAGCGCGCCGACCGCCACCACGGCCAGTCCTGCGAGCACCAGCGTGCGCTTGGACGACGCCTGCGCCGCCGCGACCGTCGCCGCGGCAGGCGCCGTGGCCGCCGCGATCAGGGTGGTCTCACCATCGATGCGCAACGCCTCCCCGAACTCGACCATCGAGGGAAAGCGCTCCGCCGGTTCCTTCTGCATCGCGCGCAGGATGGCCGCAGAGATGCCCGGGGGAACGTCGGGAATCTTCGTCTCGAGCGGGGCCGGCTCGGCCACGAGTTGCTTGTAGAGGATCGCGCGCGTGGAATCACCCTCGAAGGGCAGTGTCCCGGCCAGCATGCGGTAGCCGACGACGGCGAGCGAATACTGATCGGTGCGGGCATCGATCGACTTGTCGCCGCACGCTTGTTCCGGACTCATGTACTGTGGCGTGCCGACGATGATGCCAGTCGAGGTCAGGGCGGGTGCGACCCCCTCCTCGGTCAACGGCGTGTCTTCCTCACCGCCCACGGCCTTGGCAATGCCGAAGTCCATGAGCAACGCGCGCGCCTCGCGCCCCTCGAGCATGATGTTCTCGGGCTTGATGTCGCGATGAATCACCCCGGCATCATGCGCGGCAGCCAGGCCGGAGGCGGCCTCGGTGAGGATCCGGCGCACCTCATCGACAGGCATCGCGCCATCGCGTTCCATGCGCGCACGGAGCGACTCGCCCTCGATCAGCGGCATGACGATATACGCGATGCCCTTCTGCTCCCCCACGTCATAAATCGGCACGATGTTCGGGTGCCGGAGGGCAGCGACAGTTTCGGCCTCGCGGCGAAACCGCTCGAGCATGCCGGGCGTGAGCCCGAGGTCGGGCCGCAACACCTTGACGGCGATGTCGCGCTTGAGGCGAAGGTCGCGCGCACGGAAGACTTCGGCGAAGCCACCGGCCCCGATGCGGTCGCCCAGTTCGTAGCCCGGACCCAGTGCACGTTGCAGTGCCTTCTTCAGCCCACCCGCGGTCATCGACGACTGCGTGATCGCCACACGCTCGCCAGTTTCGCGATTGATACCGGCGGGCGTGGCGGTGCCACAGACGTAGCAGAAGGCCGCGACGCCGGGGAGCGGGGTACTGCAAGTTGGACATGCTCTGGTCGGGGCAGCCATGCACGATCCGGGTGGGGAGTAGCCTAGAGAAATAGAGCGAGTCGGCGATGAGTCAAGGGCGTGGGGCGGCAACGACCCCCTCGTTGGGGGCTCAGCCCACCATTCGGCCCGCGCCGGGCGTCTGGGTGGTCACGAAAAATTCCGCCCGCGGCTCGCGGGCTGGGAAGCTGGCGAGATACTCCCGCCGCCAGGTGGTCGCAAACTCGGCGGCCCCGTTGGTGTGCACCAACGCCCAGACGCTCCCCCCAAATCCCGCCCCGAACGCCGAAGCGGCGGTGGCACCGAGGCGACCGGCACTCTCGACCAGACTCACGGTTTCCGGGACCTGATTGCGCAGCACCGTCTCGGCAAGCTGCTGGGATCGCGCCACCGGGGCCCCGACATCGGGGACGATGCCGGCGGCCAAGGCTGTGGTGACCGCGGGAATGATCTCCAGGCATTCCGCCCGAAACTGGTCGAGGCGCTGCTGGAGAATCGCTGGCGCGCTGCCGAATCGTGCGGCCAATTCGTGGAGCCGGGTGGCGGCCGCGGGGGCTGATTCGAGGACCGTGAGGAGCGAGGTGGCGTGCGGGTCCACGTGGGTGCACCACAGGGCGAGCAGTTCTTCCACCTCAGCGGCGAGCGCGTTGTAGCGCGCCTGCACCGCGCCGGCCTTCGGGGCGTGGACCCCGCTGGAGGCGACCACGAACGACCAGCCTGCAGGCACCGGAATCCGCCGTTCGGCGCGCGTCGGGAGGTAGCGATACTGGACGATCTCCCCTTCGGCACACCGCAGGATGGCTGTGTGGTCCTGGCTCCCGCCCTGCGTCCCGACCCCGAAGTCGGTCGGGAACGGACCGAACGCACGGCCGTTCTCCAGCGCGCCCAGGTATTCCGCCAGCGCGTCGGCGTCCGGGATCGCCGCACGGTATCCGGGGTGCTCCTCGAGGTGATTCGCCGCGGCGAGCGGGAGGAAGGTCGCGATGACGAGTGCGCTCGACGACGACAGGCCCGCGGCAGACGGGAGGGAGGACGAGATCACCATGTCGAGTCCGCGGTGCGCGTCGGGAAAGTCACGCGCCACCCGACGCAGCACGGTGCGGGGATAGTCAGTCCATTGCGCGGGAGCAGCGGGAAGGGATGGGCTGAGCACGGCATCGAGTCGCGATCCCGTGCGCGCATCGACGACGTGGACGGCCGCATCGGTGCGGGGACGCGACACGACGTGAAAGCCGCGATCCACGGTCGCGAGCAGTGATCTCCCCCCCCCATAATCCACGTGCTTGCCGAGGATCTCGATGCGCCCCGGGACCCACCAACGGTCTGCGCGGGCCATGTCACCGAAGGTGGCGGCGAAGCGTCGTTCGGCACGCTGCAGGCCGCCGTCGCGCGTGCGTGTCATGGTGCGATCTCGGCCTGCGCGAGACGCGAGGCCACGTCCACGACATCCCGTCGGTGGGAGAGGTCGAGCACCCCGGCGCGAAGGCGAACCGCCTGGAACGTCATCCCCCGCGTGATCGCGAGTGCAACAGCCGCCGGCAGCTCGAACTCGCCACGAGGGGACCGCGACACGTCCCGACAGGCGGGGAAGATCCGGTCGTCGAAACGCCAGAGGTTCATCGAGATGAGGGGGGCGTCGTGCACATCATTCGGATCGGGCTTCTCCTCGATGGACGCGAGGGTGCCGTCGCGTGCAAGGGTCACGATCGCGAACGCGGCCACCCGTTCCGGGGGGATGTTCCCCTCGGCACTCAGCCCATCAGCTTCAAACGCGACCAGGCCCGGCGCGCCCAGCGCCACCAATGCCTGCAGGGCCGTGGCGGGGTAGAGGTTGTCGGCATTCATCACGAGAAACGAGGCGCCGGCGGTCCACGGCTCCGCGGTGAGCAGCGCATTGGCGGTGCCGAGGGGCTCGGGTTGCAGCGCCCACGCCAGTCGCACGCGCCGCGGCGGGTGTGCGGCGTAGTGCGTGCGAATTGCGTCGCCACCGGGGCCGACCACCAGACAGATGTCGGTGATGCCGACGTCGGCAAGTCCCGAGAGGATGTGGTCGAACAAGGGCCGGCCGCGGGCATCGGGGATCATCCCCTTGATCCCCCCCCCAGCCGCTGCGGCCTGTGCAGGATCCAGTGGCGCGTCGGGATCGGGGCGCTGCATGCGCGACCCGCGCCCACCAGCGAGCACCACGGCCCGCACGAGGGGCGGGATCACCCGGTCGCAGCACCGCGCCACAGGCGCGGCACGATCCGCAGCAGCCCGGCGGTCCCGATGAGGAAGACCACGCTCCAGAAGATCGCGGTCCCGGTGTGCCCGTACAGCCACGAGCCCGTGCCGAAGAGTGCGCCATACACGGCCAGGCAGCCGAGCATCCAGGCGAGGAAGGCCTGGGGCAGGGAATCAGTGGAGGCGGGCAGCCCGGTTGCCTCGCGGATGGCCCGCCATCCTGGGCCTGCTGGCCTCACCAGTCGGTAGAACGACTCGAGGACACGGGCATCGGTGGGTGCGGTGACCAGTGCCGTCGTCACCCAGGCGATCGTCGCGCCGGCCACGGTGAGGAGCAAGACGAGCGGTGGGGCGATGACGAAGCCCTGCTTGCCGGCGATGAAGAAGCCGATGGCGAGCGTGAACGACGCCACCATCGCGGCGATCTCGCACCACGCGTTGATGCGCCACCAGAACCAGCGCAACAGGTAGAGCAGTCCGGTGCCGGCGCCGATGGAGAGGAGCAGCTGGAAGGCCTGGCCCGCCGTCTCGAGCACGTACGTGAGCAGTGCCGCGATCAGCATCAGCAGTGCGGTCACGAGTCGCCCGGCCAACACGTAGTGGCGTTCGTCCGCCCCCGGGCGCAGGAAGCGGCGGTAGAGGTCGTGCACCAGATAGGACGCGCCCCAATTGAGGTGCGTGCCGATCGTGGAGATATACGCGGCGAGCATCCCGGCGATCATCAACCCGAGGAAGCCGTGCGGCAGGAACTTCAGCATCGCCGGATACGCCATGTCGTGGCCGACCAGCGCCGGATCCACATGCGGAAACGCCACGCGGATGTCGTCCAGGGTCGGGAAGACGAGCAGGGACGCGAGGGCCACGAGAATCCACGGCCAGGAGCGCACCGCATAGTGCGCAACGTTGAAGAACAGGGTGCCCGCCAACGCGTCGCGCTCCGAGCGCGCGGCGAGCATCCGCTGGGCGATGTAGCTCCCCCCCCCAGGTTCAGCGCCGGGGTACCAGACCGACCACCATTGAATCGTGAGCGGGATCACGAAGATCGCCAGCGTGACCTGCCAGTTGCCGAAGTCCGGCAGGAGCGAGAGCGTGGCTGGGTCGAGGCGCGTGACCAGCCCGGTGAGTCCGCCGACCTCCGGCTGCGCCAGCGCGAAGTACGCTGCCGCGACGGCGCCAGTCATCGCGATGCCGAACTGCAGCAGGTCCACGACCATCACGCCCCAGAGTCCGCCGGTCGCCGCAAAGAGGATGTTGAGCGCCGCACACACCAGCAGGGTCTGGGTCATGGGCCAGCCGAGCACGACATTGGCGATCTTGACGGCAGCAAGATTGACCGTCGCCATGATGAAGCAATTGAAGAACAACCCCAGGTAGACCGCGCGGAAGCCGCGGACCAGCGTCGCCGCGCGGCCGCTGTAGCGCAATTCGTAGAACTCGAGGTCCGTCAGCACGCCGCTTCGCCGCCAGAGCCGGGCAAAGAAGAAGACCGTCATCATCCCCGTGAGGAGGAAGGCCCACCACTGCCAGTTGTTGGCGACCCCGCCGCTGCGCACCAGATCGGTGACGAGATTCGGCGTGTCGGTGCTGAAGGTCGTCGCCACCATCGAGACGCCGATCAGCCACCAGGGTGCCGAGCGGCCCGAGGTGAAGAACTCCGCGGTGCTCTGCCCGGCCCGGCGGGCCATGATGATCGCCGGAATGAAGCAGAGGACGATCGAGACGAGGATGATGCCCCAGTCGAGGGCATTCGGATTCACCGGCTCCTCCGCGGGCCATCCCACGCGCCGCGCGTGAAGTCGGGGAAGCGCACCGGGGCGCTCGAGAGGGCCAGTGAGGCCTCGCTGAGCGGCCAGGGCGCACTCAGCGCGGCGGCATCATAGACATCAAAGTCAGGCGGCAGGCCTTCACGCATCGTCTCGATCAGGCGGAAGGCCATGATGTAATCCATCCCGCCGTGACCACCCTTGGCGCGCGCGATGTCGCCGATGCGCTGCCAGAGGGGATGGGTGTAGCGCGCCTTCACCGCATCGTCGATCGGCCGGAAGCGGTGCCCGCCCTCCTGGCCCTCCAGATACAGCCGCGCGGGGTAGTCCTTGAACACGCCCTTGGTGCCGCGGACGCTGTTGAGGCGATCATACGGTGTCGGGAGTGTCACGTTGTGCTGCAACAACACGGTCTTGCCACGCACGGTCTTGACCAGTGACGTGTTGATGTCACCCGCGCGGTAGGTCTCGTCCCACTTCGGGTTGTCACGCGGTATATGCGTCGCGCGCCAGTCGGTCAGCCCCGCTTCAGGCGTGGACATGCTGACGAGGTAGTCGAAACGATCGCCCCCATGCACGTCGAGGAACCACGCCACCGGCCCCAGGCCGTGCGTCGGGTAGAAGTTGCCGTCGCGGTTGGTGTGCGGCGTCCGTCGCCACAACCCTTCGTCCTTGTCCTCGAACAGGATGCCGCGGAGGTCATGGATGTAGGCGGCCTCGGCGTACAACACGTCACCGAACGCGCCCTCCTTCACCATCCGGTCCACCAGCATCTCATTGAAGTCGTAGCAGCAGTTCTCCATCATCAGGCAGTGCTTCCGGCTGCGCTCCGATTCGTGCACCAGCGCCCAGCAATCCTCGATCGAGTGTGCGGCAGGCACCTCGGTGGCCGCGTGCTTGCCAGCACGCATCGCTGCCAGGCACACCGGCACGTGCCAGTCCCACGGGGTGGCGGTGTAGACGATGTCGATGTCATCCCGGCGGACCAACTGCTCGAAGGCCGTGTCGCCATCGGTGTAGAGTGCCGGGCGCGGTCGGCCGGCATCGGTGACCATCTTCGCGGCCCGCTCGGCCTTCTCCGGGACATTGTCGCACAGCGCCGTGATCTCCACGCCATCGACGGCGAGGAACTCTCGCAGCACCGAGCGCCCGCGAAGCCCCGTTCCCACGATCGCGAGTCGCACGGTGCTGTGTGTGGTGAAGGGCACCCCGAGCATCGAACTCGCCCCGACGGGGCGTGGTGGGGGGGGGAGTGCTGCGCCGACCTCCGGAAGTGCGGCGAACGCCGCGCTGGCCAGACCGGCGGCCTTGAGGAGTTCGCGCCGCGAGAGCGGGGCGTCGGAGGAACCGTGGGCCATGGGCGGATCCGGTGGGAGGTCGTGAGGGAGTGCGCGTGCACCGCGCACGGACGCTAGGCCGGTTGGTGCCATGCCACAAGGGGCGCATTAGCTTTGCGAGATCGCCATGACCCTTCCTTTCCGCCGTCTCGGATTCGCCGCTGCCCTTGCCACCGTCGTGGCCAACGTCGTCGGCACCGGCGTCTTCACGACGCTCGGCTTTCAGGTGCAGGGGATCACCGATGGCTTCGCCCTGCTCGCGGCGTGGGGCATCGGCGGCTTGATCGCACTCGCCGGTGCACTCTCCTACGGTGAACTGGCGTCAGCCATCCGAGGCTCCGGCGGCGAGTACCGATTTCTCGGGCGCATATACCATCCCGGCCTCGGCACCATCGCAGGCTGGGTGTCGATCGTGGTGGGGTTCGCTGCGCCGATCGCGCTCGCCGGCATGGCGCTTGGCCGCTATGCAGGGCCGCTCGTCGGTGTCCCCTCGCGCACGCTCGGCTTGCTGGCCATCGTGGCCGCCACCGGGGTCCACTTGCTGGCCCCCGAAACAGGTGGACGGTTTCAGGTGGTTGTCACGACGCTCAAGGTGCTCCTGATCCTCGCCTTTGTCGGCGCCGGTCTCTGGCAGGGCCCGGTGGTCGACTACAGTTTCGCGCCGACGGCCGTTTCGGTCGGACAGATTACCAGCGGATCGTTCGCGCTGTCGCTGATCTTCGTCTCCTACGCCTACTCCGGCTTCAACGCTGCGGCCTACATCCAGGGTGAGGTGGTGGATGCCGAGCGCACCGTCCCGCGTGCGCTGGTCCTCGGCACCCTCCTCGTGGCCGCGCTCTACTTGGCGCTCAACTGGGTCTTCCTGCGCACCACTCCACTCGTGGACCTGACCGGTCAACTCGAGGTGGGGGCGATCGTCGCGGAGCGCGTCTTCGGGGCTGACGGCGGCCGGCTGATGAGCGCGCTGATCGCGCTCCTCCTGATCTCGACGATCAGTGCGATGACCCTCGCCGGCCCTCGGGTGATCGAGGCCATGGCGGCGGACCTCCCGCCACTGCGGCCGCTGGCTGAGCGAAGCGGAACCGGCGCACCCGCGCGCGCGGTGTTGTTGCAGGGCGCGCTCGCGGTGGCGTTCGTGCTCACCGATGCCTTCGAGGCCGTCCTCATCTACGCGGGCTTCGCCTTGACGCTCTTCTCGCTGCTCGCCGTGGTCGGCGTGGTGGTCTTGCGCGTGCGCGAGCCCGACCTGCCGCGAGTGTACCGCACCTGGGGTTACCCCTGGACGCCACTGTTCTTTGCGGGGTTTTCGCTCTGGACACTGATCGTGGTCGCGCGCGATCGACCGATCGAGGCGGTGGGTGGGGCGGTGACATTGGGGATTGCGGCGCTACTGACCTGGCTCGTGACCGAACCGAGGGAGGACGAGCCGGTCAGCTCGTGAAGGCGGGGAGCAACAGCGGACCGCGGAGGACCTCGGGGACCTGCTGCACTTCTTCTTCGTGGGTGAAGAGGCGGCGCGCGCCCTTCCACCAATTCGTCGCCCACCGACCGGTCGGCAGGTTCGCCTCGACCACACCCTTCCCGGGGCGCGCAGCGTGGACGTACTTGCCATCACCCACGTAGATCCCGATGTGATCCACCACGCGACCACTGCCGAAGTACAGCAGGTCGCCGGGGAGGAGCTTCGACGGATCCTTGGGGATCTCCAGGCCGAGGGTCGCCTGCTCGCGCGACGTGCGGGGCATCACGACGTCGAAGTTCGCCATCACCCACTGCACCAGCCCGCTGCAGTCGAACGCCTTGCCGGGTTGGACCGCACCAAGACGGTACTTGGCCCCAACCTGCGAGCGCGCGAGCTGCACCAGCGAGTCCCGGACGGGCTTGCCGAGGAACATCCGCGAGATCGTGGTGAAGGGCTTTTCGGACTTGGAGAAGCGCGTGGCGGATTGCTGGGCGACCACCGGCGATGCGGACACGGCTGCGAGGAGCAGCACGGGCGCAACGCGAGCGAACAGGTGGCGCAGGGTCAAGATGGCAATCCAGAGCGACAGGGCGAACAGGATGGACCCGCGTGGGTCAGGCGACCGCAGATACTAGTGTCGGATACCAATCTCGTCCACCCCAAGATTGGTTGCGATGTGAAACGTAGGGTCAATCGAGAGCGAACGTGACCCGCACCACCCCGGTCACGTCCTTGTCGCGGTCAGAGGTGTCGTACATCCCGTAGTCACTGATCTCGGTGGATTGCCGACGCCGGACTTGGAAGACGCCCACCCGCACCGCCTTGATCCGACCCACCTTCGCCCCCGCCGCGGTCACAATCTCCTCAGCGCGGACCCGGGCGTCCCTGGTCGCATCTGCCAGGAGGGGGCCGCGGAGCTCCGGCAAGGCCGCGTAGAGGAATTCCGGCGCCTGGCCGACCACAGGGATCCCCTGATCGAGCAAGGGCGTCAGATCGCCTGCCAGTTCCGCGACGCGGTCCACGCTAGCGGTGCGAAGCTCGACCTGCTGACCAACTCGGTACCCGAGAATGCGACCGGTCTCCATCCCGTTGATCCACTCGTTCTGGACGTACGTGAACGGTGCCCGCACGGTGATCAGGGAATCGGCAAAGCCCTGGGCGATGAGCCACGCGCGCACCTGCTCGGCGCCACCCGCGGTGGAACGAGTGGCGGCGATCTGGGTGGGGGCCTGCGAGGTGACGTCGAGGCGCCAGACGGCCAGGTCGGATCGGACGGGCCGCGTCGCGGAACCGGTGACCGTGATGTCATCGCCGGCGCGCTTGAGGCCGGAGACCGCGATGGCGCCGATGGTGGCCGCCGCGATGAGCGCCGTGCCGAGGATGATCGCGGGGATGGTCCGGGAGTCGCTCATGGCCAAATACTACTCGGCGCTCACAGGATGCGCTGGCCGAAGCCGCTCGCAACCAGCCCGACCGCAAGCTCGGCGGTGTGGTTCTCACGGTCGAGCACCGGGTTGACCTCGACGAGATCCATCGAGACGACCCGGCCGGTATCCCAGAGCGTCTCCATCGTGAGGTGGGCCTCGCGGTAGGTCGCGCCGCCCCGCACTGGCGTCCCGACCCCAGGGGCCTCGCGCGGGTCGAGGAAATCCAGATCGAGGGAGACGTGGATTCCGTGGGTTCCCTCACTGGCGAGCGCGATCGCTTCCTGGAGCACGGCGCGCATCCCGCGCTCGTCAATCTCTCGCATCGTGAAGGTGCGCACGCCGAATTCGCGAATGTGCCCCCGCTCGGCTTGATCGAGGTCACGTGCACCAATGATCACGGTGTTCGCTGCACGCATTGCCGGCGAGGGCGACGCGATCGAGGCCGTCTCGGGATCTCCGAAGCCGAGCAAGTGGGCGAGCGGCATGCCATGCACATTGCCGCTGAGTGAGCTCTCCGGGGTGTTGAGATCTGCGTGAGCGTCGAGCCAGATCACGCCCAGGCGTTCACCACGTTCCGCAAGCGCAGTGGCAACGCCTGCGACTGAGCCGGCACTCACGGAGTGATCGCCGCCGAGCACCAGCGGAATGCGTCGTTCACGCACCACATTGGCCGTGCGCGTCGCCACGTCACGGCAGACGGCGGCGATGGTGGGGAGGTAGTCGAGGCCACGGCCAAACCCGAGCGTCTCGCGCGTCGGGACGGGTGCATCGCCGAGGTCACGCACATCATGTCCGAGCGACTCAAGGTGCTCCTCGAGGCGCGCGAGCCGGACAGCGGACGGGCCCATCTCCACGCCGCGTCGCGAGGCGCCGAGATCGAGTGGGACGCCGATCAGGTCGATGGCAGCCATCAGCGGAGAGTCTCCCCGGGAGCGGGCGCCAGCACGCGTTCCCGCAACTCGGCCGGCAGGTGCTGCTTGAAGGCCTCGACGGTGCCGGGCAGGCCCGGAAAGGTGCCGTAGTGCTGGGGGATCAACCACTTGGGTTGCACGAGCTGCGCGGCCTTGGCCGCTTGACGCGGACCCATGGTGTAGAAGTCACCGATCGGCAAGAGCATCACGGACGGCTCGTACATCTCTGCGATCAGCGCCATGTCGCCAAAGACGCCGGTATCGCCGGTGTTGTAGATCGTGGTGCCGTTGGGCAATTGCAGGATGAAACCGCACGGCGTGCCGAGTTCGCGCGGCCGGCCGTCCGGGCCCTTCGCTGATGACGAATGGAACGCCTGCACGAGTGTCGCCGTGATGCCGTGCGCACCAGCGGAGCCGCCGATGTTGAAGCCGACCACCTGGGCTTCGGGCGCGCCATCGGCGACGAGCTCCATCCCGACCTCCACGGTCGTGAGGACGATGGCCCCCGTCTGCCGAGCCAGCGCGACGGTGCCGGCGAGATGGTCTTCGTGCCCGTGCGTGACCATGATGACCTTGGCCCCGCGCGCGAATTCCATGGCGTTGGCCGGGGCCTTCGGGTTGTCGAGCCACGGGTCAATGAGGATGCCCGGACCATCGGGTCCGGCCTCGACGTGGAATGCGCTGTGGCCCAACCAGGTGATCGCGGCGCCGAGTCTCGGCATGACGGTCTCCAACAACGGGTGATGGGTGGCAGTTGCGTTCGGTCCCAAGGAAGGTAGGATACGCAGGTGCAGCAGCCCGGGCACACCCCCCCCATGCAGTGCGACACGATCGTTGCTTACCGGAGACCTTCCCATGACCGTCCGTTTTTCGGCACGCCTGCTGGCCCTGACCCTCGTCGTGCCTGTGCTCCTCCCCGCGCAGGGCGGCTACAAGGAGCCACCGCCAGCGATCGCCGCGATGCTCGATGCGCGCCCGACCCCGAGTCTCTCGCTGTCACCCCGGCGCGATTGGTTCGTCCTTCAGGAGCGCAAGGGCCTCCTGCCGTCGATCAGTGAGGTGGCCGAGCCGCACCTCAAGTTGGCGGGCTCACGGATCAACCCGAAGACCAACGGGTCGGCCGGAACGGGTGGCTCGATTGCGATGTCGCTGCAGCGGGTCCGCGACCGCAGCCTGGTTCCCGTGCGGGTCCCGACTGGCGGTCGGCTCGGGGGGCCGCAGTGGGCGCCGAGCGGGGACCGCTTCGTGTTCACGCAGACGACCGATGCGGGGATTGCCCTCTACCACGCCGACACGACGGGCGCCGTGAAGCAATTGGTTGGCCCGCGGATCAACGGCACGCCGGGGGGGGGATGTTCCTGGCTCGACAGCGGCACGAAACTGCTCTGTGCGCTGGTCCCGGACGGTCGTGGTCCTGCGCCGGTGCGGAACGACACGCCGACCGGGCCGAGCACCCAGGAAAGTGCTGGTCGAGCTGCCCCCGCGCCCACGTACCAGGACCTGTTGCGCGACCAGACCGACGAGCAGCTGTTCGATCACTACTTCACGCGGCAGTGGGCGGTGGTCGGCATCGACGGCAGCATCACGCCGTGGGGACCGGCTGGCATCATCACCAACGTGAACCCTTCGCCGGACGGCCAGTGGTTTCTCGTGAACGTCGTGCAGAAACCCTACTCCTACCAGTATCCGTGGTCCCGCTTCCCCTCGCGGACGGAGATCTGGACCGCCGGTGGCACGCTGCACAAGGTGTTGAAGAATCAAACCCGCATCGAGATCACCCCCACCGCACGTGGGTCGGTGTTGCCAGGGCCGCGGGCGTGGCGTTGGCGCACCGATGCCCCGGCGACCTTGATGTGGATCGAAGCACTGGACGGCGGCGACCCGAAGCAGGACGTGCCGAAGCGCGATCGCATTCTCGCGCAGGATGCGCCATTCACGGCGGAGCCCGTGACCTTCGCCGAGACCGAGTGGCGAGCCGGGGGCATCACGTGGGGACGCGCGGACCTCGCGCTGATGAGTGAGTCGTGGCCCGAGACGCGGATGACTCGCACGTGGATCATCAATCCGTCGAATCCGTCGGCCGCGCCGCGCAAGCTCTGGGAACGTTCGACCGATGATCGCTACGGCAATCCTGGCTCGCCGATGATGATGCAGACCCCGGATGGGCGCTCGCTGCTGCATTTCTCGCGTGATGGTCGCTCGCTCTGGCTGACCGGGGCGGGGTCGAGCCCCGAGGGCGATCGCCCATTCCTCGATCGCCTGGACTTGCGCACGCTGCAGACCACGCGCTTGTGGCAGTCGCAGGCACCGTACTACGAATCGATCGTCGCCGCACTCGATGCGGATCGTGGCACGTGGCTGACGCGCCGCGAGTCACAGGACGAACCCGCCAACTATTGGCAGCGTGACCTCGTCTTGCGCCGCGCGCCGATTCAGCTCACCGACGCCCCCGATCCCGCGCCAGCATTCGCCGGAGTGTCCAAGGAGCGCCTGACCTACACGCGTGCCGATGGGGTCGTGCTCTCGGGGACGCTGTATCTCCCGCCGGGGTACGACCGCGGCCGTGACGGCCCGTTGCCGACGCTCTTCTGGGTCTATCCCTCCGAGTTCGCGACCGCGGACGCGGCCTCGCAGGTGACCGGCTCCCCGTATCGCTTCACGCGCCCGGGGGGGGCATCACATCTCTTCCTCCTCACGCAGGGGTACGCCGTCTTCGACAACCCGACCTTCCCGATCGTGGCGAAGGACGGGGGCGAGTCGAACGACACCTATGTCGAGCAGCTCGAGCTTTCGGCAAAGGCCGCGATTGACACGCTCGTGGCGATGGGGGTGACCAATCGTGATCTCGTCGCGGTGGGCGGACACTCGTATGGCGCCTTCACCACCGCCAACCTGCTGGCGCACACGCGACTCTTCAAGGCGGGGCTGGCGCGCAGCGGCGCCTACAACCGGACCCTCACGCCATTTGGTTTCCAGAGCGAGCGACGCACCTACTGGGAGGCACAGGAGGTGTACCTGCGCATGTCACCCTTCAACTATGCACACCAGCTCAAGGATCCGATCCTCTTCATTCACGGGGCAGATGACAACAACCAGGGCACCTTCCCGATCCAGTCCGAGCGGATGTACGCTGCGGTGAAGGGGAACGGCGGCACGGCACGGTTGGTGATGCTCCCCAGCGAGTCGCACGGCTATTCGGCCCGCGAGTCGGTCGGACATGCCATCGCGGAGATGTCGGAGTGGCTTGACCGCTACTTGAAGCCGAAGGCAATGGTGCCGTGACAGCGAACGGCGAACAGCGAACCGCGAACCGATGAAGCGGTGAAATGTCAAAGGTGAAACGGGGATGACTGGAGCCCCCGTTTCACCTTTCACCTTTCACCTTATGCCGTCTGCCGTTCAGTCCTTCGCGGCCACCCAGCTGTTGTTGGTTCGGTCCGCATCGACCAGCAGCAGCTCCGGGTCAAGGTCGATGCGGGTCAGCGTCTTGCCGGTGAACGCAAACCGTCGTGGGTAGCGCGTGGTGTTGGTGCTCCACACCTCCGCCGGGTACCGGACATCGTCGGTCGTCCCATCGGAGAAGGTGAAGCGGGCCCGAATCGGCAGGACACCGCGCCCACGGTTGCCGAACGTCACGACCACGTCCTGCACCTCGTCGTTCTGCCGGGCGACCACGGATTCGACCACCTGATCATACCGGGCGTTCTCGACGAACCAGCCACGCCAGAACCAATCCAGGCGCCGCCCGGCAGCGTCTTCCATCGTGCGGTAGAAGTCCGCCGCGGTCGGGTGCTTGTAGGCCCATCGGCGGATGTATTCCCGGAACGCCTCATCGAACACCTCCGGCCCGAGGATCTCCTGTCGCAATTGCTGGAGGCCCACGCTGGGCTTCAGGTATGCGTTGACACCCAGCATCCTCGGGCTGATGCGATCAGGGGCGATGTCGATCGGTTGGTCCATGCCCGAGCGCATCACCTGCTCGATGATGTTGCGCTCTTCCCGCGCGCGCGCCATCTGGTCGCCCTTCTCGGGGTAGCGGCGCCCCTCGGCGAAGGTCCCGATGAAGGTGTTGAATCCCTCATCCTGCCACATGTCCGTCCGCTCGTTGGAGGCCACGATCATCGGGAACCACATGTGGCCTATCTCGTGCGTCACCACGCTGAAGAGATCGTACACTTCGCGACCCTGGCCTTCCATCGCGATCATCGGGTATTCCATGCCGGTGATCGGGCCCTCGACCGCGGAGATGTGCGGCCACGGATACGGAAACCACCGCTCCGAATACTCCTCGATCGACATGCGTGACTGGTCGGCCGCATCGGACCAGTTCGACGCCGCCTTCGGGCGGTAGTACGCGTACGCCATGATGCCGCGCCAGCTCGTGGCGTCCCATTGATATTCCGGTGAGGCGGCCCAGACGGCATCGCGCACATTCTCCGCCCGGAACTTCCACGTCAGCATGCCCGTGGAGCGCGGACGGGCCGCCCCGCTGGCCAGTTCCGCTGCGGTCACCACTCGTACCACGGTGTCCGTCCGGGCGGCGGCGGCCAAGCGCGCCACCTGCACCGGCGTCAGCACCTCGGCCGCGTTCTGCAGGGCGCCAGTCGCGGCGACGATGTACCCGGCGGGGAGGGTGATCGCCAGATTGTAGTCCCCGAAATCGAGATAGAACTCACCCTGTCCCAGGTAGGGTTCGATATTCCAGCCACGGACGTCATCGTAGACGGCCACGCGCGGGAACCACTGCGCGATCTCGTAGAGTGCGCCGTCGCGGCCCATCCGATCCGCACCATGCTCGGGGACGGCGAAGTGGTAGGCGATGCTGATCGAGGTGGTACCACCCGGGGCGAGCGGTTCCGCCAGGATCACCTTGGTCATCGTCTCGAGGTCGCGATAGGTCACGGCGGTGCGACGGATCGGTCCGCCACGACGCGCGGGTGGCGCCACTTGTTCCATGCGCTCAATGACGTAGCCGCCATCGAAGCCGCGCGCGCCAAAGCGCGAATCCTGCGGAAAGATCAGGGAGTTGAGCGAGTTGGCACGAAAGGCATTCTGCTCGGTCTGCAACCAGAGATAGCCGAGCGTGTCGGGGGAGTTGTTGGTGTAGCGCATCGTCATCGTGGCGGAGATGCGCTTGGCGGCGGTATCGAGCGTCGCCGAGATGTCGTAGTCGGCGCGATTCTGCCAGTAGCGCGGCCCCGGACGACCGCTGCCACTGCGGTAGGCATTCGCGCTCGGCAGATCAAGCGGAGCGAAGATCGAGGTGTCTGCAACGGCACGAGGGGCCGCAGTTTGTTGCGCACTCAGCGGCACGGCCGCGAGCGCGATCAGGAGCATGCCATGCGAAAATCTCATCGCGTGTTCATCCTTGCGTGGGACATGTCGCGACCCATCCGGAGCGGCAGGGCCGCACCCGAAACGTAGTGGTGTCGCGAGCAGATCCACGCGCGTGTTACACGGCGAAAGACGAGGAAAAACGTCGTGATTAGCGACACACGGCCACCAGTGTCAGCGACACAAACGTGAAAGGTGAAAGGTGAAACGGGGGTGCCCGTGATCACCGTTTCACCTTTGACGTTTCACCGCTTCAGCCCTTCGCTGTCAGTCGATCAGCGCATTCATCACGAACCGATACGTCCCGCCCGGCTGGGCGCGGAAGAGGACCTCCGGGCCGTAGAGGAACACCTCACCCTTGCCGACCTTGGCACTGAACATCGTGGTGCCCCCCTGCAGATAGCCCTGCCCATACGCCCATCCGGACGTGAGTGGGGTGGGGGAGGCGAACCAGCCGATCGGGGTGATCCCCCGCATCTGCGCATCCGGTGGCAGCCGGAAGACCGGTGAGTTGTCGAACATCACCGTCGCAGTGGCACGAGCGCCAGCCGCCACCGGGTGGGAGGTGTTGACCGCGACGTCCAGCAGCGAGCCCGGCACGTAGTACTTGTCGCGCGACAGGGGACGGACGCTGCCGTCGGGCTGCTTCTCGACCAGGTGGCTTTCCACCGGGAGCTCGAAGTGCGCGGCGATGGCGGAGGCCGACGACCCGATCGCCACGATGCGCCCGCCCGCCTCGACGAACGTCCGCAGTGCGGGAATGGTGCTCTCTGCACTGACGTTGCCGGTCATGTGGCGATACTCCTCCGGCACGCCCGCGAGATTGGTCCCCCCCCCACCGCCACCCGCGAAGCCTCCACCGCCAGCACCTGGGCCGCCACCGGTGCGCACCGGTGGAATCGCCCCACTCACGAAGACGAGCACGTCGAAGTCCTTGCGCAGGTCGCCGGCGTCCAGCCGCTGGGGGTAGACGACCTCGAACGGCGTGCCGTATTGCTCGAAGATCCAGCGCGTCCACCCTGACGGCATGGACCCGCCATACCGATCCCACAGCCCGACGCGCAGCGGCTTCACGGCGGTCCCGCGCGCATTGCCTGCCGCGGCGGTCACCAGTCCGCGCTCCCGAGCCAGGCTTGCCAACACGCTGGCCGCCTGCGGCCCGCGGAGGATGAAGTCGCCGTTGGGCAGCCGCTCGACGGCGCCGCCAGCCTTGGCGGTACGGTTGACCGCGACGAAGGCATCGGTTGCCGCCGGCGACACGCGCCAGGAGCCTGCACCCGCGAGGAACGGCGCGGCCTCTGGATGGATCGCCTCGTCCTCGATGATGGCCAGCGGCGCGGTGAACGGCTCGTGCACGCGGTCAAACGCGAAGCCCATCTGCATCGCCATCGTCCAGCCGGCATTGTCATACGGCGCCTTCGGTGGGCCACCGGGGTACTGCAAGTCGGTCGGGTGGTCCTGTGCCTCGAACTGGTCGAGCACGTGCGGGCGGAAGGGCTGGTCGGTCCGGATGACGAACGTCCCCTTCGGATAGCTCTTCCCTGACACGGTGAACGCCGCTGTCGCTTTGTGGATCTCCACGCCTGAGACGCTCATCGCGTTGAGGAAGTCGAGCGCATTGCCCATCTCTGCCTGGCCCGCGGGGATGATGTAGGCGCGCGGGTCACGGCGTGCCGGGTCCCGTAGCACCTTCTCCATGGCCGTCGTCGCCTCGGCACCGCGCAACCCTTCCGCTGCGGCCTGGGCGTCGGCGATCAACTGCGGCTTGTGTGTCCAGGTATCGGTGGCGCCGCGCGCAATCGAGTTGGCACCCATGCGCCAGATGTTGTAGAGGATGTCTTCACGGTACCGCGAGGCGAGGTCGAGGATCGCACGATTGGCGGTCATCGAATAGTCCACCGACTGGCGGAAATGCCAGCGGCCCCACTGCACCGGCATCGCCTGTCCCCCGGCGGGGAGTTGCCGCGCCGGCAGGAGCGGAATCGTCATTGGCGTCGGCGAGCCGATCGTCTCGGTGAGGATCCCGATGATGTTGTGGAAGTAGGCTGTGGTGCGAAGGCCCCCGTTCCACCATGTCGAGTAGCTGGCCGCATCGCGCGAGACCGTGCCACCCTTGCCTTCCTGCGTGAAGCGGCGGTGCATGGCCGCACCCACGAAGTCGAGGCCGGTCGGGATCATCGGGTCGTAGACATGATTGAACGGGTCACGGAACGGCGGGGCGAACATCACCGTGCCGCCCGGGCCGGTCTGGTGGTGGTTGTACATGATCTGCGGATACCACTCCCGATACATCGTACGCGACATGTTGCGCGACTCGGCCATCGCGTTGCGGTAGAGATCACGGTTGTTGTCGTGGCCGATGTACTTCTGGTACAGCCGCGGAAGCCCGCCGTAGCTGCGTCGGCTCACATCGCTCTCGCGCATGTACCAGTCGCTGACGAGTTCCATGCCATCGGGGTTCGCATGGACCGCGAGGATGATCGCATCGTCCAGAATCCGCATCGTCTCGGCGTCCTGCTGCGACACAAACTGCCACACCAGTTCCATCAGGGCCACGGGCCCGAGCACCTCGGTCGAGTGCAACCCACCGTCGATCCAGATGATCGCCTTGCCGCGCGCTGCCAGCTCGCGCGCCTCGGCCTCAGTCAACCGCCCGCGCGCCAACCGTTCGGCAATCTGCCGGTACTCCTCGCGCCGGGCGATGTTGGCGGGACTCGAGAGAATCGCCATCAACTGCGGGCGCCCCTCTTCGGTCATCCCGATGGTGTCGAGCACCATGCGCGGAGATTCCACTGCCAGCTTCTCCCACCAGCGCTGCAGCTGGGTGTAGTTGGCGAGCTGATAGTCGGCACCGAGCCCGAACCCGAGCGCCTGTTCCGGAGTGGTGAGGGGAGCCTGCGCGCCCAAAGGCGCAACCAGGATCGCGGCAACCAGGAGATGACGAAAACGCATGGCAGTCTCGGAGATCAGAGAACGGAGAACGGAGCGCGGTAAACAGAGAAACGCGATTGGCGATTGGTGAGTGGCGATTGGTGATCGGTGATCGGTGAACGGGACCAACATCCAATATCCAACATCCAACATCCCCTAACGACAAACGACCAACGACTAACGACTTCCCAACCCTGCCAACCTTCCCGTCACCCATGCCCAGACAAAGTTGTAGCCCCCGATCGGGCCAAAGGCATCGAGCAATTCGCCGCAGAGGAAGAGTCCCTTGTGAATACGGCTCTCCATCGTGGTCGGTTGGACTTCGCCGAGGGCCACACCACCACCGGTGACTTCGGCCTTCTTGTAGCCTTCATCGGCAGTCCAGGGGAGCGGGTACCGCGTCAGCGCTGCCACCAGATCCTTGCGTGCCTGTCGCGGGAGTTGTGACAGCTTCTTGGTCGGGTCCAGGCCGATGTCCTGCAACAGCCGTTCAGCGAGTCGTGCCGGGAGTTCGCGGCGGACGACGGTGCCGACCTGATGTTGGCCTGGCGCGAGCAACGCCTCCCAGGTGGACTCATCGTAGCTGGTCCACTGGACAGACAGCGTCGCAGGTGGTTCGTCGGCAATGCGTCCGCGCACCGCGACATGCGACACGTCGAGCACGGCCGGCCCGCTGAAGCCGCGATGCGTGAACAGAAAGCCACCGCTGGAGGTACGGCGTTCGGACGCGCTGCGCGCTTCGATCGTCACCGGGAGTGAGACACCGGCCAGGTCAGCGAACGCCGGTGGGTCGAGCGTCAGCGGTGTCAGGGCGGGGTAGGTGGTGTGCACCGTATGGCCAAGGCGGGCGAGCGTGTCCAAGCCGAATCCATCGGAGCCGGTCTTCGGGACCGAGAGGCCACCGGTGGCGATGATCACCCGGTCTGCATCGAGCGTGCGTCCATCTGCAATCGTGATCCGCCAACCGGGAGGCACCGGTTCGAGGCCGGTCACATGCGCGTCGTGCCACCACTCCGCCCCACGTGATCGCGCCGCCTGCACCAGCGCATCGCGCACCACGCGCGCGCTGTTGCGGACCGGGAAGAGCTTGCCCGTCTCCTCTTCAAGCACGAGTGCGATCCCCAACTCCTGCTCGAAGAACTCGCGCTGTTGCTCGAGCGGCCAACTGCGCAGGATGTTGCGCATCGAGTTCGGGGAGGATGCCGTGACGAAGCGGTCGCTCTCGAGATGTGACGGGAGGACGTTGCACCGACCGCCCCCGGAGATCAGGATCTTCCGCCCGCCATCGGTGGTACGCTCCAGCAGCACCACGCGTCGGCCGGGGCCGGCGGCGTGGATCGCGGCCATCAGGCCGGCGGCGCCGGCACCGATCACGGCGACGACGGGGAGATGATCTGGCATCCGCGAAACCTACCCTCAGAGGAGGCTATCCTTCACCCCATGACCGACTCCGCTCGCGCCAAACGCCCGGCACCGGCCCCTGTGCGTCCCGCCCCGTCCGTCGACGTGGCGGCCCTGCGTGCCCTCCTCGACGGCCCCGAACATGGCATCCGCGACTTCGTCCGCCAGCGGCTGACCGAGCCGCAGTTCCGTCATCGCTACGGGATGTCACACCATGATTACCGCGAGGTGGTGTTCGACTGGTTGCGAGATCTGTCGTCCGATGGCCTCGGTGCACTCCACGTCCCCGAGGCCTACGGCGGCAAGGGCGACATCCGCGCCTTCATGGCTGCCTTCGAGACGCTTGCGTATCACGACCTCTCCCTGGCGATCAAATTCGGCGTGCAGTACGGCCTCTTCCAGGGCAGCATTCTGCTCCTCGGCACCGAGTGGCATCACGCCACCTTTCTCCCCGCGGTCTCGAAGGGAGAACTGCTCGGCGTCTTCGCGATGAGCGAGCTTGGCAGCGGCTCGAATGTGCGTGACCTCGAAACCACCGCAACATGGGATGCCGCGCAGCAGGAGTTCGTCATCCAGACGCCGCACCCCGGCGCCCACAAGGAGTGGCTCGGCAACGCGGCGGTGCATGGCGAGATGGCGACCGTCTTCGCCCAGTTGCACGTGGACGGCACGAATCACGGCGTACACGCACTGCTCGTCCCGATCCGTCGTCGCGATGGTTCCCCCTGTCCCGGAATCACCCTGGGTGACACGGGGCTCAAGGAGGGGCTCAACGGCGTGGACAACGGCCGCATCTGGTTCGACCAGGTTCGCGTGCCGCGCACCCACTTGCTAGATCGCTTCGGTGGGGTGGGGGAGGACGGGGTCTATCGTTCCCCGATCGAGAGTTCGGCCCGCCGTTTCTTCACGATGATCGGCACGCTGGTGGGTGGCCGCATCACGGTCGGGCTCACCGCCCTCTCGGCGACCAAGAGCGCGCTCGCCATCGCCATCCGCTACGGCAATCGCCGCAAGCAATTTGGTCCGGAGGGCGGCAACACCACGCCGCTGCTCGACTACCGCACCCATCAACGGCGTCTGTTGCCTGCGCTCGCGACGAGCATCGTCCTCGATATCGCGCTGTCCAAACTGGTAGATCGGTTCGCGCCCACCGAAGGCGAGTCGAACCGTGAAGTCGAAGGCCTCGCGGCTGGGCTCAAGGCCTACACCACCTGGTTCGCCCAGCGCGCGATCACCGATGCGCGCGAGTGCTGCGGTGGGCAAGGCTATCTCGCCGAGAACCGGATCGCGGTGCTGCGCGGGGACATTGACGTCTGGACCACCTTCGAGGGCGACAACACCGTCCTCTACCAGTTGCTCGCCAAGGGCCTGCTCACCGAGTACAAGCAGGAGTTCTCCGAGATCGGGGTGATCCGCCTCCTTGGCCGGCGCGCACGCAGTGCGCTCAAGGCGATGAACCCGGTGACCGCGCGCAAGGACGACGAGGATCACCTGCGCGACCCTGCGCAGCAACTCGGCCTATTGCGCGACCGCGAGGAGCGGATGCTTGACGCTGCGGCGCGTCGGCTGCGCGCGGCGATGAAGAAGGACCCGCTGCGGGCGATGTTCGAGGTGCAGGATCACCTGATGCACCTCGCCGAGGCGCATGTGGAGCGCGTCGCGCACGAGGCGATCCAGGAGCAGGTCGAGCGCGCCGGGCCGTCGCTGGCACCCCTGCTCGCCCTGCTGCGCGACACCTTCTGGGCCAGCGCGATCGAGCGCGATCTCGGGTGGTTCATGATGAGCGGGATCATCGAAACGCCGAAGGCCAAGGCGATCCGCTACCTCGTCAACAATTGCTGCGAGGAGCTGCGCCCGATCGCCGAAGAGATCACGGACGGCTTCGGGATTCCGCCAGAGGTACTGGCGGCACCGATTGCACGGAGGACGGCGAACAGCGAACAGCGAACAGCGAAGTGAGGCTAGTCGCCGCGTGTCGTGTCCCCCATATTCAGGCGTCATTACCCAGTTCGACCCAACTGATCCTCGACCAAGACCGGGAGTCTCCTGCATGATCCGCTACGCCCTGTTGCTCACGCTCCTCGCCGCCCCCCTCGCCGCGCAGGACGCGCCGCGCTTCCAGCCGAGCGGCCGGGGGACGAGCGAGATCGAGATGATGGTGCCCGAGGGCACCACCGTGGTGCCGAAGATCCGCCTCGACTGGGGCCAGCCCCACCTGCGCGGTCGATCCTTCCCGGCCGAATCGCTCGTGCCGATGGACCAGGTCTGGCGGCTCGGGGCCAACGCCACGACCACGCTGACCACCGACCTCATGCTGATGTTCGGTCAGGCCCACCTTGCCAAGGGTCGCTATGCGCTCTTCGTGCTCCCGACCGCCGCGGGGTGGCACCTGATCATCCAGAAGGATGAAGGGCAGGGGGTCGGTGACTACAGCGCGGACAAGGACATCGTGCGCGTCCCGCTCCAGCATCGCACCATGGCCACGCCGGTCGAAGGGCTCACGATGTGGCTGGTGCCGGCGAGCAGTGGGCTGCGTGGCGAGCTGCGGATCGTGTGGGGTGCGCATGAGCTGAGCACCGCCTGGATGGCGATGTAGAGAGGGAAGGACGTCAATCGCGGCGAGTTACGGTGCAGGGTGAAAGGTGAAAGGTGAAACGGGAGCGGCCTTGCAACCCCTTTCACGTTTCACCTTTCACCTTTCCCATCGCCGTTCGCCGCCGCCAGCAACGCCGCCGCCGCCTTCGCGTGCGGCGCCAAGGCCATCAGGTCCCCTTTCACCAACCGCAGGCGCCCCGTCATCGCGGCCATCACCGGGGTGGTGCGTGCCGACACCAGGTCATGCCAGGTCGCCGGGGAGGCCGCCAGGACAAAGTCGGCGCGCTCCGCGTCGCCATCGTCCCCCCCCCTCGCAGCGGCGCAGCTGCCGTCGGCCACCTCGACCCACGCCGTGCGTGCTGGAGCGTTGGGGTCACCCTCGAGCAGAAGCAGGGTGCCACGCCATCCGGCAGCGGCGTCGCGGAAGAGCGGGGAGACATTGAGGTGATCACGCCATGCGGCGAGCGAGTCGGCATCGAAGAGGGACGGCACGCGCGGAAGATAGGATGCCGCAACGCAAGAAGGCGAGCCACCGGGCTCGCCTTCTCACCTCATCGTGTGGCAGCCGCTAGAGCTGTCGGATCGTCACGCCACCGTTCACCGTCTCGAGGCGCAGTTCGCGGCCGCCCTGCCCGATCGTGCCACGGAACGACCGCGGACCCCAGCGCCCCTTCATTGTGATGGGGAAATCGCTATTGATCCCCCCGTTCATGGTCCGGCCCTCCAGCGTCAGGTCGGCCCCTTCCGGCAGCGACAAGGTGATCCCGCCGTTCACCGTCTTGAGTCGGACAGCACCAGTCCACTCGGCGCGCGTGAAGCTGGCGTTGATGGCCCCATTCACCGTTTCGATGTCGTGGGCGCCGACACCATCAAACGAGATGGAGCCGTTCACGGTGACCAGCCGAGCCGGCGTGTCCACCCCTTCCACCGTCAAGCCGCCATTGATGGTCTTGCCATCGAGGTGCACTCCCTTCGGGACGCGCACTTCGTAGCGCATCTCGACCTCGACATCGTCGCCGCGCCGCTGGCTGATCGAATTGGTCCCATCGCAGGTGGTGCGATTCGGATCGCGGTTGAGGTAGATCGTGCAGACCCGCATCACCCCGCGCTCCTCCTCGAGGATCGCCTTGACCAGGTCGCCATCGCCCCGCTTGACGCGCTTGGTGATGATCACCTCGGCCTGCGATCCGCTGGCCTGCGTCACCCGGACGGCACCATTCACATTGCGGATCTCGAGGCGGTCACCGGACTGCAGATTGCGGGCGAACCGGGTTTCCTGAGCCTGGAGGGGCATGGCCAGGATGAGCAGGGCAGGTACGGCAAGGGTACGAAGCATCTGAGTGTCCTCTGGTGTAAGACCCACGGGGGTGGCGTGGGGCGGTGAACGTCGGCTTGTGACTACTCTGACGTCACCACCCCTCGGAGGGTTGCAATGTGCTACTTGGCAACCCCGGTCTGGGCCGCGCCGTATTGATATCGCACTCCGGGACCAGCACCGTCCCGGCAACTTCTCATCGTCGGAGCCTCCGTGGCCGCAGGTCTTGATCGTCGCACTTTCCTCGGGCTCTGCGCAGGGGTTGGCATCCCGCTGGCGACCGCCGAGCGGAGCTGGGCTCTGGCGGCGGGGGAAAACCTCGGCTCTGTGAACCGCATCTCCGGCGAGACCCTCGCGGGCATCACGCGCGAGCAGGTTGCCGCCGCCGAGAAGGTCCTGGGGGTCTCGTACGACAACGCCGACCGCGACCAGATGCTGCCCCACCTCGAGGAGGCGCTCAAGGCCTACGCGGAACTGCGCGAGGTACCGATCCCCGAGTCGGTAGCCCCGGCGTTCCGATTCGATCCCGTCCCGGTGGGTGAGACCGTCGTGCCACCGCCGGCGGGGTTCGTGCAGGTGCGGGAACTCCCCCCGCCGAGCATCGTCTCCGATGCCGATCTCGGCTTCGCGTCCATCGCCGAACTCGGCGCGCTGTTGCGCTCCGGCCGCATGACGGTGCGCCAACTCACCGAGGCCACGATCGCAAGGCTCGAACGCTGCGATCCATCGCTCTACGCCGTGGTGACCGTGACGCGGGAGCGTGCCCTGCAGCAGGCTGACCAGCTCGATGCCGAGGCGAGCACGGGCGAGTGGCGGGGTCCGTTGCACGGCATTCCCTGGGGCGCGAAAGACCTGCTGGCTGTACCAGGCTATCCGACCACCTGGGGATCGCCACTCTACCGCAACCGCGTGCTCCCCGAGACCGCCCGCGCGGTCGAGCTGCTCGATGCTGCAGGCGCAGTGCTCGTCGCGAAGCTGTCATTGGGGGAACTCGCTTACGGTGACCTCTGGTATGGCGGACGCACCCGCAACCCTTGGAATCCTGCGCAGGGCGCGATGGGGTCGTCCGCGGGCTCCGCTGCGGCCGTGTCGGCGGGGTTGCTCCCGTTCGCCATGGGGAGTGAGACGCTTGGCAGTATTCTCGGTCCGTGCACGCGCTGCGGCATCAGCGGGCTTCGCCCGACCTACGGGCGGATCTCGCGCTTCGGTGCGATGTCGCTCGCCTGGACGCTCGACAAGCTCGGGCCGATCGCGCGCACGGCCGAGGACCTGGCCGTCGTCTTCGCCGCAGTGCAAGGTGAGGACGCACGCGATCCCTCCTCGCACCCGATGCCGTTTGCCTTCGATCATGCCCGTCCGCTTTCCGGCATTCGCATCGGGCTGCACCCGGACCTCGCCACCGGGGATGCAGACGAGCGACGGCTGATCGCACCCGTGCTCGCGGCGCTGCGCAGTCAGGGCGCGGAACTGCAACCGATCGAGTGGCCGGAGCGGATCCCCGCGGTGGCAATGGACATCATCATGCGCGTCGAGAGTGCAGCGGCGTTTGAGGAACTGACGACTCGAGACCGCGACGACGAATTCCTCGATCAATCGGTGGACGCGCGCCCCAATGTCTTCCGTGCCGCGCACTTCATTCCGGCCGTGCAGTACGTGCAGGCCAATCGCGTCCGCACCGTGACGAAGCACCGCGTGCATGGCGTCTTCCAGCAGGTGGATGTCTTTCTGGTACCGCCCATGACCGAGGCCGCACTCGTGACCACCAATCTCACCGGCCATCCCGCGGTCACCATCCCGATCGGCGGGCCGCAGGAAGGTCCCCAGCGCGGGATCGCCATCGTCGGCGCGCTCTGGCGTGAAGACCTCGCGCTGCGCGTTGCCCACGCCTGGCAGATGGCCAGTCAGGTGCACCGCCGGCGTCCACCCGCCTTCTCCTGAACTCCCGGCGGCGCCACATTCCTGCGACTCCCTTCCCGCAGAGGTGTGCATGTCCGCATTGGATCGTCGCCAGTTCCTCGCGCTCGGAACCGCACTCGGATTGCCGGCAATACTCGCTGAGCGGGCCTGGGCGGTTGCCGAGGGGGAAGGTGCGCTGGGCGATGTGCACCGCATCGCGGCGATCACGGCTGAGCAGGTCGCAGGTGCGGAAGCGATCGCCGGGCTCTCACTGACCGCGGCAGAACGTGAGATGCTGTTACCGAACCTGGAGCGCGGGCTGCGGGCCTTCACCGCAATCCGTGGTGTACCGCTACCCAACAGTGTCGCACCCGCCATCGCGTTCTCGCCACTCGTCCCGGGGCGCACGGTCGAAACGCTCGACACCGTCGGCGTGACCGTGTCCCCGGTTGCGGTCAGTGCGCCTGTCACCGATGCCGACTGGGGTTTCGCGACCATCGCTGAACTCGGCGCGTTGTTGCGCGCGGGACGCGTCACGGTGCGCGAGCTCACGGAGCGGACGCTCCGCCGGCTCGAGGTGGCCGACACGAAGCTCCTGATGGTGACGCACGTCCTGCGCGAGCGCGCCCTCGCGCAAGCCGATGTCCTCGATGCGGAAGCACGCGCAGGTCGTTGGCGGGGCCCGCTGCACGGGATCCCCTGGGGAGCGAAAGATCTGCTCAGCGTCCCCGGGGCGCCGACGACTTGGGGCTCGCCGCTCTATGCCGACCGTGTCATTGAGGAAACCGCCACGGTGGTCGAGCGGCTTGATGCTGCGGGTGCGGTGCTCATCGCCAAGATGACGCTCGGCGAGTTTGCGATGGGTGATGTCTGGTATGGCGGGATGACACGGAGCCCGTGGAATCTCGAGCGTGGTTCCAGCGGATCGTCGGCCGGGTCGGCCGCCGCGGTGGCTGCTGGCGTACTGCCGTTTGCGATCGGCAGCGAAACCCTCGGCTCGATTGTGTCACCATGCACGCGCTGTGGCGTGAGCGGACTCCGACCGACGTCAGGGCGCGTCTCCCGGCACGGCGCGATGGCGCTCTCCTGGACGATGGACAAGCTCGGCCCGATCGCGCGCACCGCGGACGATCTCGCGGTCGTCTTCGCCGCGATACATGGCAATGACCTTCGTGATCCCACGGCGCAGGCCATGCCATTCGGATTCGATCATGACCGCCCGCTCGACACGATCCGCGTCGGCATCCATCCCACGCTGGTGCGGGGGGAGGGGAACGGCGTGGCGGCGATTCTGCCGGTGCTCGAGTCGCTGCGCGCACGCGGTGCGGAGCTGCGACCGGTCGAATGGCCCGACGACCTGCCGGCGTCGTCGCTCAACCTCATCATCAGTGTCGAGGGCGCGGCGGCGTTCGATGCCGTGACGCGTGAGAATCTCGATGACCAGATGGTGCAACAGACCCCGGGGGCGTGGCCGAACGCCTTCCGCGCAGCGCGGTTCGTGCCTGCGGTGGAGTACCTGCAGGCCAATCGCGTCCGGGCATTGGTGATGGAGCGTCTCGATGATCTCTTCCGCGACGTCGACGTGGTGATCACGCCACCCTTCGCGGGCAACGTGCTCATCTCGACGAATCTGTCGGGACATCCGGCGGTGGTGTGCCCGGTTGCTTTCGGAGAGAACGACGTTCCGGCGACGATGACGGTGATCGGCGGGCTCTGGAAGGAGGAACTCGCCTTGCGGGTGGTGGCGGAATGGCAACGGGCGAGCGACGTCCACCTCCGTCGCCCGCCCGCGTTCAGCTAGTCACGGTGCGGTCACGTGCTGCCGAGACGCTTGATCCGGATCGACCCGTTGAAGGTCTCGACGTGCACGTTCGCTTCACCCTTGCCCAGCGTGGCGGTGAATTCCTTCCCGAGGGAGACCTCACGGTCTCGGCGTGAGGGCGCGAGACCCTGCGTCGTCGCCGGAAGATCGGACTCGAACGTCCCGCTGAACATGCTGCCACGTACGCGTGCTGAGGCCGCATCGGGAAGCAACAGGAGGATCTCGCCGTTGTGGGTCCCGAAGGTGTAGCGACCGCGGGGGTCGAGTGCGCCCTCCCATTGGACGCGGCCGTTCGTGGTCTCGGCCGTCACGTTGCTTGAGCGAATGTTGCGCAAGGTGATCCCTTGACTCACCGACTCGACCGTCAGCGTTCCCGTGGCGCCATCCACGCTGATCTGCCCACTGACTGCGTCCAGCGTGAGGCGCGTGCCGGCGAAATCCTTCACCGAGATCGCCCCGGCCATCGTGCTGAGCGAGAGGGTGCCCCGACCGCCGCGCGCTTCGATGCGACCGTTGAGGGTCTCGGCGGTCAGGCGTTCCGGCGCGTCCTCGATGGTGATGCTGGCGTTCATCGCATCGACCTCGACGGTCGCCCACGTCGGTACGGTGACCGTGATGGGGCCTGAGCCTCGACCAAACGGCGAGGCGACATCGATCTCCAGCGTGCGGCCGGACATTTCCACGTTGGCGCCGACCACGCGTACCTGGTCACCGGTACCGGTGCGCACGACAATGGGGCGCGTCATCGAGCTCACTTCGATGGTGGTGCCCCGGGAGATCCGGAGCGTGGTGTCCGGCATCTCGATCGCCAAGGGTGCGGTGAGTGCCAGCAAAAGCGTGATCATCATCGGCTCCAGTCCATCAACTGCGTGACGCCGCGACAGCGATCGTGCGGAGCACGTCATGCTGGCGGCGGAGAGTGGTCGTCAAGTACTGCGCGGCGCGCAGGTCATCCGGTGCTTCACGGACCCGCTCCGCGGCTTCGTTCACCGCGCGATCGAGTGCGGCCATCGCGCGGGAGAGCTCGTCGCGTGTCGCGGGGTCGAGTTGCGGCAGCGCCGCCTCGATCGTCGTGGACAGTTCGGTGATGGCAGCCTGGAGTGCCGAACCGGCTTCATCCATCGCCACCGTGACAACGGGGAGCGCACTGCTCGCCGATGCCGCGGTGGGTGTCTGCACGGCGACCGGGCTGTCGGCCGGGCCGGTGGCAGCGCGTCCGAGCCACTGCGTCACCGCCACCGAGCCGGCCACGAGCGCCAGCCCCGCCGCAAGAGCGGTGGGCCAGCGCATTTGCAGGACACCGGCGGGGCGCCGGGGGGCCAGGCGTGGGGCGATCTCCGCCCACAGGTCGTGCTCCGGACCGCGGTCTCGCAGGCCGCTGATCGCTTCGGCAAGGAGCGGGTCGAGGGGCGTGCCCTCGGGGGTGTCGTGATCAATAGCCATCGAGATACCTCCGCAGGGTGGCCCGAGCGCGGGAGAGTTGCGATTTCGACGTCCCGGGCACGAGCCCGAGGTGGTCGGCGATCTCCTCGTGGGTCCATCCCTCGATGTCGTGGAGCACGAAGACCTGCCGCGCCCCTTCAGGGAGCCGCGCCATCGCGGACTCCAGGTCCAGTCGCGCCCCCGCTGGGGCCGTGCGTACCGCCTGCGTCTCCAGCGGGGCGTCGTCATCCAGCAACCAACCCCGTTCCACGCGGCTCTTCCGCCGGGCCGACAGCACCACGTTCACGGCGAGTCGGTAGAGCCAGGTGCCAAAGGCGCTCTCTCCCCGGAATGTCCCCAGTTTGTCCCAGGCCCTGATGAACACGTCCTGGGTCAGCTCGTCGGCTGCCTCGGGAGAGGCCATGCGGCGGACCAGCGAATGGATGCGGGCCACATGCTGCCGATACAGTCGCTCGAAGGCGCGTTCATCCCCCCGGGAGGCCGCCTGCACCAGGCGAGCTTCCAGATCCACCACGGGGGTGCCGCCAAGCGGGGTCACGAGTGTCATCGCATGAGTGTTCACGTCCGTTCTGATGGACGCAAGGCCGGAAGGGTTGCAAAGGGGTGGAGGGCGAGTCTCCTGTCGCCTCAGGGAGTGGTGAAACGTAAAAGGTGAAAGGGGAATATCACCCGTTTCACCTTTCACCTTTCACCTATCACCCCTGTCGCCCCGCCGTCAGGCCGGCCACTGCTGCGTCAGGCAGTGAAACGCCCCGAGGCCCCAGATCAGCTCGGTGCAGTCAATCACCACCACCCGACGGGTGGGGAAGAGCTCCTGCAGGGTCCCCCGAGCGATCTCGTCGCGCTCGGCATCATACCCGGGGAGAAGGACCACCTCGTTGCCGATATAGAAATTGGCATACGAGGCGGGCAGGCGCTGGCCATCAAAGACCACCGCACGCGGCATCGGAAGGGTGACCAATCGGAAGGGCTCGCCATCCTGGTCGGTCATCTCCTCCAGGCGGCGGAGGTTGTGCTGGAGCAGCGCATGGTTTTCGTCGCGCGGGTCGTCCTCGATCACCGTCACGATCGTGCGCTCGTCCGTGAACCGAGTGATGTCATCAATGTGTCCGTCGGTGTCATCGCCGACGATCCCCTCGCCGAGCCAGAGGATCTTGGTGACGCCGAGGTTGTCCCGAAGTCGCGCTTCGATCTGCTCGCGGCTGAGTTCTGGATTGCGGTTCGGATTGAGGAGGCACGCCTCGGTGGTGAGCAGGGCGCCGAGGCCGTTCACGTCAATCGAGCCACCCTCGAGAATCATCCCCGGCTCCACGCGCTCGATCTCGAACGCCTCGGCAATGCGCCGGGGAATTTGCTCGTCGAGATCGAACGGCGGGTACTTCCCACCCCACGCGTTGTAGCCCCAGTCGGTGATCAACTGCTCGCGTTTGCCATCAGCGAGATCGCGTTGCACGAAGATCGGGCCGTGGTCGCGACACCAGGCATCGTTGGTGGGGAAGTGATGAAAGAAGACGTTGGCGGTCGGCACGCCACGTTCGGCAAGCACACTGTGCGCGCCCGCTTCCATCTCGGCATCGGCGACGTTGATGTGCACTTCCTCGCCGGGGGCGAGGTGGCGCACCATCTCGGCAATCACGAGTGGCACGGGTGCGAAGTTGCCAGGCCATGATGATTCGCGATGTGGCCAGGAGAGCCAGGTTCCCCGGTGCGGAGCCCACTCTGCCGGCATGGCGAATCCCCGCGCGGCGGGATTAGTCAATGTACCGCCTGGTCATGTCGCTGTACGCGTCAATCCGCCGATCGCGCAGGAATGGCCAGTGGGTACGCACCGTGTCCACTGCCCCGAGGTCGCAATCGGCCACGAGGACTTCCTCATCTTCTCCGGCCTTGGCCAGCATGCGCCCGTTCGGGTCGGCAATGAAGGACCCACCCCAGAATTCGATGCCCTGCGCGCCGGCCTCGCTGTCGGGGAGCACTTCATGGCCGGTGCGATTCACGCTGCAGACGTACACGCCGTTGGCCACGGCATGGGAACGCTGGATCGTCTCCCACGCGCCCTGCTGGCGCTCGCCGTACTCCGCCTTTTCGGGCGGAAGCCAACCGATTGCGGTCGGATAGAACAGGATCTCAGCTCCACTCAGCGCCGTGAGCCGTGCGGCTTCGGGATACCACTGATCCCAGCAGATCAGCACGCCGATCTTGCCGACCTTGGTCTCCCAGGTGCGGAAGCCGAGGTCGCCGGGAGTGAAATAGAACTTCTCGTAGAACTGCGGATCGTCCGGAATGTGCATCTTCCGGTACTTGCCGAGATACGAGCCGTCCGCGTCGATGACCGCGGCGGTGTTGTGGTAGAGACCGTGCGCGCGCTTCTCGAAGAGCGAGGCGACGATCACCACGCCCAGTTCCTTCGCGACCCCGCTCAGTCGATCGGTGCTCGGGCCGGGGATCGGCTCGGCGAGGTCGAAGAAGGCGTGGTCTTCGCGCTGGCAGAAGTAGTACCAGCCGAAGAGCTCCTGCAGGCAGACGATGTGCGCACCCTTGGCAGCGGCGGCGCGAATTCCCTCGATGGCGCGGTCAAGATTGGCGGCAGGGTCGGCCCCGACCCGTTGCTGCACCAGTCCGACGCGCACGGTGCGCGAAGTGGTCATGGGGGACTAAAATAGCGTCGGGGCCCCATTGGGGCACCCGCGGGTCACGAGGGTGATACATTCCCTGCGTCGCTAGCCCCTCTGGAGGATGCATGGCCTCACCCACCCACGCATGGCACACGTGACGCCCCCCACCGATGCACGCACCCGCTACCGCGTGACGGCCGCGCGGGTCTTTGCAGTCCAGATCGCGACCCTCCTCCTGCTCTGGTGGCTGCAAGTCACCTTTGCCCGCTGATGGCGGTACGATGCATCCGGTAAACTGGGCGATTCTCGTCACGTACATCGCCTACGTCCTCTGGGACGGGATCCGCCGCTCGAAGGATACCGACAACATCGAGGGCTACTTCCTCGCCAACCGATCGCTCCCGTGGTGGGCGGTTGGTCTCTCGGTGATGGCCACCCAGCTCTCAGCCGTCACGATGATCGGTACCACCGGCCAGGGGGCGACCGACGGTCTGCGCTTCATCCAGCTCTACTTCGGATTGCCGTTGGCGATGGTGATCCTCGGCGTGACGTTGGTGCCGCTCCTGCATGGTGCGAAGGTGTTCACGGCGTATGAATTCCTCGAGAAGCGGTTCGACGCCAAGACCCGCTCGCTCACCGCCTTCCTCTTCCTGTTGTCGCGTGGGATGTCGTGCGGCACGATCATCGCCGCCCCCTCGGTCGTGTTTTCGGCGATCTTCGGTTGGGACATGACATGGTCGGTCGCGATGATCGGCATCCCGACCGTCCTGTACACGATGATCGGCGGCGTGCAGGCGGTGACGTGGGCCGACGTGAAGCAGATGGTACTGATCGTCCTTGCGCTATTGGCGGTCGTGATCGTCCTGCTGGTCAAGATTCCCGTCTCTCCCGTGGATGCGCTCGAGCTTGCCGGCGCCACCGGCCGGTTGCAGGTCTTCGACTTCTCCTGGGACCTGACCCAGACCTACACCTTCTGGTCCGGCATCATTGGCGGGACCTTCCTGATGCTGAGCTACTTCGGCACCGATCAGAGTCAGGTCCAGCGGCACCTGACTGCGAAGTCGGTGGACGACGCGCGCACCTCGCTGATGATGAGTGCCTACTGGAAGATCCCCTTGCAGGCGCTGGTGCTGATAGTCGGTGTGCTGGTGTGGGTCTTCTACCTCTTCGTCCCGGGCCCGATGCTCTGGAATCCTGTGGCCGAGCGACAAGTGCAGGCCGAAGCTCCGGCCGAGTTCAATGCGCTGCAGGCGCGTTACGTGGACGCGTGGAATATCCGGACGCAGGATGCACGCGCCGCGGTGGCTGGCGATCATGGGGTCGACTCCGAAGTCACCCGACCTGATCGCGAGGCGTTGATCGAATCGGAAGCTGCGGTCAACGCGGTGCGCGCCGAAGCGCTGGCACTGGTGACGCAGGTCACCGGCGCGCCGTCGCGCGACGTGAACTACATCATCCCCCGCTTCGTGCTCGACTGGCTCCCGTTGGGGCTGGCAGGAATCTTCATTGCGGGCGTGATTGCTGCAGCCATGTCGAGTATCGCGTCGGAGTTGAACTCGCTGTCCACCGCCACCGTGATTGATTTCTACCGTCGCTGGTGGCGTCCCGAGGGCAGCCCACCACACCTGTTGCGGGTGTCGAAGATCGCCACCGGACTCTGGGGTCTCTTTGCCTGCGTCGTCGCCACCTACGCCGCCAACCTCGGCTCGCTCATCGAGGTCGTCAACCGGTTCGGTTCGTTCTTCTATGGTTCGATCCTCGGTGTCTTCCTGCTGGCGATGATCCCGCGCACGAACGGGCCTGGGGCGTTCTTCGGATTGCTCGCCGGGATGGGGGTGGTCGCCTCGGTACACTTCGGGCTTCCGGAGGTCGCTTTCCTCTGGCACAACGTCATCGGCGCCGTGACCGTCCTGACGGTGGGTGTGCTCGTGAGTGCCGTCTCGCCGCGCCCGGCCTCGGCGTAGCATCGCTCGTGCATCGCACCCGGTGGACGCTGTGTCTGGTGATTGCGTGGAGCGTTGCGCCCCTGTCGGCGCAGCGCATCACGTGGCGCACCGACGCTGCGCTCTATGGTGACAACACCGAATTCTTCACTCCATTTCGTACTGGAGAGACGATCCTCGGCAAACAGCTCACCACCTGGCTCGCGGCAACGCCCACCGATCGCGTCGAGTTGCGGCTCGGACTCTTCGCCGACGCCAAGACAGGGAGTGAGTCGTACGCCGATACGATCATCCCGGTGATCAGTGTGCGGTACCGCACCTCCCATTCGCTGGGTGTCCTCGGCACACTTGAGACGGTCCGACGCCATGGGCTGCTCGAACCGCTGATGGTCACGACTCGCGAGCTGACCGCACCGATCGAAGGCGGGATGCAGTGGATCGAACGACGCGGGCGGTTCACGGGCGACGCGTGGATCAATTGGCAAAAACTCAATACCGACAAACAGCGGGAGCAGTTCGAGATGGGCGTGGTCGCTGAGCTGGACGTTGGCCGCGGGTTCTCGGCCGGCGTCCAGCATCTCTGGTACCATCGCGGTGGGCAACTGCACGATGCCGGGGTCCCGGTGAGCAACAACCGGGTCACGGCACTCGGACTCCGATGGGCCGATAGCCTCCCCGTCGTTCGCGCGGCCTCACTCGCCGGTTGGCGTCTGCACAGCGAGGGGCACATCGATCCTGCCTATCCCGCCGAGCGGCCCGCGAATGGCCGAGGCACGTACCTGCGTGCCGGGATCATGCCATGGCGCAATGTGGAGCTGTTCGGGATCTGGTGGCGCGGGCGTGACTTCGTGGCCAACGCCGGGGACAACAACTACAACTCGACCGGCCAGGATCCAGACGTCTACCGCAGCGCGCGTCGCTACACCGAGCTTGGTGTCCAGCGACGAATCAGCGGGTCGGGAGGCACGCAGTTCGACGCCGAGCTCCGCTTCCACCGCATCGACAACGAGCAGAGTGAGGCGTTCTTCAATACGCCATGGGAGATCAGCTATCGGGTGATCGTCAGGGTGCCGGTGGAGGTGGGGGTGCGGTGAACGGTGAACGGTGAACAGCGAACCGCGGTGTCATCCCGAGCGCAGCGAGGGATCTCCACGGCCCGGGTACGCGACAAGTCTGGATGGGCGCGTGGGGGAGTCTGGAGATCCCTCGACTTCGGCGCTGCGCGCCTTCGCTCGGGATGACAGTTTGTTCCCTGTTCGCCGTCCGCCGTTCGCCGCGCTAGATTCCTTCGACCCTCCAATTTTTCATGGATCGCCGCCGATGTCGCTCCGCGTTGCCCTGGTGTTGCTTGCCCTTGCTCCGGCCCTCGCCGCCCAGAAACCTGCGCAGACTGGGCCCGTGCCTGCGGACGTGCACTTCATCACTGGCATGATCCCGCACCACGCCCAGGCCGTGAAGATGGCCGGGTGGGCGGTGACCCATGGGGCGAGCGCGCCACTGCAGCGGTTCGCGGAGCGGATTGCGGTGGCCCAACGGGACGAAATCGCGATGATGCGCACCTGGCTCCGGCAGCAGGGCCGGCCGGTCCCGGACACCAACGCGACCCACATGATGATGCAGCACGACGGGATGGCGCACGCCATGCTCATGCCCGGCATGCTCACCGACACCGAGCTGGCAGCGCTTGATGCGGCACGCGGCGTCGAATTTGATCGGCTCTTCCTCGGCTTCATGATCCGCCACCATGAAGGGGCGGTCTCGATGGTGGATGAATTGTTCGCCTCGCATGGAGCGGCGCAGGATGAGTTCGTCTTTCGTTTCGCCTCGGACGTCTTTGCCGATCAAACCACCGAGATCGATTTCCTGCAGGGCATGCTCGACGCCCTGCCACCTCCCAGCCGGCCCTAGGCCGGTGCCGCCGTTCCCCCCGCCTCCCACCGTTCCGCAGAGGATGCCGTGATGACCGTTGTTCCCACCACACCGCGCCGCTGGGCGCTCACGCTCGCTGGACTGGCCCTGGCACTCGGCGTGTTGCCCGCCAGCGCGCAGCAGAAGGTCAAGACGACCCCTTCCCCTGACCCACGCGAAGGGCTGGCGGCCGGGAAATTCGACGCTGGCGAAGCGATCTGGAACATGCGGATGCTCTCGACCACGCCGTCGCCGGGGCCGTTCGCGTTGAACACCAACACTGACCTGGCCTTCTCCGGCAACCTGGTCTATCAGGGCAACTACAACGGCTTCATGGTGTGGGACATCGCCAACCCGGCGAAGCCCCACCTGACCACGTGGTCGCATTGCCCCGCATCGCAGAGCGACATCTCGGTGTACGGCAACCTCGCGTTTGTCTCGGCGGAAGGGCTGTCAGGTCGCCTCGATTGCGGTACACAGGGTGTCCCGGAACCGGTGAGTGCCGATCGCGTGCGTGGCATTCGGATCTTCGACATGACGGATCCGCTCGACCCGAAGTACGTCGGCAACGTGCAGACCTGCCGTGGCTCCCACACGCACACGGTGGTGACGGACAAGAACGACCCGGAGCATGTGTACGTCTATATCTCGGGTTCATCTCGTGTGCGTTCTCCGGAGGAGCTGCCAGGTTGCTCGGAGCTCGCGCCCAGCGAGGATCCGAACTCCTCGTTGTTCCGGATCGAGGTCATCAAGGTGCCGCTCAAGGACCCGTCGAAGGCGGCGATTGTGGGGGGGGCACGCTTCCTCGACAATCTCGCCCCGGCCCCGCAGCGTAGCCAGCCGACCCCGCCCCAGCGCCAGTTGACGCCCGCCCAGGACTCGGCGATGGCTGCGCGGCGTGCCGCGATGGCTGCCCGCCCGGGACGCACCGGTCCGAACCAGTGCCATGACATCACGGTCTATCCGGCGGTCGACCTCGCTGGTGGCGCGTGTGGCGGGTACGGCGTGCTCCTCGACATCAGCGACCCGGCCAACCCGCGCCGGATCGATGCGGTGGCCGACACGAACTTCTCGTTCTGGCACTCGGCGACCTTCCACAACGATGGCAAGGCGGTCCTCTTCACCGATGAATGGGGCGGAGGCCGTGCGCCGCGCTGCCGCGAGAGCGACAAGTACGAGTGGGGCGCCAACGCGCTGTTCACCATCGAGAACGGCAAGATGAAGTTCCAGAGCTATTACAAGATGCCGGCGCGCCAGACCGAGTGGGAGAACTGCGTCGCGCACAACGGCTCGCCGATCCCGATCCCGGGGCGTGAAGTGATGGTACAGGGGTGGTACCAGGGTGGGATCTCGATCTTCGACTGGACCGATCCCGCCGCTCCGTTCGAGCTGGCCTTCCACGATCGCGGTCCGCTTGCCGACGGTGAGCTCACGAGCGCGGGCTCGTGGTCGGTGTACTGGTACAACGGCGTGATCGTGAACTCCGAGATCGCGCGCGGCCTCGACATCTTCGAGCTCACGCCGAGCGAGTACATCTCGCAGAACGAGATCGACGCGGCGAAGACGGTGATCTGGAAGGAGCTCAATCCGCAGGAACAGCCGATGATGGTGTGGCCGGCGAGCTTCGCCAAGGCGCGCGCCTTCGTGGATCAGCTCGAGCGCTCCAAGGGGTTGACGGCACCGCGCATCGCCATCGTCCGGGAGGCACTGACCCGTGCCGAGGCGACGGGTGGCAACACGCGGAACGCCGCGCTTGGGCAGTTGGCGACCTCGCTGGTTGCCGACGCGCGCGGCTCCTCCGATGCGCCGAAGGTGACGATGCTCGTCAACGCGGTGCGCGAGCTCGGCGGGAGCTGAGCCATTGGGGGGCGGCTAAAGCCGCAGGGGGTGCCGCTATGCGGCACGGGTGAGGGGGAACGCTGGGCGACGCGGGTGAGATACTCTCATTCTCGAGCCCGGTTTTCCCCCTCACCTTGCGTCGCGTAGCGACGTCCCCGCGCGGCGCAGCCGCGCCCCGTGTCCCTTCCCCCCACCCTCTGCCACCACCATATTTCTGAATTCCCCACAGATCGGACCCACGGATGGACAACCTCCGCTCGCGCTTGGAGCAGGCCCTCGCCGGGACGTACACCTTCGAGCGCGAGCTCGGTGGTGGCGGGATGTCGCGCACCTACCTGGTGCGTGAGACGGCCTTCGATCGGCGCGTGGTGGTGAAGGTGCTGGCCCCGGAACTGCTCGCGGGGCTCTCCGTGGAGCGCTTCCGACGCGAGGTGATGCTCGCCGCCCAATTGCAGCACCCGCACGTGGTACCCGTGCTCACGGCTGGCGAGGTGGACGGCATCCCGTGGTTCACGATGCCCTACGTGGATGGGGATTCGCTGCGGCACCGGATTGGCCAGGGACCGATCGCCATTGGCGAGGCAGTGAGCTTGCTCCGCGATGTGGCACGCGCGCTCTCCTACGCCCATGCCCGCGGCATCGTCCACCGCGACATCAAGCCCGACAACGTGTTGCTCTCCTCGGGCACCGCGACCGTCACCGACTTCGGTATCGCCAAGGCGATCAGCGCGGCGCGCAGCAGCGACAGCGACCCGAACATCACGCTGACGCAGGTGGGGACCTCGATCGGTACCCCGGCCTACATGGCACCTGAACAGGCGCTCGGCGACCCGACCGTTGATCACCGCGCCGATCTCTATTCGTATGGCGTGATGGCCTACGAGGTCCTCGCCGGTCGCACCCCTTTCATCGCCTCGACGCCCACCAAGGTGCTCGCCGCGCACATGAGCGAGACACCGCGGCCGGTCACCGAATTGCGCACCGACTGCCCGTCAGCGCTGAATGACTTGATCATGCGCTGTCTCGCCAAGGAGCCCGAGGGGCGTCCGCACGACGCGAGCGAGATGGTCCGACTGCTCGACTCGATCACCACCAGCGGCAGCACCGGGCACGTTCCCGAGATCTTGCAGGGCGGTCCGATCCGGTTGGGTCGCGCCGTGGGCCTATGGGCGGTAGCCACGCTGGCGGTGAGCGTCACGGCCTGGGCCGCGCGCGAGGTGATCGGCCTGCCGGACTGGGTTCTCCCGGGTGCCATCGGCGTGATGCTCGCCGGGCTGCCGGTGCTGCTCTTCACCGCCTACGTGCAGCGCACCACCCACCAGGCCTTCACGCGTACCCCCAACCGCACGCCCGCCCCGCAGGGGACGATGGCGACACTCGCCCTCAAGGCGAGCCCGCACGTGTCGTGGCGGCGCACCTGGTTGGGGGGGGCATTGGCCGTCGGTGGGTTTGCCGCGCTCGTGGTGGGCTTCATGGTGATGCGCGCGATCGGCGTCGGGCCGATGGCCTCGCTCGCCGCCAAGGGCGCGCTCGGCGAGACCGGTCTGGTGATGGTGGCGGACTTCGCCTCGCCTGCTTCCGACTCCACGCTCGGAGCCACGGTCGCCGAGGCGCTGCGCACCGACCTCGCGCAGTCGGCGACGCTGCGTGTGCTCACGCGGTCCGACATCCGTGAACAACTGACCTTGATGCAACGGCCGGCAGACTCTCCGCTCCTCTTCGACCTCTCACAGCAGATCGCCACCCGAGAGGGCGCCAAGGCAATCCTCGACGGCAGCATCACCCGCCTGGGTCAGAGCTATGTCATCTCGGCGCGTTTGGTGTCGGCGCTGGATGGCAAGGACCTCGCCCTCTTCCGCGAGGAGGCCGCCAACGACGACGCTCTCCTCGGCGCACTCGGCAAGATCTCCAAGCAGGTGCGCGCACGCGCTGGCGAGTCGCTGAAGGCGGTGCGCGCCAGCAGCGAGCTCGACCGCGTCACCACCCCGTCGCTGCCGGCCCTGCGCAAGTACGTCGAGGGGATGCGCCTTGCCGACGAAGAGGGTGAGATGGAGCGCGGGATGGCGCTCCTCCGCGAGGCGGTCGAGCTCGACACTGCCTTCGCCATGGCGTGGCGCAAGTTGGCCGTCCTGATCAACAACGAGGGACGCGACCGACAGGCAATGATCGACGCGGTCTCGACCGCGTACCGGCATCGCGCCCGCCTCACCGAGATGGAGCGCCTCCTGACCGAGGGGTTCTATTTCACGCGGGGCCCGGAGCCGGATCGGGCCAAGGCGCTGGCGGCGTACCAGGCCGCCGCCGAGCTCGACTCGCTCAGTACCTCGGCGATCAACAATGCGGCAGTCGTGCTGGGGGAGATGTACCAGTACGAGCGGGCCGAGTCGCTGTATCGCAAGGTGATCAGGTTGCCGCAGCCGTTCGGTGGAGCGTTCACCAATCTGCTCATCGCCCAGATCAACACCGGCAACACGGTAGCGCTCGATTCCACGCAGGCGCTCTTCCGGGCCACCTTCCCGAACAGCAACGACGTGTGGGAGGGCGATTGGTACGTGGCCTGGGGGAAGGGCGACCGCGACCGGGCAGACTCGATCGCGCGCGCCATCGCGGCCGACTCCAAGACGCTTCGTCAGGCGCTTCGTGCCAACAACAGCCTCGGCGAGATCGCGATTCTCGAGGGACGGATCCGCGACGCCAGCACGGCCTACACGCGGAGTGCCGACGCGCTGCTGCGTGCGCGACCGACCAGCGGCTCGCGGCTCGCCTTCTACCTCGACTCGGCCTTCATCCGGCAGGCCGCGGGCGATGATGCCGGCGCGCTGGCCGTCGTTGAGCGCGGACTGCAGCGGTTCCCGATGGAGGATATCCCGGCGAGCGAGCGCCCGTGGGGGACGCTCCGGGTACTCGGCTCACTGACGCGCAATCCCGCACTGATCAGGCGCGCGAGCGCCGGGTGGGAGCGCGATCAGGCGGCGCTCGCCGCGGATGCGGAGGCGGTGCGGATCAGCTCGGCGGCGGCGCTCGCCTACGCTGAGGGACGTTGGCCGGACGCCGTCAGTGAAACCCGTCGTGCGGAGGCGCGCTACGCCTTCCCGCCGAAGCCCGCGGCTGCCGTGAGGGGTGTGGCCTTCCGAGCGATGGGTCAGGTGGATTCCGCCATCGCCTCGATGGAGCGGTCATTGGCCATTCCGGATCCGTTCGCCTCCACCGCCTCCGCCTGGCACCCGCGTCTCCTCCAGGAACTCGGTGAGCTGTACGAAGAGAAGGGCGATCGGGCCAAGGCACTGGAGCGGTACCGTGCCTTCGTGGACCTCTGGCAGGATGCCGATCCCGAGCTGCAACCCCGTGTTCGCGAGATTCGCGAGCGGATCGCGAGGCTGGAGCAGGAGCGGGGCTGAGCGCAGACCGTAGTAGACGGCGGGCTCAGGTGCTGAGGTGAAAGGTGAAAGGTGAAAGGTGAAAGGTGAAAGGGACTCCGCCTCCGACCCTTTCACCTTTTACGTTTCACCCGTCTCTTCTGGGGAGCTTGCAATGCCAAGATCACTGCCGGTCCTCGCCCTCCTTTTCGCCGCCTGCGAGCCTGTCGCCGAGCGCCCTGCTGCACCACCACCCGTTGCCGTCGCCGCGGGCGACTCGCTCGCGGCCCTCACAGGACTCGCTGCCTACCAGGGCGAGCTGCCGTGCGCCGACTGCACGGCCATCCGTGAGACCATCGTGCTGCACTCGGATGGCAGCTACCGTCTGCAGGATACGTATCTCGGCACCGCGGATGGCGATGCGTCGTTCGTGGAGGTTGGACGTTGGATGCTGGATGTTGGAGGGGGACGCCTGGCGCTGTATGGATCGCGCGAGGTGCCGCAGCAGTTCTCTGTCGATGGTGAACAGTCCATCACGCTGCTCGATCAATCGGGCACGCTGATCGTCTCGGCGATGAACCACACACTGCATCGACTCGCGACACCACCTGCGATCACGGGCACGGCACGATTGACCGGCGCCTTCTCCTACTTCGCCGATGCGGCGCTGTTCGTGGAGTGCAGCAGCGGGAAGCAGTTCCCCGTGGCGAGTGGCCCGGGCTATCTCGCACTCGAACAAGCCTACTCGAACACGAGGTCCGAGCCAGGCCAGCCGATGGTTACCCACCTGACTGGCAACCTCGAAATGCAACCGGGGATGGAAGGCGATGCGCTGGTCGAGTCCGTCGTGGTGGATTCCGCCAGCATCTCCGCCGAGACGCCCTGTGCCGCGCTCGCGCTGCGGGAGCAATTCGGCAACGGGAAGTGGAATCTGATCGAGCTCGACGGTGAGACCGTTCCTGCGGTTGACGACGTGGCACGCACGCCCGGCCTCGAGCTTGACCTCGCCGCCACCCGACTCAGCGCGACCGCGGGATGCAACCGCATGAGCGGCCGCGCGGTGTTGCGGGGCGCCGACCTGATCGGCAGTCCGGTCGCCGCTACCCTGATGATGTGCCCCGATTCCGCGGTGATGGTGCGCGAACAGCGCCTCGGCCAGCTCCTTGGCGCGGGCGGCTGGTTCCGCATGGACGGCGAGACGCTGGTCTTTGCGCAGGGGGGCAGGGTGGTGGGGCGGTTTCGGCGATAGCGGCATTCAGCCGGCGGCGTCAGCCGCCGGAGGGGGAACGGTGAGGGGTGAGGGTGAACAGCAATTCACAATCAGCGAGACCATCTCCCCCGCTGGCCCAATGTTCCCCCTCACCCATCACCCCTAGCGCGGCGTAGCCGCGTCCCGGTCTTTACCGTCCCACCGCCTTCCGCAGCGCGTCTCCCCCCCCCACGACGGGCAGGGTCAGCGACGTCCCATCGAGATCAAGCGTCAGCGCGGTCCCCGGCTGGGGCCAGAGCGTGAAGTCCCGATCACTCGAGAAGACCATCAGCCCAATGCGCTTGCCGGCGGGAATCACCTGGTCGTCAGGCTGCAGGGTGAAGGTCATCTCCACGAACTCGCCCGGCACGAGCGGCGTTCCCTGCACGAGCGACAACCGATTCTGCAGGTCGGCCCATCCGCGGGTAATGACGCTGAAGTTCGGCTGACGCGGCGCGGCATCCGTCCAGGGCAGTGCCACGAGCCAGACGCTGAGGTTCGCGGCGGGCTTGCTCGAGGCCATCCGCACCGTGATCCGTGCCGTCCCCGAGAGGTGCACTGCCTCGGTCAGCTCGGGCGTCGCGTAGAGCAGGCGACTGTCGGAACTCACAGCTTGGGCGAGTGCGGCGCCGGACAACTCCACGTCGTCCACGAGCCGCTCGCTGCCCTGGCCCATCAGCGGACTGAGCGCCAGCGCGCCGAGCTCGCGACCCCCACGGCCGAGATGCAGCGTGACCTCGCTGGCGGCCGGGTGCGGGTACTCTGGGTAGGCCGTTGGATTGTTGCGTTCATCGCCTTCGCGCACGATCCAGCTCTTGGGGTCCTGCTGCACCCCATTCTCGATGCCATACAGGTAGTGCGAGAACCAGCGATTCATCATGTCGAGCGGCGGTGGGCCGCCATGGCCGCCCTGGTGGTAGTACACCGCCACATGATTGCCCTGCTTCTGGAGCGCTTCCACGATGCGGACACTGTGCTCGGGCATCACGTTCCAGTCATTCCACGCGTGCGCCATCAGCACCGCGGCCCGGACGCCCGGTACCTGCGGCAGGTAGTCGCGTCCGGCCCACCAGTCGTTCCAATCGCCGGTCTGCCGATCCATGTTGGCGCGCATCTCGCCCTCGCGCACCGTGGTGTTGCACCAGGCGCGGCGCTCCGGGTTGCCGGAGTGGATGAAGTCGTAGAGGTAGTCGATGTCCTCGCCGAGCCAGCCACCGGGGTGCCGCACCAGGCCGAAGGAGCGGTAGTAGTGCCAGTAGGATGTGTTTGGGGCGATCGGGATGATCACCTCGAGCCCCTTCACACCCGTGGTCGCGGCCGCGAGCGGCAAGGTGCCGTTGTACGATGTGCCGGTCATCCCGACCTTGCCGGTGGACCAGTCCGCACGCACCTCCTCGGTACCGTCACGCGTGGTGAACCCGCGTGCCCTCCCGTTCAGCCAGTCAATGACCGCCTTGGGCGCCAGCGACTCGTTGCGTCCGCCGACCGTCGGGCAGCCCTGCGAGAGGCCGGTGCCCGGTGACTCCGAATGCACCACCGCGAAGCCGCGCGGCACCCAGTCCCGGACCTGCGCGTTGCCGACCCGGGTCCGATCGGGCCGATACGTGATCTCGGGTTGTGAGACGCGGGGGGGGGGAGGCGCGCCGACCTCCTGCTTGACGTCCCAGAGATGGTCGCGCGAATTGGCTGTGCCAGCGAAGTAGGGGCTCGACTCGTAGACCACCGGCACCTTGAGACCCTCGGCGGTCTGACGCGGTCGGGTCACGCCGACGTGCACGCGATCCCGCTTGCCGTCACCGTCGGTGTCGAACTCGGTCTCGACCCAGAGTTGCTGGCGAATCCATTGGGTGGAGTCACTGAAGGCTGGGACGACTTGTGCCATTCCGTTCTCGAACACGGCACGGGCTGACGCCGTGTTCTGGGCAGCGGCAGGGGCCGCAGCGAGCGCAGCGGCGAGGCAGATTACAGCAAGGCGAGGCATCGGAATCCCTGGCAGAGGGTCGGGTGCGATGTGGGGGATGCCGAAATCTAGCCTCGAATTGGTTCACCCGTCGCGATAGCGCTCCAGGAGCGTCTTGGTCCGCCGAATCCCCTCCGCCTCGGACAACCGACCGCCCTCGTACTCGATCCCGATCCAGCCCGAGTACCCGGCGTCGAGCACGATGTCGAGCATGCGCCGGTAGTCGGTGCCGGTTTCGTTGCCGTCGTCGTCGAAGTCGTGTGACTTCGCACTGACCGCCTTGGCGTACGGCATCAGTTCTGCCACGCCCCGATAACGATCGTACATCTCCGCGCAGGGCTGACCAGCCGCGCCGTACTGGACGCAGAAGTTGCCGAAATCGGGCAGGGTCCCGCAGCCTGGGTGGTCCACCATCCGCATCACCCCGGCAAGCCACGCCCCGTTGCTCGAGAAACCACCGTGATTCTCGACGATCACGCTGATCTTGTGCGTGGCTCCGAATTCCGTGAGTGCGCGAAGGCCATCCGCCGCGAGCCGTTGCTGTTCCTCGAAACTGCCACTGCTTGCCGCATTGACACGAATCGCGTGGCATCCCAGATGTGCCGCCGCTTCCACCCAGCGATGATGATTGGTGACGGCCGTGCTGCGGAGCGCGGCATCCGGATCGCCGAGGCGACCCTCGCCATCGCACATGATGAGCAGCGTGCGGACCCCCTCGCCGTCGGCGCGTGCCTTGAAGTCATCGAGGTAGGCACGGTCACGCGCCTTGTCCTTGAAGAACGAGTTGACGAGCTCGATCGCGTTGATGCCGTAGTCCCGCGTTGCCACCAGCGGAAAGTCGAGGTGCGCGAGCTGCTTCTGCTGCAGCGCACGGTGCAACGACCATTCGGCGAGCGAGATCTCGAAGCGGGGGGCCCGCGGTGTCGCCAGCACCGCACGGGGCAGAGTCAACGCGGTCATGACGGCGGCGGAGTGCTGAAGGAAGGACCGACGATCGGGCACCGGGACCTCGGGGCAGGGGAGCGGTGGGGTGGGAGGGAGCAGCAGTCGGACGACCATGCAAAGATCCCCCGGGAGCGTCCTGGTGTCGAGGGGGAAGCGACCGCGACCCGTTCCCCAAGGGGCTTGGCGTGGTGGTATCTTGAGCAAGCGGGATATGGGGGCAGGGTGTCGGCCGATACTGTGTGCCGATCGGTGTCCCTCGGCCGATCAGGATCGTCCCCTCACGATCCACCGCCATCGCCCTCACTCAGGAGCACGCGATCATGCCCATTTGGAAGGACAACGCCCCCAAGGAGCCCACCCCTCCACCCGCTCCCTCACCTGCTGGAGTCAGCCAGATGCGCCAAGATGCCCCAACCCCGATGCCCAGCGCACCACGCCCCGGCGGGGAGTCCGTCATTGCCCCTGATATCGCGATCGAGGGCTCGATCTCCGGTCAGGGTCACGTGCGGATCGCCGGGCGCTTCAAAGGCGACGTGAACGTGCAGGGCAATCTGACCATCGAAGCCGGAGCAAAGGTGACCGGCAGTGTCCGCGCCGCCACCGTGACGATTGCTGGGGAGCTGGAGGGGAACATCGAGTCTGCCACCCGCGTCGAATTGCAGCAGACCGGGGTGCTGGTCGGCGACGTGAAGTCGGGGTCGCTCACCGTGGCGGCGGGCAGCAAGATGCGCGGTACCGTCGAATTCGGTTGGGATGAGAAGGCTGGGCGCAGCCCGGCTGCCAACGCCGCGTGACCACCCCGGCGCGGGCCGGAACCCCGGGTGCGACGAGGAACTGTCCACACTGTCGGGCAACCATCCTCGAAAGTGCCGATGTCTGTCCGTCGTGCCGGCATCACCTCCGGTTCGCCGGACCGACAGCGGGGAAAGACGCCCGGCCCCGTGCCGAGGCACTTCGGGTGGAGGGAACCCTCACGGGGCCAGGCACCGGCACCGTCGAGTACACGATGGTCCTCACCATCACCAACGAGCGCGGTGAGGAAGTTGCACGAGAATTGGTGGGTGTCGGTGCGCTTCGCCACGGCGACCGCCGCCAATTCACGCTCGCCGTCGAAACCGTCGGCGAGCGCTGAGGACAGCGCCTACGGCATCCGCAGGATGAACAGGCCCTCGGCCTGACTGGTCACGACAATGATGCCGCTGGCGAAGTAGGGGTAATTGCTCCACGAGCCGCCAAAGCCAGCCACATTCGCCAGATTCGGCGCGGTATCGAAGAACCCTGCCTGCGTCGGGGCCAGCGGGTTGCCGACGTTCACGACCCGCAGTCCGTACTGGTAGTTCGACGTGTACATCCGCGTGCCGCGGATGTAGTGGTTGTGATCGGTCGCGTTCGTGGGGCCGAAGTACTGCCCGACGAGCACGGGATCGTCCAGGTCCGCCACGTCCCACACCAGCGTCCGCGTCCCGGCCCCTCCGAACTGTTGCTCATCCAGCTCGTCGTTGATCAGGAAGTAGCGCTGATCCTCGGTGAGCCAGCCCTGGTGCGTATACGCCACCTGTGGGTATGTCGCACGGCTGATCGCGATTGGGGCGGTCTTTGACGTGACGTCGGCAATGCTGAGATGCGTCTCGTTGCTCCCGAAGCAGATTTCGCGGCCCACCCGCGCGGCGTCAGGTCCCTTGTAGTTCACGCACTGGACGTCGTGCGTATAACCTGTCCCCGCACGGCCGGTGAACGGATCCGAGAAGCATCCCGCGAACGTCGGCGTGGCCGGCGTCTGGATGTTGACGATGTGGAGCCCACCGCCACAGGTCGTGCCACCACCGCTCGCGCCGACGATATACGCGAAGCCGGTCGCCTCGTTGATCGCGATGTTGTGCGCGCTGTTGATCTGCGTGTACGTGGTATTGGGTGTGAAGGTGCGGGGCACCCCTGCGTGCTCACGCAGGCGGCGAAGATCGAAGACCTGCATCCCGTGCGGGCCGGCACCGTCGGCGACGATGAAGGCATGGTCCTTGTAGACCTTCACGTCATGCCAGACGTTCGGATTCGCGCCGGGTGTGATCGGCAGGAAGCCGAGGAAGTCAGGGCGCAGTGGATCCGAGACGTCCACAAATGCCGCCCCATCGCGCCGCCCGACAATCACGATCTCCTTCGCCGTTACCGGGTCAGTCCATCCCCAGATGTCGTTGAGGGTGATCCCTTGTCCCGCCCCGAGACCGCTGACGGGAAGGAATGACACCAGGTTGACGCCCTGACAGGGGAACGGTCCCGCCGTGCCGCCCTGACACGGGATTTCGGCGCCGAGCAGCGGACCACCGACCGGGGAGGAGAGCTGGACACTGAGGTTGACCTTGGCCGACAAGGCGCCGGCAGTCGCGGTGATCTCCGCGCTGCCTGGCCGCGCAGCAGTCACCACACCGGTCGGGCTGACGGGAAGTGCCGCCGAGTTCGACGAACTCCAGGTGATGGCGGCACCCACGATCGTGCGATTGTTGGCGTCCCGGACCGCGCCCGTCACCGCGGTACTGCCGCCCAGCACGGTGAGGGTGGGGTTGTTGGTCGTCAACGCGATTGCGGCCGGGACCTGTTGCACCGTGATGACTGCGAACCCGCTCTTGCCACCGCTCGTGGCGACGACGGTATCGGTACCATTGGCGACCGTGGTGACCACGCCGCTGGTATTGACCTGCACCGCGCCGGTCCCGCGTCGGGTCCATGCCACGGCCTGGCCCTGGACCACCTCATCCTGCGTATTGCGAAGCACCGCCGTCAGCGGGATCGTCACGCCGAGCGATGCCGCGGACTGATCCCCGGGCGAGACCGTAACCGTGGCCACATCAGTGCCGCCCGGCGGTGGGGTGACCGGGTCTGTCGTCGAGCCACCGCAGGCGACGAGCAGGAGTGCCGAAGCAGCGGCGAGAAATGTTGCGCGGGTGTAGATGGCCACGAGGGACGCTCCGAAGGTGGGTGAAACCAAGAGTTGAAGTCTAATGAGGCCACAGGTATGCTCCGCCACTCCCAGACACCTCCTCGCGCACTGGTCGTTACCATGCCCATCCGCCTTCCGCTCCTCTGGTGCCTCGCAGCCCTCTTCCCCGTCTCGGCCGGAGCACAGCGGGCGGACGTCCTCATCCTCGGCGGCACGGTGCATGATGGCACGGGACGGTCGGGCTGGGACGGCGCGGTGGCGATCCGTGGCGACCGAATCGTTCACACCGGTACCGGGGCTGGCTGGACGGCCCGTGACACGATCGACGCCACCGGGAAGATCGTCGCTCCTGGGTTCATCGATCCGCACGTCCATGCCTCGGACCTCTCCATTGCCGACCCCGATACCCGCCGGGCGGCCTTCGCGCTGATGCAAGGGGTCACCACCCTGCTGACGGGCAACGATGGTGGTGGATCCTTCGAGGTGACGCGCACCCTGGACCGTTTCAGCACAGGTGGGATCGGGGTCAATGCGGGGGTGCTGGTGGGCCACGGCGCCGTGCGGGGGGCGGTGGTGGGGAGCGCGGATCGCGCCCCGACTGCAGCCGAACTCGACAGCATGCGCGTGTTGGTGGATCGCGCCATGCGCGAGGGAGCGTTCGGCCTCAGTTCCGGGCTCTACTACGCGCCGGGCAACTTCGCGACCACCGCGGAAGTGATCGCCCTCGCGCAGGTGGCCGCGCGGCACGGCGGGATCTACGAGTCACACATCCGCGATGAGTCGTCCTACACGATCGGATTGCGGGCCGCGATTCAGGAGGTGCTCGACATCGCGCGCGTCGCCGAGATTCCGGCGCACATTTCGCACATCAAGGCACTCGGCGTGGATGTCTGGGGAAGCGCACCGGAGATCATCGCGATGGTGCGCGCCGCGCACGCGGAAGGGTTGCGCGTGACCGCCGATCAATATCCGTGGACCGCATCCGGCACCGGGTTGCATTCGGCGCTCCTGCCGCGCTGGGCTGAAGCCGGGGGGCGTCAAGCGTTGCTCGATCGGCTCGCCGATTCGGCCACGCGAGCGCGCATCGCGACGGAGATGATCGAGAACCTCCGGCGGCGTGGCGGCGCGGCGAGCCTGCTGCTGCACTCCATCAGCGGGCCAGCGGACATTCGTGAGGCGGCCAATGGTGTCACGCTCGACGTCTTCGCGGCACGGCGTGGGGTGTCGCCCGTCGACGCGGCGCTGGAACTCATCGTCGCGGGGCGGGCCAGCGTCGCCTCGTTCAACATGCGCGAGGACGACATCGAGGCGTTCATGCGCGAACCGTGGGTGATGACGGGCTCCGATGGTTCCGGCGGTCATCCACGCAAGTACGCGACCTATCCGCGCAAGCTGCGCCGATACGTCCTCGACCAGCCCGTGCTCACCATGGAGCGGATGGTGCAGGCATCGAGTGCGCAGGTGGCAGAGACGTTCGGCATTGCCGAGCGGGGACAATTGCGCGAGGGGTGGTTCGCCGACGTGATTGTCTTCGACCCTGCCGCCGTGCGAGAGGTCGCGACATACGCCGAACCGAATCGGCTGGCCACGGGGATGTCCTGGGTGTTTGTGAACGGAGTCGCGGTGATTGCCGAGGGCGCGCTCCGGGAGGTGCTGCCAGGTCGCGCCCTTCGGCGGAACCCCGGAGCGCCCTGACTCAGGGCGTGCTGCGCGGCAGGGCCAGGTTCAGGCGTTCGATGAGGAGATCGCGTGCCCGCGATGGTGCCACCTCCCGCAAGGCGAGGAAGGCGCGGTCCACCACGCTCGCCGGGACGACGGCCTCTTCCAAGGCCCACAGATCCAGCACGGCATGGAGGGTGGCCCCCGTGCGCTCCAACCCCTCGTGTTGCATCGTCTCAAGCGTTGCCGCGAAGGCGATGCGCCGTGCGGCCTCGGGTTCCAGCAGGCCGTGGCGGAGTTGGGTGCGCGCCTGCACGGGCAACGTCGCGTCGAGGACCATCGGCACCGCGCGTTCCCGCAACAATGCCGTTGCGGCCGGTGGGACGGTGTCGATCGGGATGACCCGTGATGTCCCCCCCCCAGCGGGACGGACGTGAATGCGATGTGCCACGACACCCCAGACGACCGGGGTGGCGAGCCACTCCTGCGCGAGGCCCGTCCGCCGGTGCCGCGTGGTGATGATGCCTTCGCGTCGTGCCCACTCGTGGGTGTCGATGTGCAGTTCGGTGAGGAGGGCGGCGTCCAATTCGCCCAAGGCCGCGATGCCGGCCGCGAGCCGGGCGGCGCCGTCGGCGAGCAGGAGCACCGTGCGATCCCAGATGGTTTCGCCGCTGCCCTTGGTCGGGTCATTGCTCTCCGCACGCCGCAGCGCACTCCGCAGCGCCGCCTCGAGTGCCTCCGCATCGCCAGGCGGCACGAAATCGAGCGCCCTGGCCGCGTGGCGCAGGATCAGCCGGGGCTCGATCCGGGCGATGTCATCAAAGAACCAGCCGCAGGAGGTGAACATGGCGAGGGCATGCCGCTCCGCCTCCAGCAAGCGCAACGCCTCGCCCGGAAGCCCGGTCACCCCGTCGAGGTCTGGACCCGCCCGATCACGCGTCGTCCACGGATCGCCGGCCTCGACCGGCCAATCACGCTCCACGATGGCATGGATCCCCTGTGCCACCACGTCGAGCCCCACGCGCAGCGGCGTGCGCCATGCTTGCTGGGTGTGCGGGTCGAATCGACAACCACACTCCATTCGCCAGCGCTCGACGCCGTGGGTGCAGGACCATGATCCCGGTTCATGGAGGGTGACGTCGGGGAGGTCGCTCATGCCGGCGAGGACCGCGGCGTAGTTCGTCAGCAGATGGGTGTTGGCGTCCCGGACACGCGCCACGGCGGCAGCGAGGGTGGTATCCCCCCCCCGATGATGATGCCCAAAGGTCTCGCCGTCGGTCGCGAGCGCCGTGAAGCCGCCTGAGGTGGACAGCAATCGTGAACCGAGGTCGCCGTGCGCGGAGAGGAGGTCCCCGAAGGCGACGTCATGCGCCAGGCTCCCGTCGTAGGTGCAGACGACCAGCTGTTGACCCCCGGTGCCTGTCCATCGCCCGACCCCACCATGGGCCGGCAACTCCGGTACCTGATGGGGAGCCAGGATGGTGAACTGGATCCCTTCTTCCGCGAGCACCTGCAGGGTGGCGCTGTCGGCGGCGGTTTCCGGCAGCCACATCCCTCGCGGTGGACGCCCGAAGCGTCGCATGAAGTCGCGAATCCCCCAGCGAACCTCGGTCCGCTTGTCCCGATCCGAGGCCAAGGGGAGGATGGTATGATGGTAGGGTGCCGCGATGGCGTTGCCGTGCCCAAGTCGCACCAGGCTGGCACGGTCGCCGGCGACCATCGCCGCGCCAACCTCGGGCGCGTGCTCGTCGAGCCATCGAAAGAGGGTCGGCCCCACGTTGAACGAGAGCCACGCGTACAGATTGATGATGTCCACCACGCGCCCCTCGGCATCGCTCACGCGTGCGGCGGCCAGGGGGGCGTAGCACTCGCGCGTGATGCGGGCGTTCCAGTCATGATCCGGGGCGGCCGAGCGCTCCCGCGGCACCAGCTCGAGCCAGGGCTCCTCACGCGGGGGCTGGTAGAAGTGGCCGTGCAGGACGACGGGGTGCATCGCCGTCACGTCGCAGGGACGTCCGACGCGGCGGCGAGTGCACCGAGCAGCGACGGAAATGGTCCGTCGGTGCGCGCGAGGGACGCCGCCAGCCCACGGGCCGCCATCAGGTCGGCATCTGGGCGCTCGAGCGCGACGAGCAATTGCTCCAGCGCGTCGCAGTGGCCAACGAAGCGCTCTGTGGCATAGTCCCCAGCGGCACCCGTCGAGATGATGAACTGCCAGTCAGACGATTGGGCGAGCAGCAACTCGCGGGCAGCCTGTTCCAACACGGGACCCCAGTCCGGTCGCGCGAGCGTGGACGGGACCAGATTCCAGAACCGCTCCTCCAGTGGCCAGAGTCGCTCCCAGGTCCATGCCGTGTCCGGACCGATCCACATCGAGAAGTCACCATTGGCCCCCCACGACCCCGCGTCCATCTTGATCGTGGTCTGGGGGGGGGACGATGCGAGCCAGTCTCCCGCCGCGGACGGGGGCACCGAGGCATCGGCGGCCAGCGTGGTGAAGAGCTCGCCGAGAAAATCCACGCCCTCGTGCCACCAGTGACCGAACAGTTCTGTGTCGAATGGAGCGACGATCGCCCCATCGCCGGGTTGCCGCGTCGCGGCGATGCCTTCCAGTACCCCATGCATGTGCGCAGCGTGGACGCGCACGGCCGTGCGCGCCGCGGCCGGGTCGTAGAGCCGCTTGTGCGCGAGATCTGCCTTCACGTCCGTCACGGCCCAGTACCGCAGCCCGCTCGGATAGCGGATCTTGTGGAACTCCAGATAGCGCCCGTCGCCGGGATAGCCGCCGTGGCGGCTCCACACCTGCGCCGTGGTCTCCGGATCGCGCACCACGACATGCACGGGCCGTCCACGCCCCTCGGGTCGTGTGCCGACCTCGTACGCGCGATACGGGGAACGGATCGTGGGATCGACCGGACGCGTCGCCGTCTCGGCGTACATCTCGGCGGCCTCGCCAGCCTGTGCCAGATGCGCATCCACCGTGAACCAGCGGAAGCCTGCGAAGCGCAGATGCGTCTCGATGCCGGCGCGATCCGGCTGTGCCCGCGCTGTGGGCCACGGTTGCCACGGGCCGCGTGGTCGGTAGGCACACTCCGGGACCCAGCAGCCCGTCGGCAGGCGACCGAAGTGCCGCAGGTGCTCCGCGCGACCCACGAGCAATTGCAGGCGAATCGATTCATCGCGGCCGAGCAGCGGGAGGAAGCCGTGCGTGGCCGCGGAGGAAATCAGTTCGAGGCGCCCCGCATCGGCATGCCGACGGAAGGCCGCCACCAGGTCCTGGTCGAGGCGGTGCCAGAGCGCCTCCAACGTCTCGAGGTGCTGCTTCCAATGGGCCACGAGCGGCAGGAGCGCTTCGTCCCCGGTGGAACGCAGATCCTCTTCCGCACCGGCGAGCGCCTCCATCCGGTGCGCCAGCCAGCCGGCGAGCTCGGTCCGAAACGCGGGCTCGGCAAGCTGGGCGGCAAGGATCGGCGTGATCCCGAGCGTGAGCGGCGTGGCACGCCCATCGCGCTCAGCGGCCTCGAGCATCGCAAGCAGCGGGAGATAGGTGTCCACCGCCGCTTCCGAAAGCCAGTCACTGCCGTGCGGCCACCGGCCGTGGTGCACCACCCACGGCAGGTGCGAGTGCAGGATCAGGACGAAGTGCATCATCCCCCCCCCACAATGCCGGCACGGTGGCGGGCGCCGAGGTGGTAGATCTCGACGTAGCGGTCGGCGACGCGATCCCAGCCGAAGTCGCGAGACATTGCGGTGCGTTGCATCTCCTGCCACGCGTGCGGGTCGGCGTGTTCGAGGAGGGCGCGCCAGAGCGCCCCGGTCACCGCGCGCTCTTCGTAGCTGTCGAAGAGGAAACCGGTGAGGCCGTCGTCGATCGTATCGGACAACCCACCCACGCGACGTGCCACGGGAATCGTGCCATAGCGCTGCGCCCGCATCTGCGTGAGCCCGCAGGGCTCATACTGGGACGGCATCAGGAAGATGTCGGCGCCGGCCATGAGCTGGTGCTCCAGCGTGTCGGAGAAGCGAGGCTCGTAACCGACGCGTCCCGGCATGACGTGCCGGAGGTGCGCCAGCCCTTCCTCATAGCGACGTTCGCCACTGCCCAGGAAGATGAACTGCGAGGGCAGGGCAAACAGTGACTGATTCCGGATCACGAGGTCGAGGCCCTTCTGCATCGCCATGCGTCCGGCCAAGGCGACCAGCGGGACCGCGGGATCAAGGGGCAACCCGAAGCGTCGTTGCAGGTCGCGCTTGCATGCGGCCTTGCCGGTGAAATCGTCCGGCCCGTAGGTGGCGACGATCTGGTCGTCGCTACGCGGGTCCCACACGGCCTGGTCGATCCCGTTGAGCACCCCCGTGAAGCGCTCCCCCAGGGCCCGGAACGTTGCCTGCAGACCGAAGCCGCCCTCGTCGGTGCAGAGTTCCTTGGCGTGGGTTGGCGAGACGGTGGTGGCCACGTCAGCGTGCGTCAGCCCCCCCTTGAGGAGGTTCAGCTTGCCGTACCACTCCAGCAGGTCGAACCGGAACAGTTCCCACGGCAGCCCAAGGTCGGCGAGCGTCTCGGGCGGATAATGTCCTTGATAGCCCCCGTTGTGGACCGAGAGTGTGACCGGGATCCGGTCGAACCATGGGTCCCCCCCCCACCAGCTGCGCAGGTAGACCGGGGCGAGCGCCGCATGCCAGTCATGCGCATGCAGGAGGACCGGGCCATCGGTCAGGCGGGGCAGGGCAGCCACCGCCGCCGCCGCAAACGCCCCAAAGCGTCGCGGGTTGTCGGCGTAGTCCTGCCCGCGCTCGCCGTAGATCCCCTCGCGATCGAAGAAGCCGTTGTGCTCGATGAAGCAGGTTGGCGTGCCGGAGGCCGGATCCTGGTCGCGGAGGAGGCGGAACGTTTCGCGACGCCCGCCGAAGTCGAGCGTGTACGGGTCGCCAACGGGTTCCAGCTGCCGCACATGGGCACGCGCGACGCGATACAGCGGCAGGATCGCCATGGTCGCCCGCCCGCGGCGATGCTGAAAGCGATGCAGTCCCCACGACGCCTCCGCGAGCCCCCCGGTGCGCGCGTACGGATAGTACTCGGCGCTCAGGTGGACGATGAGCGGCGCAGCGCCGTCAATCAGCGGCAGTTCGGGGACGGGGGACGCCATGCGGTCAGCCGATCGGAGGGTCGTCAGGGAGGAGGTCGCCACGAAGCATCGGAGCGTAATACCGGGTAACGTAGTCTTGCACCATCCGCCGGGAGGTGAACTGCTGCCCCGCCGTGCGGATGGCCTCTTTCATGACGCGCACCCATTGACGAGGCACGCCGTGCTCATCACGATCATACCACATCGGCACCACCTCCTGTTCGAGGAGCTGATAGAGGTGGTCCGCGTCGAGGGCGTCGGCGGTGGCAGGATCCACGTCGGCCGGGGCCTTCGGAATCGCCCACCCGTTCCGACCGGTGTAGCCCTCTTCCCACCAGCCATCGATCGTCGAGAGTTGCGGTACCCCGTTCAGGCCAGCCTTCATGCCGCTGGTGCCTGATGCTTCAAGCGGGACGCGCGGGACGTTCAACCAGAGATCGACCCCCTGCACCAGCAGGTGCGCGAGGTGCATGTCATAGTCTTCGAGGAAGGCCACACGGCCCTCGAAGATCGGATCGCGCGTGAAGTGATACAGCGACTGCAGCACTTCCTTCCCGGGCGTGTCCTGCGGATGGGCCTTGCCTGCGATCACCAGCTGCACCGGACGCTTCACGTTCGTGAGCAACGTGCGCAACCGGTCGAGATCCCGGAACAGCAGGTCGGCTCGCTTGTAGGTGGCGAATCGCCGCGCGAAGCCGATCGTGAAGGTCCCTGGGTCGAGCAGCGTACCGGCGGCCACCACTTGGGCCGCTTCCCGCCAGGTCGTGGTCCAGCGGCGGCGCGCCTCCTCCCGGATGGCGCGCACGAGCACCTCCTTCAGCCGCTCGTGCTCCGTCCAGAGCTTGAGGGCGTCGACGCCGAGCACGGCATCCCACATTTCGGCTTCGTCCCGACGATTGCCCCAATCGTGCCCGACGTGGATGTCGAGCAGGCGCATGATCGGCGAGGCCATCCAGGTCGCCAGATGGACGCCGTTGGTGATCGCGCCGATCGGCACCTCGTCGGTCGGTCGCGCGCCCCAGAGATCACCCCAGAGTTCGCGCGAGACGACGCCGTGCCGTTGCGCCACCCCGTTGACGTGCCCGGCCAACCGCATCGCGAGCACCGTCATGTGGAACTGCTGCGGGTCACGGTTCGGGTGCACCCCGAGTCCGAAGGCGCGTGGTCCGTCGGCGCCGAGATCGGTGAGGAAGGCGGTGCCGGCGCAGGTGGCCACGTCGCTGAGGTCGAAGACATCGTGCCCAGCCGGAACCGGGGTGTGGGTCGTGAACAGCGTGCGCTGGCGGACCGTGGTGATCGCGTCGTCCAACGTCCCCCCCCCCAGGACCAACTCGCGCACCCGCTCGAGCATCATGAAGGAGGCGTGCCCCTCATTCGCGTGCCACGCACCCGGCGCGAGCCCGAGCTTCCGCAACAAGCGCACGCCACCCACGCCCAGGACCCACTCCTGACGCAAGCGCATCGGAATGCCGCCGGCGTAGAGCTTGCTGGTGAGTTCGCGATCTTCCGCGTCGTTCGCCTCGTGGTCGGTGTCGAGGAGGTAGAGCGTCACACGACCGACCGCCATCGTCCAGGCACGAACGTGGATGATGCGGTCCCCCATCGGCAACTGGATGCTCACCTGCAGGTCATCCGCGTCCACGACCGGGATCAGCGGCGTCCGGTCCGGCTTGACCTCGTCGTTGGTGTCCTCCTGCCAGCCATCGGGGCGCACGCGCTGGTCGAAGTACCCCTTCTTGTAGAAGAGGCCGATGCCAATGAGTGGCACGGCGAGATCCGAAGCCGTCTTGCAGTGGTCGCCGGCGAGCACGCCGAGGCCACCGGAGTAGATCGGCACCGAGGCGTGCAGGCCGAACTCGGCACAGAAATACGCGACGGGGTGTGACGTACCGACGTCGGGGTGGGCGTCGCGGAACCAGCCGGCGGTACTCGACTGCTCGACCGCGAGCCACTCCATCACCTCATCGTAGTGGGCAAGAAAGTCGGCGTCGCGTGCGAGGCGGTCGAGCCGGGCCGGATCCACGCGCTGGAGAAGGACAATCGGGTTATGGGACGTGGCGGACCACAGCACCTCGTCGATGCGGCGGAAGAGCGCCCGCGACTGGCGGTGCCAGCTCCAGGCAAGGTTCACGGCGAGGGCCGCGAGCCCCTCGAGGCGGGGGGGCAATTCGGGAATCTTGGCGCGCAACGGCGTCATCGAGCGTTCTCCGGCGTGGCGACCAGGCGCCAGGCCATCATTAGGCAAAGGGTGCCCCGCGCCGTCCAGCCGACGGTGCGGAGCCAATTGGTCAATGTCAGGCGGTCCAACAGTACCGGATCAGGAGTCTCGGCGAGTTGGTTGTGTAGCGGAACCTGCACCAGAAAGGTGCTGGCCCAGATACCCACGCAACAGGCGAATCCTGCCACCACCATCCAGGATGATACGGCCGACGGGCGCCAGCGGAGCAGAAGTCCCGCCGTCACCAGCTCGCCGACCATCCAGGGTGCGACCAGGATGGTCATCCGGGTCGCATGCTCCGCAAGGTACCCCGGAAGGGAGGCCGAGCCCACGGCGTGGAGCAGCGGATAATGTACCAATTGGATGGTCCAGATCAGGCCGACCAGCATTCCCGTCGCGCAGAGATTGGCGAGGAGCAGCAGGGTGGCGCGGCGCTCGGCGTGGGGGGCGAGGAGCATGGTGGGAATGAGGGCGGAATCCGGCGACGGCGCAAGGTCGCGTTAACTTTCCCACATGTCCCAGACCCCACTGCACGTCATCCTCGGCGCCAATGGCGTCATCGGCCGTGAGACCTCCCGGGGGCTCGCTGCGCAGGGTCTGCGCCTCCGTCAAGCCGGGCGCACCCCAATAGCTGAATCTTCCACTGACGAGGTCGCGGTAACCGACCTGCTTGATCCGGCCGCGGTGGACCGAGCCGTGGCGGGTAGCGCCGTCGCCTACCTCGTTGCCGGGTTGCGATACGATCACCGCGTCTGGGCAGCCGAGTGGCCCCGTGTGATGGACAATTGCATCGCCGCCTGCGTGCGCCACGGCACCCGTCTGGTCTTCTTCGACAATGTCTACGCCTACGGGCGGGTCGTCGGTCCGATGACCGAGATCGCGCCGTTCAATCCGTGCAGTCGCAAGGGTGAGGTACGGGCACAGATCGCCACCACGCTGCTGGATACGATGGCGCGTGGCGAAATCACTGCCATGATCGTTCGTGCGGCCGATTTTTATGGCCCGGGTGCGGTCCAGAGCTTCACGCACGGCGCGGTGTTCGAACGACTGCGGGCGAGCAAGACCCCCCAGTGGATCGGTGATGCCGGGACGGTCCATACCTTCACCTTCACTCCGGATGCCGGACACGCGACGGCGTTCCTCGGGATGCGCGACGACGCCTATGGCACGACCTGGCACCTTCCCACGTCATCGGAACCGATCACGGGACGGGAGTTCATTCGGCGCGCG
>JAABRY010000015.1 GCA_011390645.1 Gemmatimonadota bacterium
CGACTTGTTTCAGACCACATCTGACAGCACTGAGCCGTTCGAACACCGGGCGACGGCCATCCCACTCCCGATCACCGATAGCGCCGCGGCGATACTCGGACTCGACCACGAGGCCGACCGCGACGGAATCTACGTGCTGCGCCTGCAGCCCGAGTTGCTGCGACGGGGGCGTTTCGAGCTCACCGTCGCGACCGGTCCTTCGCTCGCGTTTCCGGTGGAAGGGCGCGGCAACGACGCGATCCAGAGCTACTTCGGGGTCGCCCGCGACGGCGGCGCCCGACAACACGCGGGGATCGACATCTTTGCCCCACGCGGAACGCCAGTCCTGGCAGCCACCGCTGCCACCGTGCGCAGTACCACGCCCAACAACCTCGGTGGCACGGTGGTCTGGCTCACCGACCAGGCGCGGAATCAGTCGCTCTACTACGCCCATCTCGACAGCCAGATCGTGACGCCCGGACAGCGGGTCACGATCGGTGACACGATCGGCTTCGTCGGCAACACGGGCAACGCCCGCACCACGCTGCCGCATCTCCACTTCGGGATCTACCGCCGCGGACGCGGCGCGGTGGATCCCCTGTCGCATGTGCGATTCACGGACACCACGCCGGCTGCCATCATCGCCGATACCACCCTGCTCGGGGCTGCCGTCACCACCCGGCTCGCCACGATCAATCTCCGGTCGGCCCCGACCACGGCCAGCGCGGTGCGGCAGCAGTTGTCGCAAGACGAGCCAATGCGCGTGATGGGGGCACAGGGCGACTGGCTTCGCGTCCAACTCGACGACGGTACGTCCGGCTACCTCGTGGGACGAGCGGTCACCAGAACGACACCGCGGCCACGCTGACGAGGTCCGCAGTCACGTCAACGCGCTGCGCAGGGTGACGTTGTCCAACACCTCCACCTTCGGCCCGGACAACATCACGACCCGCAACAGCTCCGCAGCCACCTGTTCGGCGTCCACCGGCTTGTAGGCCCCGGGCAGCAGCCCGCCGAGCAGCAGGCCGATCCGCTCACCCAGACGAAATTCGTCCCGGGCACCGCGAAGGACGGACGGCCGCGCAATCACCAGGCGCTCCCATCCCATCTGCTCCAGCTCGTGCTCCAGTTCCGCCTTCTGACGCAGGTACGTGGACCGTGATGTGCGCGAAGCGCCGACCGCTGAGACCAAGCCGAATCGTGTCGCGCCTGCCGCACGAGCGTGGCGGGCGACCGCGAGCGGAATCTCCACCTCGATCTCCCGATAGCGAACAGGATCGGGCGTGGCACGCGCCGTGGTTCCCATCGCGCACAAGACGACGTCCACCGCGAAGGCATCGTCGAGACCATCCCCCAATTGATCGAAGTCCACCACGCGGTAGAGGACCTTGGGAGATGGACGCGCTCCCGGGTCGCGACGCACGAGCGCCGTGACCTGCGACACACCAGAGCGCTCGGCGCTCAACGTCACCAACTCGCGGCCTACCAGACCGGTCGCGCCGATTATGAGAGTTTTCATGAGTCGTTAGTCGTTAGAGGTCGTAGGTCGTAAGCACCCCGTTCACCGTTCACCGTTCACCGTTCACCGTTCACCATACCCCCCTCACCCCTCACCCCTCACCCCTCACCCCGTTTCACCTTTCACCTTTCATCCCCCCTCTCCTCCCCATCAAGTTAGATTGAATACCGAACATAACCCGAAAGCCGCGACATGAAGTCCGTTCTCTTCATTGATCCCCTCGCCTTCTGCACCACCATCGAGGCGCTGGTGGATCCGTCGTTGCGGCGCCGACCGGTGGCGATCGCACCGCTCGGCGCCGACCGCGCCGTCCTCCTCGCGCTGAGCGCGGAGGCACGGGCAGCCGGCCTCGCGCGCGACATGCCGGTGGCCCTGGCGCGACGCATCTGCCCCGACCTGATCATCCGCCCACCTGACCCGCGCCGCTGGGCACGCGCACACCGGGCGCTGCATGCGATCCTCTCCCGCGTCGCCCCGATCATCGAGCCGCGGAGCTGGGGCCATTCGTACCTCGACATCACCGGAACCGAGCGACTCTTCGGCAGCGCGGTGGACGTCGCCCGGCGCATCGAGCGCGAGGCCGAGGAGCAGTTGCGCCTCCCGATCGCGGTGGGCGCGGCAATCAACAAGCTCGTGAGTGAGAGCGCCGCGACCGTGGTCAAGCGCGAGGCGGGTGCCGAGGTGTGGTCGGTGGCCGCCGGGCACGAGGCGGCCTTCCTCGCGCCGGAATCGGTCGCCCTGTTGCCTGATCTTGTCGATCGCGTGCGCGAGCGCCTGCACGACTATCACCTTGAGCGCATCGGCGAGGTTGCCGCGCTCGGTGAGTCACCGCTGCGCGTTGCCTTCGGACGCACCGGGCGCACATTGCATCAGCATGCGCGCGGTGTGGATCTGCGCCCGGTCCTCTCACCGGAAGTGAAGGCCGCGTGTCGCATCGCGCACGACCTTGCCACCGATACCAACGACCGCGCGGCACTGCACGCGACGCTGCGCCCCATGGCCGAACGGCTCGGACGCCGGTTGCGTGAGCGTCGGTACGTCGCCGGGCGGTTGGTGGTCGCCCTGCGCCACGCCGATGACACCACCGCCTCGCGCGCCGTGCGCCTGCCACCCCACGTGCTCGACGCCGACCTCTGGCGTGCGGCGTGTCGGGCGCTCGACACCGCCCGGACGCGACGTGTGGCGGTGCGTGCCCTGGCCCTCATTGCGGATGAGCTGCACGACGGCCATGGGCAGCTGGACCTCTGGGGCGATCCGGTGGCGGAGATGGCGCCGAAGGCGGCGGCGTTGCAGCGGGCGATGGAGGCGGTGAGGGGCGTGGGATAGCCAGCCGGCGGTGCCTGTCCTGAGCGAAGCGAAGGATCAGCCGCCGGACTACAGTCGTAGGTCGTAGGTCGTAGGTCCCGCGGACTGTCATTCCGAGCGAAGGCGCAGAGCGCCGTAGTCGAGGAATCTGCACTTCAGTTCGCGGTTCGCTGCAGCTCATCCACCACCGTATCGCCTCGCAGGAGGCGCATCGTGGTGCCATTCACCTCGATGAGGAGGCCGCCAGTACCGAGTATCGTGACACGTCCGTCGATGAGGCGTACCACTCTGAGCCGGGTCGGGCCGAGCTCGGCGAAGAGACGGCCCTCGTCCACGACCAACTGGATCTCGTTGTCGCCCTCGCCGGATCGGTACCGTCCGAGGACCGCATCCCACTCACCTGCCTGCGGGGGAGCAGTGCGAGGGAGCGTGGCGGGGTCGACATGGCGGCCGTACTTCCGGAGTGCCTCCTGCAACCGGTCATGCGGCAGCGCGTGCACCACGAGCGAGTCGCGCCCTGCCATCGTGCGCGCCGCCACCATCGCGTTGAGGATCGACTCCTCGGTGGCCTCGACGGTCGCCTCGAAGAGTGGTCCCATCGCATCGTTCGGGAGCGCGGCAAGCGTGGCCTGCGGTCGGGCGCCCCACGCGCCAGGATTGCCGGTGGAAAAGGCGAGGAAGATGTCCCCCGAGCTGTTCCCCCCCAGTCCGCCCATGCGTCCGATGGCCAAGGGAACCCGCTCCACCAACCGCTGCAGCTGCTGGGGCAGGAGCGGCGCATCGGTGGCCACGACCACGATGATCGAACCGCGGGCCAGCACGTCGTAGTTGGGCTGCAGATCGGTGATCTCGCGGCCCACCGGTACGCCCGCCACCATGAAGCGATCCCGACCTCCGTAGTTGGCCTGCACGAGCACGCCAAGCACATGGCCACTCGGTAGCAGCCGCGAGGAGGTGCCGATCCCGGCCTTGAAGGAGTGGGCGATCATCCCTGTCCCCCCCCCAACGCTGCCTTCCGCCACCGGGCCACCTCGCGCGGCATTGAGGGCGGCGAACGCATCAGCCCGCGTCACGTGCTGGCCCAGGATGTCGTTGAGCACGTCATACGTCTCGGCGACCACCGGGTAGGTGTACCAGAGGCCGCCATCCGGATCGGCATTGAGCCTGGTGGAATCCATCCACGCGACCACCGCATCGCGCACGACGCCTACGCTGAAGGTGTTGGTGATCGTGATCGGGGTCTCGACGTACCCGGACTCATCGATCCAATGCACGCCGGTCATCTCACCGTTGCCGTTGAGAGCGTAGTACGCAGCCATCACCGGGTCAAAGGTGCGCCCACGCGGCAGGATGGCCGTGACCCCGGTCCGCACAGGCCCCTGCCCCTTCACCAGCGCCCCGTCGCCACGAATCAATGTCCGGTGACCGACCTCGACTCCTGGCACATCGGTGATCGCATTGAGCGGCCCCGGAACCCCTTCGAACGGGATGCCGAGGTCCCTGGCGCGCACCGGTGATTGGGCTGGAAGCGGTGCAGCAAGGAGGAACGCGAGGACGGCGAGAACGTGGTTCGATGGCATGGAAGGTCCGGGAGATGGAAGTCGTAGGTCGTAGGTCGTAGGTCGTAGGTTGGCCAGTCGCGACTTGTCATTCCGAGCGAAGGCGCACAGCGCCGTAGTCGAGGAATCTGCACTTCGGTCGGAAACGGCCTTGAACAGGTCAGCAATCGCCAATCACCAATCGCCAATCGCTAGTCACCGTTCACCGTTCACCGTTCGCCGTTCGCCGTTCGCCGACCTTCGTCGCCAGCCAGGCCATCGGGAGGTAGGCCACTATCAGGTCGGTCGCGATGAACCATGCCGGGGCCGGGATCACCAGACTGGCTGCGATGCCGCCAAGGAGGAACACTCCACCAACCAGATACGCCTTCTGCGCTCGTCGTGTGGTAGCGATCAGGTAGGCCACCAGCGCTCCCGCAAAAGTGCCGAGCGCATGCGCCAGGAACGGTGTGAGGAAGTGTTTGAACTCGAACAGATGAATTCCGGCGCGCAGTCCTTCGGCGCTGCTGGTGTCCACCCCTGCCGGAGGAGGAATGAGCGAGGGGCCGATCGTGATCAGCCCCATGTTGACGACACTGCCAATCACGATACCGGCGAGCACAGCGAAGGTGTTGCGCAGCAGAGGCGACATGGCAGGGTCCCTGTGTGAGGCAGGCGAGGAGTGATGTGCGCGGGAGTGGGCTCTGGAATCTACTGTCGGGTCCCAGGGTGCGGGCCCTACCCGCTTGCAACAGTCGCATCCCCGACTCGTGCCTCCGTCCTACCGAATGAAGTACACCACCCCACCCTCGCCCGTCACGATCGCCACTCGCCCGTCCACAGTGAACGCAACGTTGCGGGGCCTCGCCAACCCGCTGAACCGCTTGAGAACCTGCAGCGTTTGGCGGTCAACAATCACCACCTCGCCAGCGGGAGGCCTCGTGAGGTAGAGCACCTCCTCGTCGGGGCTGAGCGCCAACCCCACGGCCCCCTGCCCGACATCAGGCACTGGGGTTCGCGCCCCGCTCACCAAGTCGAGCACCTCCAGCCCGACCGCCTCGGAAGCGATGTAGAGCGTGGCACCGACGCTGTCCACGGCGATACGCTGTGGCTTCCCGGCCACCGGGTAGGTGCGCACCACCGCGTTGGTCGCGGTGTTGATGGCAGTGACCTGGTTGGCGGCGATGGAACTGACGAACACCCGATCCCGCGCGGCATCGATCGCCAGCCCATTCGCCGCCGCACCAACGCCGATCGTGTCGATCACCTCGAGGGTCGAGACGTTGACAACATGCAGCACGCCGGCGGCGGTCGTGAGATAGAGCCGCTGCGCGTCCGGTGCGACCAGGAGGTTGAAACCCCCATCACTCAGCGGAACCTCGGAGGTGCCGAGGTTGGTGGGGACATCCACGACACTCGCGGTGTTGCCGAATTGATTGGTCGTGAACGCGATGTTTCCATTGGGTGTCAGCGCGACGTGCGCTGGCGCAGCTCCCACATGGGCGGCCCCGGTGAAAGCCTGGGTGAGCGAATCGACTTCACCACGCGTGACGGAGTCGACGTCAATCTGCGAGATGTAGAAGACACCCGACGCCGCGACGGCGACTCCGTGGGGTCGACCGGTCAGCGGCAGGGTGGCGCTGATCACCCCAACGGGATGCGTCACCTGCGGGGCGACGGGATCCGGCGGCGGCGGGGTGGTCGTGGTCTCCGCGCCACAACCCACCAGAAGCCCTACCGCGAGCGCGATGACCGGACGAGTCAGCGTCATATGATGATCTCTCCTGCACGAGGGCGTCCCACCGGAAATCGCGCGGGTGAGGCGATTCGGCGAGGGGGCCGTGATGTGATCGAGGTATTGAGAGGGTGACGCCCAGCAACGATGCCTTCTGCACACTCTCCCGCCTCACACCTCAGACCAGACCGCGAGCTCATTGCCGCTTGGATCCCGGAAGTGAAATCGGCGTCCGCCCGGAAAATCGTAGGGCCCCTGCGTGACCACCCCTCCAGCCACCTCTACACGGTCGCGGGTGAGGTTGAGATCGCTTGAATACAGGATCACCAACGGACCACCAGCGGTGATCGTCGCATCCAACCGAAAGCCTCCGACCTCGTCTGCGGCTGACGATCCTTGAATGCCGGCATAGCCAGGTCCGTAGTCGGTGAACTGCCAGCCGAACGCTTCCCCATAGAAGCGCTTCGCCTCGACCATATCGAGGACGGTGAATTCGATGTAGTCGATTGCGTGGTGCCTATGGCGACGGTCGGTCATGTGACACTCCTTGGAGTCGAAGTCTGCGGTGATCCTGCCACCACCCGATACCCGCACCAATGGCGGCCCAATTCAGCGGTGGGGTGAGTGCCATCCACGTATAGGCTACCAAGCGCGGGACGGGCCCACCATCAGGCGTGAAGAGTTCGGAGGCGGGAATCAGAAAGCCGAGATACGTCAGAAGCGACACCGGCAGGCTGGTGATGAACATCATTTCCGCCGGCCCCATGATGTTGACACCGCGCAAGTCTGCTGAGACCTGCGACCAGAGACACCACGCCGCGAGGACAAGCCCGAACAGTGCGCCGATGAGTGCGTAGCAGCGGGTGAATTTCCTCCCCGATGCCATCAGGTCGCTGCTTCCCTCGCCCGGCGCCAATCGTCGGTGAGTTGCCCCGCGAAGCCCCAATCCTCCTCGCGGATCTCCTGAATCACGATGTGGATATGCTCGGGGTGCTTGCCGAGCTCGCGCACCAGCGAGTCGGTCACGTCGCGCACGAGTGCGGCCTTCTGGGACCGAGTCGCGCCGGCGGTAATCTGGATATTGACGTAGGGCATGTGTGGATCCGAGTGAAAGGGCACACCAGCGTGCGCGACTGACAGGACACCGAAGAACACCACCACCTCAACCGACCTGCAAGCCCATTGGGACTCGCCGCGCCCTTGCTCCTGCTATTCAGCACCGCGGCCAATCAGTTCCCGTGGCTCAGCACGTCGCGCCAGCGCGAGTGTACCAGCGGCCGAGACACCGCTGGTGAGCGCGAGGACCACCAGAACCACCAGTGGCAACCCGAAGATGCCCCCGAGCAAGACGCCACCGAGCGCGCCCCACAGCGCAACGCGCGGCAACCGCAACTCATCGAAACCACGGCGGCCTTCCGCCAGCATCAGGACGCCGGAAAAGGCCACCCCGGCGAGGAAGGCTGGAATCGCCAGCGCGGCGGGCCACATGTCCACGCCAAGCCACAGGTCGGAGCCCGGCAAGATGTTGAGGATGCCCTCGATCAGGCCACCGACCAGCGCGCCGCCAATCGCCCAGACGAATCCCATGCCGAAAGCGCCGCGCAGGCGCCGGAGAATCTGTGTCATCGTGTCCCTAGGCATAGATTATTCTTGCTGTCGGCCTTCACCCCATCACAGGACGGACCATGACCGCTTCCGGATTCAACGCCACCAACCTCGGCTGCTCGCTCACCTGCAAGGATCTGGAGACGTCGATCCGCTGGTACCGTGATGCCGTCGGCTTCACCGTCGAACATAGCTTCGAGCACGAGGGCAGGGTCGTCGCGGCGGTGGTTGCCGCCGGCGACATCCGCATCGTCCTCAATCAGGACGACGGCAAGCTCGGCTGGGATCGCATCAAGGGTCAGGGATTCTACCTGCAGATCAATGTCGCCGGTCCGGCGGATGTGGACGCCGCCGCCGAGCGCATCAAGGCCGCCGGGAGCTCGCTCCTCAGCGAGCCGGCCGACCGCCCGTGGGGTGCCCGGATGTTCCAGTTCAATGATCCGGACGGCTTCAAGCTGGGGGTGTCGACGCCGCTGGTGGGGTGAGGCCACCGACCGGGCCAGCGCGTCGGGACTCAGCCACCACGAGGTCCTGACGCGCCACCCCGCCCCGAGTGGCCAGCCGATGGCGGATACCGCCACCATGCCCAGGCGACCAGTGCGGCGAACGCGGTGTAGAGTATCGCGAAGAGCCAGACCGGCACCTCGTAGTAGATCACGCGCTGGACCCAGTGCTCGATGAAGCTGCGGTCGTACCCGGTGTGGCCCGCCTGCTTGCGAAGATACGACTCGAGCTCGGTGAGGCCGCACCACCGCCCCATCCACGCCTGCACGACCACGACGCCGATGGCGGCAAGATGTGCCAGCCGCCACCACCGGATGTTGACCCACGACCAGCCGCGTCTGTTTCCGATCAGGATGACCGGAAGTCCTAGCACAACAAACAGCACCACGGCGAAGTGGGTCAGAAGTACCGCATCCGCAAGCGCCTGGTAGGGCAGCACCGCTGCGGTCATCCAGCGGTAGCCCGAAGCCAGCACTCCGCCCAGATAGAGCGGCCCGAAGATTTCCTTGTTGTACCGGGCGAGCCAGCGCGGCAGGTAGATGTCGAAGTTGGGCGCCCGTTCAGTGGTATATCGCGCCGCCACATCCGTGAGCGGGCAACGCCATCCGTTGAGGGCCAGAATGGCGACCTCAACGGCGACAATCGCGACACACGCGCTGGCCCACATCAGTGCGCCCATCCACGCGGCGACGTAGATGCCCGCGATGCATGCAACGAAGAACAGCCACGCGATGGTGTGCGCGATCTTCACCGCGCGGAGCTGGCGATGGGCCGCCGGAGTATCCATCAGTCGTCCTCCGGGGCCCCCAGATTCGCCTAGGCCGCTTCGGTGGCGCCGATGGGTGGGAGTGGGCAACGCATCCACGTCATCCGCCACGACATTGTTCCCGGTCCGTACGACAAATAATATCGGTACGGTGAGTTCAAGCGGTAGTGGTGCATGCGTGGAGCGTTCCGCACGTGATCTGAGCCGCACACTGCACGTCAGGCGCGCAGCAGGCGACTCACCGGCTATTCATCCTCGTCTTCATCACCCGCGCTCATCGCGTCGCGGTTGACACCGCTCTCGGCGATTGACGAGAGCTTGCGGTCGGCCGCTTCTTCCTCGGCGAGGGTTTGCTTCATCAGGCCGGCCACCTTGGTCTCGCCCAGAAGCTCGGCGAAGGCGACGATGCCGCCGTACGCGGCAATCTCGTAATGCTCCACCCGCTGGGCAGCAGCGATCAGACCGGCATCGCGGACGGCATCATCCCCGTCTTCCGCGGCCATCTCCGACCCCTCCTCGAGCAACCCTTCCATCCCTTTGCACTTCTTGCGCTTCGGCTTTTCCTCCAGTGCGGTGAATGCCTGATCCAGGCGAGTCACCTGCTTCTCGGTCTCCGCGAGGTGACTGGAGAACGCCTTCTTCAGGTTCGGTGCGGTGGCCGCCTTTGCCATCTTGGGCAATGCCGCAATCAACTGCTTTTCCGCACTGAGCACATCGCTCATTTCAGCAACCAGCAGGTCCCGCATTGTATCGAGAGACATGGATGTCTCCTTCCAGAGTGAATGGGTGAACCATCAAGTGAGTAGCAGAGGCGGTGACGCTACCAGCGACGAACGCCACACAGCCCATGCACCTGCGCGATTTCCCGCGCTGTGCCTGAGATTCTCGTGGACCAGACCATGGGAGTGATATCACACGCGCACCACGCCTTCGCGAGATGGAGATGTGTCATTCCGAGGAGTGAGGGGTGATCGCCGCGTGTGTTCGGTGCGATCACCGCCCCAGCGTGGCGTTCACGCCGGCATCACATCCGCCGCCTCACGAGCCCAGTGCCGATGGACCGCCACCGCAGCGAGAAAAGCCTCGTGATTGCCCGATGTTGACTGGCCCAGGACGACACCGGGGTCACCATTGGGGGTAATGCCGGCCTGCGTGAGCAACCGTTCCGCCTCGCCCATCGCACCAATCGCCTTGCAGTGCTTGAAGGCCTCACGCACGAAATGCAATGCATCGGGCTCCTTGCCCAGGCCATCAACACTCGCGGCTCCGTCCACCACGAAGACCGCGTCATAGAGCACGGATGCCGTCGTCAGGAACGAGCAATCCGCCAGGACGGTACCCCCAGCGGCATCGGTGACCTCACCGAGATGCGGGGCCACGGTCTTGATGGTTGCGCCGGCGCCGATGATCGCGGCACGCGCGGCGTCGAAGTTGGCGCGATCGAATCCCTCGGTGAGCAGCACTGCGATCTGGCGAGTGGCCACTCCCTCGATTGGCGCCGTCAGCATGCTGAGCGCCGGGGATAGTGCGGCGTCACGATTGACCGCCGTGGGCTGATGGGCCTCGACATCACCGTCAGCGGGTACCTGTTGGTTGAGCGGCGGGTGAATCGTCTCGGGGACAGGCATGCCGAGCCCCTTCGCGACCGCGTGCGCCAACGTGCCGTCGATCTGGGCCAGGGCGAACAGTATTCGTTCACGGATGGCCAGTATCTCGACCTTGCCCACCTCGAAACACAGCGCCTTGATGATGTGCAGCTGCTCCGGTGCGGTCTGGCTCAGGAAAAACATCCGCGCCTGGGTGAAGTGGTCAAAGAACGACGGACTCCGTTCGCGCACCTTCACGCCCGTCGTGGGAACGGGCACACTCGTGAAGCCCCCCGCGGCGATCCCCGCCTGGAAGGGACACCCGCCCGCCATCGTGTTCGGGCCATATGCCACCTTGCCTTGATTGATCGTCTGGCGCATCAGCCCGTCACGCTGGTTGTTGTGGACCGGGGCCAGCGGCCGGTTGATCGGAATCTCGTGAAAATTGGGCCCGCCCAGCCGCAGCAACTGGGTGTCGGTATAGGAGAACAATCGACCTTGAAGGAGCGGATCGTCGGTGAAGTCGATACCGGGAACCACATGCCCGATGTGGAACGCCACCTGCTCGGTTTCCGCGAAGAAATTGTCCGGGTTGCGGTTGAGTGTCATGCGGCCGATGCGTTGCACCGGCACGAGTTCTTCCGGGATCAACTTGGTTGGGTCAAGCAAGTCGAAGTCGAACGCGAATTCGTCCTGCTCCTCGACAACCTGCACACCGAGCTCCCATTCCGGAAAGTGCCCTTGATCGATCGCATCCCAGAGGTCACGCCGATGGAAGTCGGGGTCGAACCCCGAGATCTTCTGGGCCTCGTTCCAGAGCACGGAATGCACCCCCAGGAGGGGCTTCCAATGGAATTTCACGAACCGTGAGGTGCCATCCGTCGCGACCATCCGGAAGGTGTGCACACCAAAGCCCTCCATCATCCGATAGCTGCGCGGGATCGCACGATCGGACATGACCCACATGATCATGTGCATCGACTCTGGTGTGACAGAGATGAAGTCCCAGAATGTGTCGTGTGCCGCCGCGGCCTGGGGAATCTCCCGATGCGGCTCGGGCTTGATGGCATGCACGAGATCCGGAAACTTGATCGCATCCTGAATGAAGAACACCGGCATGTTGTTGCCGACCAGATCGAAATTGCCCTCGTCGGTATAGAACTTCACCGCAAATCCTCGGGCGTCCCGCGCGAGATCTGTGGAGCCGCGGGACCCGACAACCGTCGAAAAGCGGACGAAGACCGGGGTCTCCTTGGCAGGATCCCGGAGGAACGCGGCCTTGGACAACGCCCCCATCGGCTCGTACACGCGAAAGACACCATGTGCACCAGCACCCCGTGCGTGGACGACCCGTTCCGGAATGCGTTCGTGATCGAAGTGGGTCATCTTCTCCCGAAAGTGAAAATCTTCCAGGAGTGACGGACCACGTGTGCCGGCTTTCAGCGTGTTCTGATCGTCATTGATTCGCACGCCATGATTGGTCGTCAACAGCGCGTCCGTCGAGGATTCAGTGTGGGTGGCAAGATCTTCAGTCTTGGTGGCGGCCACCGCGTCCTCTGCGGATGACGTGCTGGAGTCTTTGCGAGGGGGCATGGTGAGGTCCGGAGAAGAGAGGTGAATGGAGCGCCGGTCAAGAACCGAACGGGGTCTGACCGGAGGACGGGAGGATGAGCGACATGCTCAGCCTCTCCGTCGATCAGCAGAAGGCGCACTCATGTGCGACCGGCCCGTGACTCCAGTCCCCACCCGGGGCACGATGCATGGTCCCGGCGACGGTGGAGACGTGGCGAGCTTCACGAACGGCGCCGCCGCTTCGCGGCCAGTGCCGCCAAACCCGTCGCGAGCAGCGTCATCGTTGCCGGCTCCGGCACGACATTGCTGTCATCACCACCGTCAACACCACCACTGAACCCGAGACTGCCGTAATCGCTCCCCCCAATGCCATAGTCGCCACCATTGGTGCAATCACCTGAAATCGTGTTGCCGTCCAGGGTGACAGCTCCATTGAGGGCAATGGCACGGCCACAGACGATCGTGGCCCCGGTGTTCAGTGTCACCGATGCCGTGGCAATGATGTTGCCCAGGAAGGACGTAGTGGTGCCCAGTATGGCGGAACTCCCAACGTTCCAATACACGCCACTCCCCGCGGTACCGTTCAGCGTGGTCACGGAGGACGCACTCGCTGTGGTGAGCGTGCTACCGATCTGGAAGATGAACATCCCGGTCGGGTCACTGGCAAAGTCGAGCACCAATGCTCCGGTCAGCTGAGCCGATGACGAGAACAGGTAGGTCCCGGGCGTGAGCACTCCAACCGTACCAAGGTCTTGGCCGGTGAGATCAGAGGTGACCGCCTGACCTGCCAAACAATTGTAGGCAGTCGTCGCGTCATCCTGCGCCAGAGACGCTACCCCGTCGGTGGCGTGCACGGTACCTGTGAGGGTGAAGCCGCCGGAGCCGGTGATGGACGTGCCTGGGAAGAGCCCGACATCTCCGTTGATGGTGGTCGACCCGGTGTTGGTGATGGTGGAGGCTCCGAGCACGGCAAACTGCTGAGCAGAGCCCAGGCCGCATTGAGCCGCGAGAGACCCTCCCCAGGCGAACGCACCCAGAAAGGGGAGAGAAAGGATTGCTGCGTGGCGCATGAGGTGCTCCGGTCGATTGGTACGGACGTGAATGTCCGTGAGCCGGAACCTCGCAGTTCGCCGCAAGCGCCACCATTACCCGACCGATGGAATTTCGGCCTAGCTCTCGATCGTCGTGGTCAACCGGCCGATGGTGGCGGAGCTAGCTCAAAGGGGGGTGGTGCTGAAGAGGGGTGGGAAGCTGCAACGATGGCGGCAGGAGTTACGGCAATGGGCCGAGTCGGGACAACCATGATTCCTTCGCCGCGTACGCTGATACAACCATGTTGCCGCCGACGAGGACCAGTCCGATTCCGCCGACAAGGTGCAGTGCACTCATCGGAGCGAACCCAAGGGCAAGTGCGTACACCCCGACGCCAAGGAGGAATGCACCAAAGACACCAGAGAAGAGCCTGTAGCCGCGTTTGGCATGGAAGGGGGGGCGCTCTCGATCTGTCATCGCAGTCCTCTATTGTGAGTGCACATTGGCCGCTTGCCCTATTTCCGGAAGCGACGCACGAATGCCCACACCTCTTCTGCAGCGGACATGATCGTCGTGCCTGGCCCGACGATCCGTTCGGCGGTTCGCTCCGAGCCACCGGGCCAGCCGTGACCGACACCACGGAGGCGCCAGTGCTCCACCGGTGAACTCGCGTCGCATGTCCAGACCAACCTCTCGGCGGTCTGGCCGGGTGCCGCTGCCCCACCCGATCGCTCCTCCTGTACCACGGCCTCACCCGAACAACCGTTCAGTCGTTTCCAGAACGTCAGCTCGTCAGCAACCGGAGCGTGCTGCACGCGAACGTCTGTCCCGGGGAACTCCGGACCCAGCCCACCGCCGTACAGCGCTCGAGGGTCATCCGCACTGTGGATGTGCAACAGCGGGACCGGCGTGGCTGTCGAGCGTGCTATGCCCATGCTGGCGCCCGCGACCGGCACGATGGCCGCCACCAGGTCGGGGGCCTCGACGGCGAGCCGATAGGTCATCCCCGCCCCATTCGAGTGGCCCGTCGCGTAGATCCGGGCACGATCCACCCGAACGCGCTGAGCCAGATCATCAATGATCGCGCGGGTAAATTCCACATCGTCAACGCCGAGGCTCAGAGCCCGACCGCAGCACTCGGTGCCGGCATTCCAGGTGAGCAGGAACCGACCGGCGCCAGTGCCCGCCGGGTACACCACCACAAAGCCCTCGCGTTCAGCGACCTGATCAATCCCGGCCGAACGCTTGAACTGCGATGGGTTACCGGCGCCGCCGTGATAGGCCAACAACACAGGGAGCGGCCCATCACCTGATGGGCGGGACGGGACCGTGACCAGGTAGTACCGGTTACGGCCGGAGTGCTGTATGGCGAACTCGTGTTCCCCCGGCAGGAGTTGCCCCGGTTCCTCGCGGGGATCAGCAGGGGCGATCCGCCTGCCACCGCACGAGCTGAGTACAAGCATTGCCGAGAGAGCGAACAGGGCACGATTCACGATTCCTCCTGTCGTTCGGTCCCGTCGAGAACGCTTCGCGTTCGGGCGGGGGCCAACCAGCACATCGCATTTCACAATCTCCACGGTGGAGAAGGTGGGGCGAACGCGCATCCCCGCGATTGGGGCTTTCGCGTCACGGCACTCCCTCGCCGGATGCATCGCTCGACGACGCCGGTGATCCCTCCATCGGTCGCCGCACCGTCTGGCAACTGCGCTGGAGCCATTCCCAGAAGAGATCGCAACGTCCCTCGATCAGGTAATCGACGGAACGGATGGCTGTCACGCTGAACACGGTGGTGTTCAATTCTGCCAGCAGCATCTCGCTTCCGGCGGAACTGGATGCATTTGGGATGAGTGTGCGCAGGTCCGCGAAGTCCACAATCGCGTGGCCCACGGAATCAATGGACACGCTGCGGAGCGCACCGGCGGTTGCCGAGGTGAACCACGAGTGTTCAGATGCGGGATCGGCGTCACCACGCAGCGTCCGCTCGAGGGTGTTCCGGAGCACGACCTCCGGTGCCGGCGACAACCCGGGCATCGTACCTGTATCATCCGGTGGCGTCACATCGACGGAATCGGTGTTGGAATTGGACGATTTGCCGTCGTCCGCCGCCCCGCAGCCGTTCACGCCAAGCATGATTGCCAGCAGGCAGGCGGTCCACCTGATCATTCGGCGACTTGTTGCGCGGTCCCACGCAAGGGCATTCATGGGTCAGTCATTCGCCTTTCCCTTGTCGACGGCCTTGTCCGCTGCCTGTTGATCGCCAGACTTCGGCCGAGGCTCTTCGTTCGGTTCGGACGGATCTGGATCGTAGTCGAGGATCACCAGCAAGGGAAAGTGGTCGGACCCGATGTCATGAAGGCGACGCAGTGCAACGAGCCGGAAATGCCGGGATGCAAAGAGATGATCCAGCGGATAGCGCACGAGGCGAGTGCTGGTGGTGAACGTATTGAAGAACCCGCGACCGACCCGAGGATCGAGCAGTCCTCCTACCCGTTGGAAGAGACTCGTGGTGTGCGACCACGGCACATCATTGAAATCCCCGGTGACGATGACCGGGGTGTCCCCCAATGCACCCACCTCCTGCGCAACCAGGAGCAGTTCGGCGTCCCGCACGTCGGAGTCCTCCCGCTCCCCTTCAGAGTGCCTCCGCCCCTCCTCGATCAGTCCCGGTGGCCGCGGATGCACCCCATAGAGGGTCACGAGCTGTCCCGATCGAAGGCGTAGCTTGAGGCGCACCGACGGCACGCCCGGCTCGATCATGAACCGGACCTCAGCCTCGGTCAGTTCCAGTCTTGAATAGAGCAGCTTGCCATACTCATTGTCCTGTGGCTGGAAGACCGTGTAGGGATAATCAACCTCCAACCCAGTGAGTTCGTCGAGCCACCGTTGGGTCGGTTCGCTCAGCAGAATGATGTCGGGGTCCGTGTCACGGATGAGTTCCTGAAGCGCAGCGACATCCCGATTGTCGGACAGGACGTTGTAGATCAGGAGCGAGATCCGGTTGGAGGTGTCGTTGGTCTGACTGTCCGGCATCTCCTTGGGGTGCAAGGCCGTGTAGGGGCCCAAGGTGATGCACTGCCAGCCCAGCGTCAGCGCGACCAGCGCGGCAAGCAGATGCTCTACCCGTTGCAAGGAACCACGCCACCGTAGCGCCACATAGGCTGACAGCGTCAGCGCCAGCATGATCGCAATCTGGATCCGCGGAAAATCAAAGAGGCGCACCCACCATTCATCGCTCTGAAACTGGGGAACGCCGGTACCAATGATCAACGCGACCGCAACGACCGCCACCGCCACGCGCGCGACGACGTGAAGTGTCGTGCCGTTCGACTTCATCTGCACACCGCGCCTGCGGCGCTACGCGGAGTGATCATCAGTCTGGGCATCGTGGGTGATTACCTGCCAGGCCTGCCGCTTCTCGGTGCGTGACACCCGGGCGTTTGCCGGACTTGTGGAAGGAAGCGAGTGGTACTCCACCGCGATGGTCGGCGGGAGATGCGGTCGCACGTGTCGAGCAAAAAGCGCGGCCGCCTTGGCACCATTGAAGCAGACTTGCGCGAGGTCGGGATGATCGGCGAAGAAGCGCTGGAAGTCATTGGGAACGATCGTGGCCGGCTCGATATCCGCATCGAGACTGCTCGCTCGGGAACAGGATCTCAGGACATCCCACACCGCGACACGGTGCTCGGTGAGGAGTGATACGCGCTCCCCATACGGGAGTCCGACGCCGGCGCCGAGAATATCCGTGATGATTCCCCAGAATGCGTTCTGCGGATGGGCGTAGTATTGCCGTTCCTCCAGCGACCGCTTCCCCGGCATTGTCCCAAGGATCAGGACTCGGGCATCCCGGCGCGCAATCGGTGGGAAACTGTGACAGTGCATCTGGGACTTGCTCCGCAATGGTGCGTGCTGCAGGAGTAGATTCAGCGCCCACCGAGGGGGTCGCAGCATCAGAGAGAGACGTTCACTCCCCGGTCTGCCGCACAGCGGTTGTGGCACCCACTCGTCCTTGACCTGCCGGCGCAATCAGCTTGCCATGTCGCGCTCAATCGTGGGAAATGCAGCGGACCTGCACAACCCTCCCCCCGGTTTGGGTCCGTCACACTGCCACGACACTGCCACGCCGGGTACCCCGTACCACGCGGGTGCTCGCAAACAACTGCTGCAGCGCCTCGATCGCATTGACCCCGACCTCCAGCCGGTTCCGGCCATATTGCTTCGGCACACCCTGCTCCCCCAGCATCGCGGCACGATACACCTTGGGCCCTTCGATCGGCTTGCCGCCAACAAGCAATGCTTCGATGCGATGACCGGCCGGGTTTTCCATCTTGAAGTACAGATTCAGTCCACGGCAACGCTTCACGAAGCCACCCATTTGCCCGTACGCATCGCCGGCGTAGGTACGTTCGAGATTGGATTCGAGCATCGCGCAAAGCTCGTCGCCCGTAAGTTCGATCGTCGAAATCGGCGTCGCGGTTGGGACGATGTTCCATAGCTGTTCCATTGTCACTGCACCGCGCAGGATCGGTGCGCCGTAGCGCCAGCCGTTCGAGAACGCCAGTTGCGTCCCCGCGGCGCCAGCGATCGCGTCGAGTAGCACATTGTCCATCGTCGATTCGAGAGCCGTCGCCCGATCCAGTGGGCCACCCACTTCGCCCACGATCTGGTCGAGATACTCGCGGTGTGGCCCGACCGCTACGTGCACCCGGTGCGCCATCTCGGGGTCCGGCACGATCGACTCATCCACGCAGAGGAGCTGGTGTCGCACATCCACCACCCTCCCGCTGCTGACCGTCAGGTCCATCCGCCCGAGGAACGAGCCGTGGCACCCCGATTGAATGATGGGTGTCCCGCCGACCCAGACTGGCCGCGTCAGCCGGTTGTGGGTGTGACCGCTCAGCAGCACGTCGATCCCTGCGACCTCGGCTGCCAGCTTGGCGTCCTGCGGGAAGCCGAGGTGCGACAGCACCACGACCAGATCAACCTTGTCGACTCGGCGCAGGTGCTCGATGTGCGCCGGCAGTTCAGCGTTGCCCAGCGTGAAACGCACTCCAGTCGAGAAGCTCGGCGGCATGCTCTTGTCGATGATGTTCGATGCGATGCCAACGATGCCAACGCGCAACCCGGCGCGCTCCACGATATGGCGGGGCGGGAACACGAGCCGATCGCTCCCGGCCTCGTAGCAGTTGATCGCCAGAACGGGATACGTCAGACGTGACGCGAGATGCTGGAGTCGCTGGGGTCCGTACGCAAACTCCCAGTGGGCCGTCGTGGCGTCCAGGTCGAGCGCATTCATCAGCGGTACCAGGGCCTCGCCCTGCGAGGCGACGGCCACATAGGTGCCGTGGAAGGTGTCGCCGTTGTCCAGCGCGAGCACGGCGCCAGGTCGCTCCGCGCGCACCTGCTTGAACACCGTCGCGATGCGCCCCAACCCGCCGCAGGTCTGGTATCGGAACCCACCGCGGGCGCGAAACACCTCTGGGTGCGGTTGGAGGTAGGCGTGCAGGTCGTTGAGCTGCAGAATGGTCAGGTGGTGTTCGGACATCGGGTGCCTTTGAGAGCGATCGCCGCAGCCAGTCGGGCCTAGATGGGTCCGGCCCGAGACTCGGAGGGGCGAGGGAGTTGGGAATGGTCGACGGGAGTTTCAATCGCTGCAGCCTGCGGCGCAGGATACGGCCAGACAGAACCCAACAGGATCCACGCACCGAGGGTGGCACCCCCGGCAATGAGCATTGGCCGGGAGGGCGCGCCGGATGTCGAGAGGAGAATCACGAGGGCGTGCATCGCCCCTGGCACGAGCACCGACCCGGACGCCCTCGCAGCGTGGGCAAGGACGAGCGTACTCAACAGCACGATGAGCGGGAAGACGGCCAGATCGAAGGTGGTGTTGAAGCGGAGATGCCAGAACCACCACAGTGCGGCGGGAAGCAGGAGGCGCCATTGCCAGCGGAGTGGGGCGACACTGTCCGCAACATAGCCGCGCCAGCCGAGTTCTTCAGCGGTGGCATAGAGCACTGCCACGAGGGCGTACAACGCTGCAGTGGGACTGACGAAACCGAACATGACGATGGGGATCAGGCCGTTGACGAGGCTCCTCGAGCCGGAGGAACCGACAACCGACGTGGTCTGCAACAGTCGCGGACCGAAGCGGCGAGCAACGATCGCACCGATTGCAGGGCCGAGCGCTGCCGGCAGCCAGGGCCACCGGGCGAGCGGCGTCCCTTCGAAGTGCGTGCCGAACGCGGAGGCGAACCACCCGAGATTGAACGGCATCGCGACAAGCAGCGCGATCGCGTAGTAGACCGCGAGCCATCGCCACGCAATCGGAGGGGAGCCAACTGCGGGACGCTCCTTTGAGTTGTCAGCGCGCAATGTCTGCTCGCACTCAGAGACACCCCTCGACGTACTGGATGCTCGCGCTGCCGGCGTGGATATGGACGATGCGGCCGTCCTCACCAATCTCGTAGACAACCCCCTTCGCATTTGCGTCAGGTGGCTCGACCGTCCACACCGTCAAGTACTCGGCCGGGGCAGGCCAATACTTGTGAAGTGTCGACACCGCTCTCGAAGCGAAGTGGCTCGTGACCGCAGATGCCGAATCACCTGCCGTGATGCCACCCTCGGTTGCGACTCCGCTGCCTGCGCTCACGGAGATGCGCGTGAGACGCCCCTGTTCGAGCATCACCAATAGCCCCTCCGGTGCGCGCTCGGGTCGGAACTGATCACACTGCTCCGGGTCCGGGCCACCAACGGCGGTCGGATTCGCATCCTCCCCCATAGCAGCGACAACCTCTTGACGCGTCATGCCGATACGAAGGTCACCCCATCCATCCGCCGTCAGCCAGAGGGGTATAGCGTTCTGTATCGGTGGTTGCGTCAGTTCATCCGCCCTCTCAGGCGGTGGCGCGACCTGTTGACATGCTGGCAGCAGAATGACAACCGCGAGACCCAACCACCGCGAAGTACTCATCTGATGACACTCGTGGTGAATGCGTGGTGAATGCCGCAACGGATCGTGCCCAACGGACTGATCATCCATTCCTTGTCACTGATCTTCCGTGTAACTTCACTCGATATCTCAAGTTAACGCTGTTGCTGCTGATCATGACCGGCACCACCTTTGGCGACCGGGTTCGTCCGCCTTGATCGCTGCGATGTCATCCGAAAGATCGAGACATCGCACCATCAATGCGGCGTCTCCGGACAACGCCCATGCCTAGTACCACGCGCTCCCCCCACGCCCCGCTCCACGCCGATGTCCGCCTGCTCGGCGAATTGCTCGGCGCCACACTGCGCGAGCAAGAGGGCACCGAGCTGTACGAAACGGTCGAGCACGTGCGCGCCCTGGCCAAGGATGCTCGCGCCGGCCTGGTGGCACGCGAGGAACTGACCCGTGCCCTGCGAGCACTCTCGGTGCATGATGCGCTGACCGTGGCCCGCGCCTTTGCCCATTTTCTCGGTCTCGCCAATATCGCCGAGCAGCACCATCGTATCCGCCGGAGGCGCGACTATCTCCGCGCGCCCGACCACGGACCGCAACGGGGCTCCCTCGCCGAGAGTTTTCCGCGCCTTCTCAAAGCCGGAGTGTCGCCGGAGGCCCTGCGTGCGGCCGTGGAATCGTTGCACGTCGAGTTGGTCATCACCGCCCATCCCACGGAAGTGGTGCGGCGCACCGTACGGCGCACACAGCGACGGATCGCCGACTTCCTCAGCGAACGCGATCGCGCTGACTTGACACCAGGCGAACGAGAGGAACTGACGCGCGCCCTCGCGGCGGAGGTGACCACCCTCTGGCTCACCAACGAGGTGCGTCGCGAGGCACCGACGCCCTTCGAGGAAGTGAAGTGGGGGCTGGTGTCGTTCGAGCAGACGCTGTGGGACGCCGTACCGCGCTCGTTGCGCGCCATTGACCGCGCGCTGCACGATGCCACGGGGAGAGGACTTCCGCTGGACGCCGCGCCGCTCAGGTTCGGGACCTGGATCGGGGGCGATCGCGACGGCAACCCGAACGTCACCCCGCTGGTGACCGGGCAGGCGGTGATGCTCGCGCGTTGGATGGCCGCAGACCTGTACCGTCAGGAGATCGAAGCCCTCCGTGACGAACTGTCGATGCACCGGGCGAATGACGATCTGCGTGCCGCCGTTGGCGACGCACCGGAACCGTACCGCGCGCTGCTCAAGCCGGTCATTGCCCGCCTCCTCGCGATGCGCGAACGGATGACGAACCTGTTGGAATTGAAGGCGGACTACACGCCGGACCAGAACGACTACGCCGACGCCAACGCGCTCGCGGAACCGCTGCGGCTCTGTTACCGCTCCCTGCACGAGACCGGGGCGGGACGCGTCGCGGATGGGCGGCTCCTCGACATCCTGCGTCGCCTACCCAGCCTCGGGCTCTCGCTCGCTCCGCTGGACCTGCGGCAGGAAGCCAGTCGCCATACCGACGCACTCGATGCGATCACCCGCGCGGCCGCTGTCGGTTCATACGCCGAGTGGGACGAGTCGGCTCGACAGGCATTCCTGCACGCAGAACTGAGCGGCGGGTCACGGGTCATCGCCGATACCGTCGCGACCAAGGCGAGGTTCACCCCGGAGGTGGACGACGTCCTCGACACCCTGCGCACCGCGGCGACCCTGCCCCGCGATGCCTTGGGCGCGTACGTGATCTCGATGGCGGCACACCCCTCCGACGTGCTCGCGGTGCGCGCGCTGCAGGAGGGCGCCGGCCTGACACCACCGCTCCGCGTGGTACCGCTCTTCGAGACAGTGGACGACCTGCAACGGGCGGCGGAGGTGGTGGACGCGCTGCTCTCGCTGCCGTGGTATCGGGAGCGTGTCGGCAGCACGATGGAAGTGATGATCGGCTATTCCGACTCCGCCAAGGACGGCGGCCGACTCGCCGCCGCGTGGGAACTCTACGCGGCACAGGAGCGACTGGTCGCCGTCGCGATGCAGCATGACGTGCGACTGACCCTGTTTCACGGTCGCGGCGGTTCTGTGGGAAGGGGTGGCGGCCCCACGCACTTGGCGATTCAGTCCCAGCCACCGGGCTCGATCAACGGCACGATTCGCGTCACCGAGCAGGGCGAAATGGTGGACGCCAAGTTCGGGTTGCCGGCCATCGCTGATCGCACCTTGGAAGTGTACACGACCGCCACGCTTGAGGCGTCCCTCCTCAGCTCCGCGACGGTGCCCGACGCATGGCGGTCACGGATGCAGACGCTTGCGGACACATCGCGCGCGCATTTCCGCGACATCGTGTACGAGACACCGGAGTTCATCGACTACTTCCGCACCGCCACACCGGAACCCGAGTTGGGGCGTTTGCGCACCGGGAGCCGCCCGGCACGCCGACGATCCGGCGGCGGAGTGAATTCACTGCGTGCGATCCCGTGGGTCTTCGCATGGACGCAGACGCGTTTGTTGCTTGCCTCGTGGCTCGGCGTGGGCGCTGCACTCGACGAGGCACTCGCAGCCGGGCACGCCACCGAACTCCGGGCGATGTACGAGGGATGGCCGTTCTTTCGGTCTACCCTCGATCTCATCGAGATGGTCGTCGCCAAGGCCTCGCCGGAGATCACCGCCATCTACGACGAGGCACTGGTGCCCGAGCCACTCCGATCCATCGGTGTGGCGCTGCGTGAGGACCTGGCGCGCACGAAGCGCGTCCTGTTGCAGGTGACCGGGCATGCGCACCTGCTCGAGGAGAACCCGGTGTTGCGGCGGTCGATTGATGTGCGCAATCCGTACGTCGATCCCATCAACCTCGTGCAGGCCGAGGTGTTGAGTCGGCTACGGGAGGAAGGGGCAGATCCGGCACTGTTCGAGGCGTTCTTGAGCACGGTAAACGGTGTCGCGGCGGGGATGCGCAACACCGGGTGAGGGGGGGCAGCCGGATCATTGCGTGGTGATCTTGCCGCGCCGAGCACGCCAGGCTGCCTCGGCATAGCCCAGCACGGCGACCGCCTGAGAAATCAGGAGCAACAGGGATTGGCGAACCGGCTGGGGGTCACCCTGCGTGAACGGGGCGGTCAACATGCCAACGTAGAAGTCGCCCCGTTCCACCTGACGAGCGTGCTCGCCCCGCGCCGCACGGGCCCGATGGAAGCGCCACGCCCCCTCGCCGTAACGGAAGTGCATCCGGAGAAAGCGGCCCATCGACAGGTTGGGTGCATGCGTGACCAAAGCGTCCGGTGCGTGGACCAGCGGATGCCCGGCGCGGCGACACCTGTCGGACCAATCGCGATCTTCCGATGCGAAGATGAAACTCGGATCGAATCCGCCGACCGCCGTGAAGGTCTCGGTGCGCACGGCGAGGTTGTTGGTCGTGAAGAACGGCAGCCAGCCACGCTGCTTCTCATGGTAATGATGATAGAGGAACGCGAGCAGGGTGTGACTGGCCCGGACGTAGGGATTCTCCGGCACGCCGTTCACGATACCCCCGCCAACCGCGGCGTCAGGATGCTGAGCGAGCGCAGCAACAAGCGCGGAGAGCCACCGGGGATCGGCAGTGCAGTCGTCATCAATGAACGCGAGAATCTCGCCCCGAGCGGCAGCCGCACCCTGATTCCGGGCCGCAGCGGGGCCGCCATGCTCGAGCGTGAGTGGTACGATTGTCATGGTGGTGGCATGCAACGCGACGACATCGTCGAGCGCCATGCCGCCCCCATCGTCCGCAATCACGACCTCGAATCGCTCCACGGGATAGTCCTGCGCCGCGAGCGAGGCGAGACAACGTGCCAACGCGGCGGGACGCTGGTAGGTGGGAATCACCACCGTGACGAAGGGGTGCGAGTCGGACATCATCCCGTGGAACGGGCTCGTGCTGACCGCGGTTCATTGCGGCGGAATTCCCAGTCCACCAGCGCCGCGCGCGAGGCGCCAGCGCCCGCGAGGCACCCGACACCCTGTCCCACCGCGTCGACCAGCAGGCCAATGAAGAGCGTGGGGGCGACCCGTACTGTCAGGGACGGTGCCCATCCCGCCTGCATCGCCTGCGCGAGATGACGACGCAACCGCACCAACGGTACCAGCGGCGTGGCGAGCGCAAAGGCGAGACGATGCAGCGTGGACCAGTGGAGCGCGCGCGTGGCCGCGAAGACGCGGCCGGCGTGGAAGCTGACATGCAGCCAGGTGCCCCATTGCTCGAAGTTGGTGTGCGCGACCTGGGCACTGGCTTCCTGATACAGCAGTTCGCCGCGCTCCCGCAGTCGCCATTGCAAAGGCGTCTCGGCCTCGATCAGGGCCGGCAACTCCTCGCCACACGCACGGAGCGCTGAGGTCTTGTAGCTCGTGTTGTGGCCGGGCAGGTGATCGCGCACCTCGGACCGTCCCGGGGCGAGCCACGGCCCGTACCCCATCAGCAGGTCGGCCCAGCTGACCAGCGTTGTCGGGTTGGCGTTCTCGACCACCGGCCCCACCGCAGCCCAGGTGCCGGCATGCGCCTCCAGAAGGGCGCGTGCCCAACCGGGCGCCGGAAAACAGTGATCCTCCCCGAAGGCAATCACCGGAGCGGCGGCTTCGTGCACGGCGGTCGCCCTGGCGACGCCACTCCCGTCCTCGAAGGCCACGCGCACCACTCGCACGGAGTGGAAGCTTCGTATTGCCTCGGGATCGACCGCAACGGTATCCGGATCAGGGGCCAAGATGAGCAATTCGATCGAGCCGACCACATCCTGCACCGCGACATGCGCGACCGTCCGCGCAATCGTCGCGAAGGTGTCGGGGGTCAGAAGCGCCACGGTCATCGCAGGGGATGGCATTATGCCTCCTCCGTGCGACGAGCCGCACTCGTGCGAGCAGCATCGACCGCGCGGAGGGCCGCCAAACCGTCGTCGAGGTCGGGACGGGGCTGTTCCCCGGTGCGCACCGCGTCGAGGAACGCATGAAGCGATGCCGTATAGGACGGCTCCTGCGCCGGCATGCGGCGCTTCTCGAGGCCGTAGCCGAAGGCCTGCACTTCACGCGCGAGGCGCTGCACCGCCGTGGCGAGTCCCCCGCCAGCGCGCAATGGGACCCGTTCCAGTGCCAGGGCATTGTAGCGATCCACCACCAGCTTGCCCTCACTGCCGTACACCTCGAAACGATCCTCTTCAACCGTACCGTAGCCAACGTGGGTTTGCACCGGCACCCCGTTGGCGAGGGCGAGGCGCACCATCGCAGCTTCATCCGGGCCGCGATTGGACCAACAATGCGCATCCACCGCGACGATCTCGGTGTCGAAGAGAAAGCGACAGAGGTCCACATGATGTGAAGCCAATTCGAGCAATCCCCCCCCGCCACGTGATGGGTCGATCCGCCAGACCAGATCACCAGGCCAGCAGGCCGTGAACGAGGTGCGCACGCTGACCGGTGCGCCGATCGCTCCCGCCCTGATGGCGTCGCGCATTTCGCGGTAGAGATGGTTGAAGCGCAGGTTGAAGCCGACCACACCGACGGTACCCGCTCGGCGCCACGCCGCGATGATCGCCTCGCCCTCGGCGAGTGTGGGGGCAATCGGCTTTTCAAGATAGACATGCAGACCACGCGCGAACGCGGCCACCGCGGCGGCGTGGTGTTGCGGCGTGGGGATCGCAATGACCACCGCGTCGAGTGCCGGCTCGGCGAGGAGTGCCTCGACGTCGGCGACGACACGAACACCCGGGACCAGTGTCGTCGCGAGCTCACGCATGGCAGGGTCGGGATCGGCGATCACCACCACCTGCACCCCGGGGGTGTCCCGGAGAATTCGCAGGTGGGCGAGTTGAACGATTCGCCCGCAGCCGATGATGCCGACGCGAAGTAGTGTCACGACGTGCTCATCGCCCATCCGTCCGCAGGAACGATGCGCCATCCATCGCGCGTGCGACCGCAGCCGGCACGGCGATGCGCAGGTGCTGCAAGATCGAGGGCGCGATGTCCACGATCGCTGGCATCCCACGCGTGAAGCGGGCATCGAGATCTGATCGATTGGTGACGATCCATGTGGTACGCTCACGCGCAGACTGACCGCCATGTCCCTTGCCCGTGCGCGCGTCACGCCCGTGATCGGTGGTCACCACGACCATCCACTCCTCGCCCAAGGCTTGCCGCTGCTTGACGGCCTCCCAGACGCGCCCCACCCGCGCATCCGCCTGCTGCACGGCCGTGAAGAACGCCTCGCTGTCCCCGTGCGCATGGCCGGCGTCGTCGGTGTGCTGGAGATACACCCACGTGAGATCCGGCCCCTGCGTCGCGATGTGGTCCGCAGCCTCGGTGGTCACGCGTTCATCGATGGCCAGGATGTATTGCGACGCCGAATCGTGCGGGAAGGCGATGGTGTCCTGTTCAAATCCATCGGCGACATGGTCGAGCCGGACATCGCCCGCGTCGGGGTGTCCTGCGCCGATGAGTACCGTCCGGTTGTCGACCCACGTCGAGAAGAGTGCGGTCCGGCGGGATGGCTCCACCGATTCCACGATGCGGAAAAGGTTCCAATAGGTGTAGTCGGGCGACTGGTTGCTGTTCCCGCGGACGTTGTGCTTGTTCGCCCACGTCCCAGTCAGGAGGCTCATGTAGCCGGGCGCCGAGATGGTCGGCGTCTCGGTGGGGCCCCCCACCGCGCCACCGACATACGCGCGCGTGTATCCGCCCGCCGCGGTGATCTCATCGATCGCTGGCGTGGGCACTCGTTCAATCACATCGGCCGGGATGCCATCGAGCAAGATGAACACCGCCTTGCGTGGCATTGCTCCGGTGCGCGTGAGCGGCACATGGCAGGCCGACACGAGGCAAGCACTGAGGAGTACGAATGGAATTTTGTGCATGGCTCTTCAAAATTAAACCATGTGACCCGCCACTCGCGAACGACATGGCCGTTACGAAGCCGGAGGGGAAACCATACCTGATCGTGACGGTTCACGAAGATGCTTGACGCCGTTCGCCATCATCTGTTCTCTCTGATCCCTCCGGAGTCCTTATGCCCGTTGGCTCTACTCGCTTGGGCGCGCGTGTCGCGTCCTTCGTTCTGGTGGTGGTCGCCGCTGTCGGCGGCAACGTGACGTCCGCGGCGGCGCAGGACGCCGGGACGGTTGCCGGCTCAGTCTATGGGCTTGAGGATCGCCGTCCCGTGGAAGGGGCGTCTGCGATGGTCCTGGGCACCGCGCTACGGGCCCAGACCGATGGCGCTGGCCGCTTCCGCTTCACCGCCGTGCCGGTTGGGCCCCAGCGCATTGCGGTTCGCGCCATCGGCTATGTCGCCGACACCGTGAGCGTCACCATCGCTGCCAACGGCATCGCCGAGGTCGAGATTCTGCTTCGCACCTCGCCGGTCACGTTGCAGGAGCTGACCGTGACAGCGCAAAAGCGTTCCGAGAGCATTCAGGAAGTGCCGATCGCCGTGACCGCCTATGATGGCGCCACGCTGATCGAGCGGAACGTGCAGGAATTCGACGGGCTATCGAACTTCACCCCCGGCCTGAATGTCCAGCTGCAGAGTGCCAACAACCCCGGCTTCGTGATCCGCGGTATCACCTCGGACGACGGGTCGAGCCAGGTGGAGCCACGCGTCTCGGTGTTCCAGGACGGCGTGTCGATCAGCAAGTCACGCGGGTCGGTGGTCGAGCTCTTTGACCTTGAGCGCGTGGAAGTGCTGAAGGGCCCGCAAGGGACGCTCTTTGGCCGTGGGGCGCAAATCGGTGCCGTTCACGTCATCCAGAACAAGGCGTCGGATCGCTCCGAGAGCGAAATCACCGTTGGTGGAGGCAACTACGCAGAGCTCTTCACGCGCGGTTTTGTGAATGCGCCCCTCGTGCAGGGCAAGCTTTTCGGTCGCCTCAGCGGGATCTACAACAAGCGTGATGGCTTTCTCGAGAACACCGCCGGCGGCACGCTGAACGGCAAGAACACGGTCGCGGTGCGCGGCAACCTGCGCTGGCTCCCGTCGGCCTCGAGCACGGTGGACCTCATCGTCAACTACCAGAAGGATGATTCACCGGGCATCAGCTTCAAGAGCGGCACCTATGCACCCCCAGGCGGCAACACCACACCATTCGGCCCCGTGGGTCTCGAGAGCGGCGATGAGCTGGGTGTGGATCGCTCCGTGTACGGCGCCACGCTCCTCTGGAACGAGATGCTGAGCCGGGGCTGGTCCCTGACCTCGATCAGCGCCGCGCGCCGTTTCGATTCCGATGAAGCGTTCGACGCGGACGGCACGCTGGCCCCGGTGCTCCGCTTCAATGAAATCGCCAAGGGCGATCAGCTGAGTCAGGAGTTCCGCTTCAACTACGATGGTGGCGGCCAGGTGGCCGGTTTCGTGGGCACGAGCTTCTTCTACGAGAAGGGCAGCCAGCGCGTCCCGTTCCGCACCGATGAGCGCAGCCTCTTCGCACTCTTCTCTCCGTTCCTGTCAGGTGCAGGCGTTCCGTTCATTCCGCTGGTGAATTCTGATGGGACCGCCAATCTGAGCGTCACCAACAACCCGCTCACCGGCGCGCCCTTCAAGACGGTGCACGAGGAAGCATACGAAAACTTCGGCCGCACCGTTGCCGCGGAACTCTTCGCCGATGCTACCATCCGGCCATCGCCGCGGCTGTCGCTCACCGCAGGCCTGCGCGGCACCTATGAGGATGTCAGCAATGCCTACGAAGTCACCAACAGTGCCACGCCGGGCTCCTTGGGCTTCATCCTCGATGCGGGCCCGAACAACCTCTTCGCTCCGACCAACGGCCGCGTCACTGGCGCGGGTTCGTTCACGTCAGCGGTCGGTCGCGCGATCGCCAAGTACGAGGTCAGCCCGGCCGTGAACATTTTCGCCAGCGTGGCACGTGGCCGTCGCCCCAACGTCATCAACGTCACTGACAGCGGCGCAGACACGCTGAGTGCCGAGACGGTGTGGAGCTATGAGGCGGGCCTGAAGGCCAGCCTGCTGCAGGATCGCGTGCAGTTCGATCTGAATGGTTACCGATACCGCTATAGCAACTTCCAAACGACGATCGCCCGTCTCGATCCCGATGCAGGGGGTCTGATCACGCTGCCGGAGGATGCCGGCCGAGCCGGTGCGTGGGGCCTCGAGACGAGCGTGCGCGCGGCGGTGGCCCGGTCGCTGACGCTTTTCGCGACCTACGGCTTCGTGGACGCGAAGTTTGACAGCACCGACGCCAACGGCGATGCACAGGGACTGGCGGGCAACACCTTCCGTCTCACCGCGAAGCACAGCTTCAGTGCCGGCTTCACGCTGCAGACGATGGACAGCCGGTCTGGTAGCCTCTTCCTGTCGCCAAACATCTCAGTGCGCTCGCGCGTCTTCTTCCAGGAAGACAACGTCGAGGGCATCGAGCAGCCGAGCGTGGCGCTGGTGGGCTTGCGTGCCGGCTACCGGCTGCCTGGTGGCAAGACCGAGATCGCCGTGATCGCTCGCAACGTGCTGAACAAGGAATACATCATCGATGCCGGCAACACCGGTGGCGCCTTCGGCATCCCGACCTTCATTGCTGGCCAGCCGCGCCTCATCAGCGTGCAGTTGACGCAGAGCCTGCGATGAGTGGCATGTTTGACCGCCGCGAGTTTCTCGCGGCGTTCCTGCAGGGCGCAGGCTGTTTTGCGGTCGCCGCTGGGCTGCCACAGGTGGCGCGCGCGCAGATCCGCGGTGCGCGAGCGGCCCAATATCACTTCCCTCAGGGCCTCGCATCCGGCGATCCGTCACCGGACAGCGTGGTCCTCTGGACCAGAGTGGAGGCGCTTGCAGGTGCGGCGCCGACGTCGGTTCCGGTGACGCTGCAGGTGTCGGCGTCGCCGGACTTCACCGTGGTCGTGGCCGAGCAGCAGCTCACCGCGAGAGCGGACGCCGACCACACGGTGCGGGTCGTCATCACCGGACTCGCTGCTGACACGATCTACTTCTATCGCTTCATCGCCGACGGCGACCTCATCGACCTGGTGGGCCGCACACGCACGGCACCGACACCCGGAACCGATCGCGCGGTGAAGCTGGCCTTTGCCTCATGCCAATCGTATGAGGGCGGCTTCTATGGCGCGTGGCGCCTGTTGCTCAACGAAGACGTGGCCAAGCCGCCCGCCGAGCAGCTCGACTTTGTGGTCCACCTCGGCGACTTCGTCTACGAAGCACTCGGCTATGGCACGGCGCGCAAGATCGAGGGTCTGCCCAGTGGCGGGATGGCGACGGGAGAAGGCACGGACTGGGCCGATCGCTACGCGGTGACGCTCGACGACTACCGCCACCTCTACAAGACGTATCTCGCCGATCCGGACCTCAGGGCGGCGCGGGCGCGTTGGCCGTTTGTGGTCACCTGGGACGACCACGAATTCACCGACGACTGTTGGCAGACCGTGCAGACGTACAACGAGCCGCCTGCGCCGGCACAGGAACGGCGCGTGGCAGCGAATCAGGCGTGGTTCGAGTATGTGCCGGCGTTTCTCTCGGGCCGTGCCGCCACCAACGGCGTGACCTCACTCGCGCACGACTTCGCAGCCACCACGGTGACCAACACACCCCTCGCGGACTTCGACGAGCACGGCTTCAGCCGCGAAGCGAACAACGTCGACGCCGTCGCGTCGCTGACCATCTTCCGCACCATGCAGTGGGGCAAGCATGTGCAGTTGGTGGTGTGCGACAATCGATCCTACCGCACGCGGCACTGCATTCCGGGTGAGGTCGCCAAGGCGGTCGGCGGCGGTGCGCGATATGTGCTCCCCCTTGAGATCGTGCGGATCTTCGACGCGGGCCGCGCCTGGAACAATGGCAATCCACCCGAGTCCATTCCCTTCGGCGACACCTCGCTCCCGAACAGCCAGCGCAACGCCCCTCCCGGCTCGATGCTTGGCGCCGTGCAGAAGGAGTGGTGGAAGCAGGTCATGCAGCATTCCACGGCAACGTGGAAACTCTGGGCCAATTCGGTGCCCGCACTGCCGCTGCGTCTGGATCTGGGGTCGGTCGATCCAAAGGCGAGCAACGCGGTGTTCACGATCGACTCGTGGGATGGCTACCTCACCGAACGCAACGAGCTGATGCAGTTCATCGCCAGCGAACGCATCGGCAACGTCGTCTCCCTCACTGGCGACCACCACGCCAACTTCGCTGGGCTGATTGCGGACGACTTCGATGCCGGCACCCCGGTGTACGTTGCGGCGGAATACGCGGTGGCTGGCATCGCCTCGCAGAGCGTCTTCCGGGCATTTGCAGGGGCGGTGAAGGACGACAACCCATTGGCGCCGATCGTCAAGCATTCGGCCAAAGGCGCCCCTCCTGGTGCCGACCCGCTACCCGCCCTCAACCTGACGCTCATGCACGGTGCGAAATCCTCAGCGGTTCTGGCGGAGACCGGCGATTTCCGTCAGGCCGAAGCCGCACGCAATCCGGCCCAGAACCCGCACCTCCGGTATGTCGATACGCATGCACAAGGGATCGCCCGAATGACGGTACATGCCGATCGGCTCGAGTGCGAACTGATCACGGTAGAGGAGCCGCTGATCGATCGCGGGCTGGCGGGCGCTCGAGTGCTGCGGCGTGCGCGGTTCGTGCAGCAGGCGGCGCCCGGCGGGGCACCGGTGCAGCTGGCCGAGGCGCAGGTAGAGGGCACCGGGCCGTATCCGTTTCGGACCTGAGATGCGTGAGAGCAAAGGAAGCGCCCGCCCCGGCATTGCCGAGGCGGGCGCTTTTTCTGGTAGTACGTAGCGTCACTGCCAGGGACCACCTTACGGCAGCTTGATCTGCCAGAGCGCCGGCGCGTCACGCACCGTGGCACTCGGCGGCAGGAACTTCTGGCCAAGCACGCCACCCTGACTCACGACGCCGAAATCATCATCATTGATCACGAACAGGAAGCCACCGGGCGCAAGCGCGAGGCCCTCTGGCTTGTCGTGGGGATAGCCAAGCGCAAGCAGGTCAACGCGCAAGGTCTTGATGCCCGCCTTGATGCCCGCCGCCTCAAGGTCCGCAGGCGTCGCCTGTTCGAGCGTCTTCGTGCCGCCAACAGACAATTGATTGAAGCCGCCGAGTGCGCTGACGTCGGTCGCACCCGAGATGTCCACTTCATAGATCTTCTTCAGCGTCGCCATCGGCGAACCAAAGAGGAACGTGCCATCGCGTTCGATCACCAGGAAGCGGGTGTCAGAGATCGCGAGGATCTCGCTGTTGCCCTGCAGGCCGCTGCGGTCGAGCAGGTAGAGGTATTCGCGCGTGTCACCGTTGTTGATATGCTTGAACAGGATGCGGGTGACGAGCGAATTGTCGACAGCGTTTGACGGGTTGCGCAGTGGTGACTGCATGATGCCGACCAGCCACTGACCGTCGGGCGTGATCGTGAGCCCCTCCATGCCGCGATTCGGGCGGCGCTTCGCGTAGACGTCAGGCAGTTCTGGCGACGCACCGCACGGCGCGAAACGACGCAGCTCGCGTCCGGTCGCATCAAACTGCACCATGAACGGCCCGTACTCGTCAGACAGCCAGAAGGTGCCGTCGGCCATCGCCACGATGCCCTCAGGGTCGAGTCCGAGCGGATCGGCGGCGAGCGGCGTGCCATCAACCGTCTGCCCGACTTCATTCGTGCTGCCACAACCACCGCTGGGAATGGGCAGGCCGCTCATCGGGGTGCCGTCCGGTCCCTTCAAGATGATCGGTGTGCCGAGTTGCAGCTTGGTGCCGGCGATGTGCGCCGGGTAGATGCGTGGCGCAAATGACGGATCCGGAAAGCGCTTGGGTGCCGGCGAGCCCAAGCCGTCGTAATTGGGTCCGCGGTCGGTCAGCAGGTAGAAGTTGCGCGCCGACCCGGGCTTGAGCGCCATGCCGCTGCCGTAGCCACTCTGGGTGACGACGACACTGCCAACGTTCACCAGGACGTCCGGGGCACGCCGCGCGATGAACTGCACACTCGGCTTGCCGCCGCTGCGCGAGAACGAGGGCCCCGCCGGTTCAGCAGCCGTTGGGGTGGAGGCTTCATCAGCGCAACCGGCAAGTGCGGCGATACCGGTCAGGAGTAGAACGGCGGAGGCTCTCAGGCGCATGGGTGGGTCCTTGGGCGATGGGAAGACGCGAGCAAAGTCGCGACCAGCGGGAGCAGGAACAATGCGGATCGCCCGTCAGTTTTCGGCTATGGATATGTCACGATTTCACTGGGATATGATCATGGGGAGAGGCACACCGGTCGAGCGGTCGCACCCTCGAGTTCAACAGCCGCAGGGACCCTTCTGACCCCGCACCCTCCCCGGCAATGCGACACGGACGCGCGTGGGCCGAGCCGCCAAGGTCAGCTGAAGAGGATTCGATAGAGAAGCATGCCAACCGCCAGCCCGATGGCCATTCCCACGCCCAATTTCCGGTTTCCTTCGTTCACCCTTGTCCTCCTTTCCATTGGACAAGATTCATGGCAGTGACCCATCGTGCGTGGATAGGAAAATAGGTGCGACTCCGGAAGGGTGATCTACTCGGGACTCAAGAACGACCACGCGAACGCAGCACCTTCCACGTCGTGGTTCTGCCGCCCGAGGATGCGCTCGAGCCAACGGGGCAGTTGGTAGTTGATCGAGGGCATCGTGTGCCCGCCGCCCTCCACTCGGCAATACTCAACCTCCGCACCCAATGCGGACGCAGGGTATGACTCGCAGACGATGGTACTCGCGTCGCCAGGGTCAACATCAGGAAGCGTGCGTATCGCGGTGGGTGGCCCATCCGCTCGATTGGCGGCGCGCCAGATGTCGCGCGTCGCTTCGGCGGAACGCACGCTGCCTCTTTCGCCGCCGCCGACCTGCCCTCCAGCATACGGCGTGAGCGGATCCGCGGTGCCGTTGACGAGAAGGATGGGTACCGGACGGGTTGGGTCAGCGCACTCGCCGCCTTCGGGCATGTTCGCAACGAACGCCGCGACGCGCGCCACGCGGTCGGGGCGTTCGGTAGCGAACCGGTACGCCATCATCCCGCCATTCGATGCACCGGTGACGAGCACTCGGGGCGAAACGGCGAACCGTCGTTCGGCCCAGTCAGCGAGGGCCACGAGAAAGCCAACGTCGTCCGCCGTCGAACCCGTGACTTCGCCACCGCTTGGGCTGCGACAGTCGTTCCAGCGCTGATTGTCCCCACGCGGACTCCCCGTCTCTGGCGCGGTCCCATTCGGGACCAGAAGAAGGAATCCGTGGCTATCCGCCAACTCGGGCCACGCCTGCGTGCCCCCCGCGTTGGGACGGAAAAGCTCGTCCATGCCCTGCGTCCCACCATGGAGCAGGAGTACAGCTGAACTCCTCTCGGACATCCGGCGCGGAATGTAGAACCGGAAGCTTCGCTCCTGTCCCCCATGCGCGAGGGTGCCTTCGTGCCACCCGGGTGCGGTGCTGTCTTCAGGGAGCGGTGTGATGCCCGAAGATCGCTTGGCACAACCCGTCAGCAAGGCCGTGGCAGCGAGGATCGTTGTCAGTGTGATGCCGGACCGGGTCACCCAATAAACCGCATCGTTGGCATGCTTGTCCCGAGCGGTGAACACGCGCGACCCCTGAGTGCCAGATGTTGCGCACATATGGGCCGTTACTGCGCTGCCGCCTGATCCGATCCCCAGGCATCGCGCGCCACGCGCCACACACCGTCAGCGCCACGCTGATAGATGATCAGCCCCCAACCGGTTCCCACGATCGGATCGCCACCCGCCTTGGGGGTATCGGTCGACGTGTACGAGTAGCGCTCCCACGCCCAGTCGCCGTTGACGACGAACTCCTGTACCGGCTTGTCCCACCGCGTGTCGAACGCCTCCACATACCCCGTGAGCCAAGGCCGCAGCGCGTCCTTCCCGATGAAGGGCGGGGCGTTGGGCGCCATGAAGACCACGTCATCGGTGAGCATGGCGAGCATTGAGTCGACGTTGTTTGAGTTGATGGCCGCGACGTAGGCGTCATGCGCCTGACGCGCTGCGGCATCGGAGGCTTCCGTCGCAGCCGTTGCAGCGGCCGCATCCGGGGCGTCGGTGGCAGGGGGGGCGCAGGCGGTGCACACGGCGACGAGCGCCACGGCGGCGAGAGCGGTTCGCATCAGCAGAAACTCCGGTGGGAGAGGAAGAGGGGACACAACGAGGTGCCGTTGGCAGATCGAACCCGGTGCCCAACCAAGCTTATCGCCGGAAACCCACACCGGCAACCCAGTCCGATGCGCCCGTTCACCCGTCACCCGCACTGGGCTGCCACAACAGGTCAGGGAGCGCCCGGCCCTTCGGCAGGAACGACTTCGAGGCGGAGACCGACGAAGCGCATGAGCGGTCGGCGTGCCGTGCCTCGCGCCTCAGCGATCGAGACGCCATACGGTTCCTTCGCGACGCTCAGGTAGTACCCAGGGCGCGTGATCGAGGATGTGAGTTCGGGTGCCAGAGAACCCAACGAGGCTGTCGTGATGTTGCCGCGCGGAGGCAGACGAAACACGGACGTCTTGATCAATGCACCGTAACATTCGTCGCCAGGTGAACCCGGACAGCCTGTCACTTGGAAGTAGACGGTGTCACCGACCCAGCCGAGGAGCCACGGGCTGAAGGAGATTCGGTGTGCGGGCGGGGCGAGAAGTTGTCCGCTGTCGACCAGTGCTCGCGACGGAAGGTCGATGACGTACAGGTCCGCGCGTTGAACGAGGACGCGGGGTACGCCGCCATCGGGGAACGCCGCGAGACCCGTGGCAACTTGAGAACGCTCGTACTTGACGATGACGGCGAGCCGCGAGCCATCCGGCTTGAGGGCGAGACTCTGCACCGTGACATGGTCTTCTGCTGGACCATAGGTGCACGCGGCGAGTACGGCAGTGATGAGGAGCAGCGGATATTTCATTGCGTATGCAGCCTTACGGCATGTGGTTCTGCTGTCCGGCCAGATGGTCTCATCGTACCGTGACCTGCAAGGTGAATGCTTCGCAGGACCCTGTGGCGGGCGCGGGCCGAGGCGTCAGTCCCGAAAGCAGCAGGCGCGGGTTGGCGCTCCCCTGGCTCTGACGGCTCGCTCATCCCTTCAACTGGCTCTCATGACTGGAGGCCAACTGCCAGCCATGGTCTCCACAACTGTAGACGCGAGTGAACCGATACCGTCCGGTAAAGACACTGCCTGCGCGTGGTCCTGCGGTATAGCTGCCATTCTTCGTGATGTCTGCGGTGAGAAGTCCGACTGTTCCGTGCAAACGCACGGTGATGTTCTCGGAGTGAAAGGCCTTGAGTTGCACCTCCTTGGCACCATACGAGCGCAGTAGTTCCTGTCGATCTCGCACCTCACCGCTGGCGGTGATGAACAGAAAGTCTGCCGCCAAGAGCCTGGCCAGACGAGTCACATCGCTCTCTCGGATCGCTGCTTCGAACTCCGCGTTGGCAGCCACCACCGCGGCCTCGTTGCGCAACGCAGACTCACACCGGGGTGCGGGTGTTTGTGCCGCAATGGTCAAAGGAAGGGTGGATAGGCCGGCGACCAGCCACACACAACGCATGAGATACCGCATTCCCGCTCCTCTTGGCTCTTGGGTAGGCCTGACGTGTGCTTCGGTTGTGACGCTCATCTGAAATGGGTTGGGCGGGGTGGCCGCAACCGCCCCGGGGCACCGCGGCGTCAGCACCTCAGTCGTGGCTCGTGCCCGCTCGCCGTTGCGCAACATGCCACAGCACCCCCGCAGGATCGACCACGTAGGCAATGCGGAGCCCCCAGGGCTGCACCGCGGGGGGCGTTGGGGGCGCGACGCCAAACTGTCCGGGCAGGTCCAACGCCTCGATGTCGTGCCACCATTGATCGAGATCGTCCACCATGAGTTGCATCATGGCGTTCTCCGCCCAGTCCTTGTTGTAGCGCGCCTGGAGCAGAAACTCCCCGCGGCCAATGCGGAATATGGCGATGTCGACAGCCAGCAGTAGCGGCTCGAAGCCGAGAGTCGCATAGAAGCGCTGTGACAGCGCAAAATCCTTCGACGGGAGAAACGGCCGAGCCATCTCGGTGCCGGCAACACGCACACTCATCGAAGCGCTCCCCAACATTGTAGGTACTGGCTCACGTGTCGAAGCCAGGTAGGTCTCCACCAACGGCTGCCGATGTGCCGAGCCGACAAGCAGACTCCATGTGGACAGAGTCCTCGCGTACCGGCAGCCTATCCCGGGGCGAGCTCACTTTGCAGCTCTTCCAGGAGAATGGCGCTATCCGCGAGTAGGTCTTCACCCTCTCGAACAGGTCCAAGCCATACTGACGAGACGGCGAAGACGCTCGGCGTTACCTGCTGCCAGACGGTGCAGAATCGGCGCTGCGGTCCCTGTGTACTCTCATTGCAGCGAGATCCCTCGCGTTCACCATCTGCACGCGCTTGGGTGATCACCCCCGAATTGAATTGGCCCAGCGACGGTAGGGGAAGGCCTGTCGGAGTCGCATAGAACTGCACGATGATCGGCTGCATCCGTGCCAACGCGTCGCACACGGGCTGCCGGGACGACACGACAGCGCCGCTTTCGCACTCCGCTTCGAGTCCCCGTCGGAACGAGACGAGCGACACCCCGGCATGGGCTACTGCAATCGGTGTGGTTCCCCCGTCGGTTGCCCGACACAGCGCGCGGACATGTGGTTTCCCGCCTGGCTCGTCCCCGTAGTACCCCTCCCATTCCTGTGCGAGCGCTCCTTCTGCCTCGACAGACCGGAGGCCGAAACCGCGCGGAACAGTCAGGCTGAGGTCACCGATATGAAATTCAACCGCTGTGGCGCAGGATGCCTCCGGTACACGCTGACGTTCCAGAAGGAAGGCCGAACCCGCGAGCGACGGGGCGAGAGCCACGAGCACCACGGGAAGGACACCTGCGATGCGACGCGCCACCACGCCCCAGACAAGTCCTGCCAGCAGTGCGCCTGCCGTCCACGCGCCGGCGTACATCGCTGCGCCGATCGTGTACGGATCCAGACCAAGCATGGCCACCACGGGCCACGGCCACGCCGCCCCTGCGATCAGCAGGAGTGCAGAGCGCCACAGCACAGGCCGTCCCCGAAGCGCCGTGAATGCGGCAGCGCACGCAGTGACCGCGGCCATCGCCAAAAGGAGACTGGTACTCGTGTGAAGCGGAAACATGAGAGGCCGCGGTGAAAGGAACTCAATCGGGACTGCATCGGAAGCGGACCCACCGGATCGACTGCGCTGCGCACAGCGGTGTCCCGAGACCAGTGAGAAAAGCAATCACACAAGCCTCTCGGTCCCTGGAGCGCGTTCGATCCTATCGGGGATCCGGGACAACTCCCTCGTGTCGGTGCACCGCTAGACGTCATCGTCGCGACGTGGCGCGACCTCAAGCTCCATCGATTCGATTTGGCCGTCTACGATGGAGAAGCGGTGACCGACGTAGTCATCGGCGAGCGTGGTGCCAGCCAGATCGCGAACGACCTGGTGCACCTGCACAAGAATGCGATGATCCTGCTCGAGCGCGAACCCGATGGGCTCAACGCATGGATCAATCTCATTCCACTGCGCCTTCCAATACGCACGGACTTCATCAGGTCCTCGGACGACACCGCCTTTGAATGCTCGGGGCCAAGCCACCGTTTCGGTCATCAGCGCCAGCGCGGCATCGGCGTCCCTGGCGTTGAAGGCGGCGTACGCAGCGCGGAGCAACTCAATGTGCGAGGTTCGTGGTTCGGTCACTTATGGGCTCCGTTGTACTGTTGGGTGGCGGTTAACGTGCTGCGATTCTGCGGCGGGGCCTGCCGAGGCCCGCGCCTACCTCAGTCAATCTAGAGAGCGCGGGCCGAGGCAGATGGCCGCGACCGCAGCACGCGCTAGTGAGATTGCGGGACGCGCAGCTCCTGCGGAATCGCATAGATCTCGACATGCTCCCCCTCCTCACCGACCGCCACGACCGCCACGATGCGGCCGTTGGCAATGCTGTACACCGCGCGGTCGGGCGGGAGCTGCATGAGGCCGTGCAGCGTGCCGTCCGTCCGGAAGACCCACCAGTTCCTTGGCGCATCCGGTGGTGACTGCTCCTCCATCCAGATCAGACTGTCAGGTGCGAACGTCTGAATCCGCCAGGACGGATGTCGGGTCGGGGCCGGCGTCCCGGGCGGCATGTCACTTCCCGGGTTCCCACTCCCGTCTGCCCATTGCCGCCAGGCGCTGGCGAGTTCACGCTCGGTGACGGGCGCCGGTTCGCGGCAGAGTCGGATGCTGCTGCGCATCTCCCCTGTTGGCTCGTACTGGTCGACCTGAAAGCGCTGGCCATTCGTCCGCCAAAAGTGACCACCGATGCCAGCAACACTTTCGGGAATGGAAAAGTGCAAAGGGGAAAAGTTGAGACCGCCGCCCTCGTACATGTGGAACACCCACGCTTCCAGCCGCAGCTCGCCGATCCGTACCGCGTCGCTCCCGTCCTCGTTGAGCTGCAACAACCACCCTCGTCCAAAGCGCTCAGCAGGGTATCCAATCTTGAGGCCTGGGGGATCCGCCTGATCGATGAGGCGCTGCATCGCGAGGATCTCACCGTCGGGAAGCCTGCCGACGATCGTGGTCAAGCCAGGCACCGGTCCGCTGCCGGCATTGAGTTCCCCATCCCACGGAATCCCTCGGACTCGTCCGATTCTCGCGATGCTCGCATCGGGCCGGAGCAGCGTGATGCGTGCGCCCTTTTGATCCGTGATGGCCATCGTGTCGGCCGACAGGAGGAAGAGACTGCCGAGCCGATTGTAATCCCCTGGCCCTTCACCGCGCTGTCCGATGCGACGGACGAAGCGTCCGGTAGAGTCGAACACGAAGACTTCGGATGTCAGGGAGTCCGCCAACACGATCAGGCCGGAACTCAGCACCGCGCCCATCGACTTCCCGAACGGCTCGACGCCTGCGGAATCTCGCCCGAGAATCCGCGTCACCACCGTCGGATGCAGGATGGCATCAGGAGGGTAGCCTCCGGAGGGTGGCCGGTGCTCGATGATCGCGACCCCCGCACTGTCTCGACGATGTTCACCGACCTCGCTGGAAGCGCACACGGGTGACGACAGGTTCTCTGCCTCAAGCCACCTGACCTTGGATGGCGAACACGCGACCAACGCACACGCGATGACCAGGGTGAGATGGCCGCACGGTTGGGTTGGCGCGTACGCACCAGAGGGTCGGCTCATCGACTGGCCTCAGTTGTCACGGAAATCGCATGGCGTGTCGGAGGGAAGGTATCCTGGTGTCTAGCGCTCGGCGTCAGCCGAAGCGTCGCGCCCATCATGCACACGCACCGCTGTCGGCTGCACGCCGTGTCAGTCAATTCCTTCTGGCAGACGGGCACTCCGGAACATTGTGGCCCATGCGGCCCGGTCCTCGACGCTGAGCACGTCAAGCTCTTCGAACAGTTCACGCGCGAACTCCACGTCGCCCAGGCCACTGGCGGTGATGAGGCCTCGGTCCCGAACAGCCGGAGCGTTGACATAGCTGGCTGCGTCGGCGTACCCGGGTACGTGTGACCGGAGATACTCGAGCCCGTTGCTCGTGTGATGACGCCCTCGCACCAACCCCATTCGAGCGACCGCCACCGTCGCCGCGCAGATGGCGGCGATCGGAACATCGTTCGCGTCCAGACGGTGTACCAACTGTTCGAGTTCCGGCGCGATCAGCGAGTGCTCCCATCTGTCGCCGCCCGGGAGAATGAACGCCGCAACATCCGTGGGGTCGACCTGGGTCACGGTTGTCGACGGCAGTACACGGAGACCGCCCATCGACGAGACCTCGGCCGATGTCAGGCCGACTGATTCCACGCGATACTGACCGTGACGCCGCAGTTCCGCGATGGCGTGGGCAGGCTCCCAATCGGCGAACCCGTCAACAAGGAGCAAGTAGACTGCTTTGTCTGGCATGGCGCTTCCCTAGTCGTGATCGGTCAGTCTGCCAAGCGTCCTGCGCTTCTGCGGCGGGGCCCGTCCGCAGCAAGCGCGTGTTAGCCCGCCTCTACTTGCGCTTCGGGACGTAGCGCACGCCGGGTAGTCCGTCAAAGTCGGCGTCCATTGTCCAAAGCGTCGCGCCGTACTGCTGTGCTGTCGCGAAAATGATACTGTCGGCGAGTGGCAGGGCGTGGTCGACGCCAAGCTTGGCGGCCGCCAAGGCGATCCCGCTGTCGAGGGGTACGATCCGGCCTTGGTGCAGCAAGGCAGCTGCCTGGAGCGCCGCATCCTCTCCACGTTGCTGCATGACACGGCGCGCAACCTCCACCAGCACGATCGCCGGTACCAGCAAGTCCTTGCCAGCCTCAATCGCCGAGGCAAACCGCCCCGCGTTTGGTCCGGCGGCGAAGTACTCCAGCCACGCAGATGAGTCGACGACGTTCACACGCGATCCGCGTCACGCGGAACACTGGTGTCGATGCCCTTGAGGAATCCGCGCATGGCGCGCATGGAGCGGACCGGAATGAACTCGATGCGATTCTGGTACTGCAGGGCCTGCACCTTCTGGCCAGGCTCCAGCCCCATCGCCTCGCGGATTGCCCGCGGAATGACGACTTGGAACTTCGGGGATACGGTCACAACGGACATGGCAACCTCATCGATAGATGTACTGTACAACGATACGTCCATCGATGGACCCTCGCAAGGAAGTGCCTGAGGAACGGCTATCGATCTGCGCTTCTGCGGCGAGGGATGCCCCCCAATGCCAAATGGCCCGGGTACAGAAGGGCTCTGCCCCAACCGACTCGACCCCACTCCTCGCAAGGCACGCTGACACCGCCTATACTGCTGCGATCCCCGCTGCATGGTCACCCTCCCATACCAGGACACAAGATGGTGCTCCTCTCTTCAGATCGTGGCGGCTTCCGCGCGCACGGCGCGCGCACCATGGGCACCGTGCTCCTCGCGCTGGTGGTCGCATCGTGCAGTCGCACCACCTCATCGGTCGTCGCCCTCACCGGCGGAACCCTGTATGACGGGACCGGCGACGCGCCGATGACCGATGCGGTGGTGCTGATTGACGGTGCGACCATCCGGTGCGTAGGGTCGCGCGAGGACTGCCCCGTGCCCAGCGGTGCGACCATCGAGGACCTGGCCGGACGGTTCATCACGCCCGGGCTCGTGGATGCCCACGTGCACGTGGGCCAGACCGGCTGGCTCGATGGGCGGCCGGGCGCGATCGATCTCCGCGCCAAGTACCCGTACGACTCGGTCACGTTCATGCTTCGCGACAACCCGGACCGCTTCTATCGGAGCTGGGTGTGCGCCGGCGTGACGGCGGCGTATGACGTCGGGGGGATGGAGTGGACGGTGACACAGGCGCGTCGGGACGCGGCCCGGCCCGACGCCCCGCACATGGAAGCCGCAGGGCCATTGGTGTCCCACGCCGGACTACCCTCGCTCTCCATTCCAGGCGACTCGACGTTCATCATGCTCACGAGCCCCGAGGCGGGCGTCGCCGGCGTCCGCAAGCTCAAGGCGATGAATGCGGCGGCCGTGAAGGTCTGGCTGCTCGCTCCGCCCGACAGTCAGTGGCCCGAGATCCAGGCGCGCTTCCGCGCCGTCGCCGCAGAGGTGAAGGCGCAAGAGTTGCCGCTCATCATGCACGCCACGAGCATGCGCGAG
>JAABRY010000128.1 GCA_011390645.1 Gemmatimonadota bacterium
AACGCGGTGGACGAAGCCGCCGCGATGGGGATCGAGCTGCTAGACGAGGCCGGCTACATCGCCCTCCAGAAGCTCGGCGAGTTCGATCTCAAGACCTCGAGCTGGCTCGCGACACCGCCTGAGCTCCGAGCGAAGGGCGGGGCGCTGTTTGGCGATAGGCGCTATGGCAGGGTCTTCATTTACCACAACGGGGCGCAGTCGTACTACGGCGCGCGTGGGTTTCGGGGAATGCTGAAGGTCTGAGGCTGCTGCCCGGAAGCGCTCCCTCTTGACAAAACAACTGTGCATACTGAGTATACTGGTATGCACAGTGGCTTCGTTCTCGCCAAGGCCGATCCCAGGCCGATCTACCTGCAGATCATCGAGCAGGTCCACCAGCGCATCGCGCTGGGGGACTGGACCGCTGGCCAGCCGCTCCCCTCGATCCGGGAGCTGTCGGCCGAGCTCCGCGTGTCGGTCATCACCGTCAAGCGGGCCTATTTCGAGCTTGAGCGCGATGGCGTGATTGTCACCCGCCAAGGCAAGGGCTCGGAGGTCGCCGAAGGCACCGACCTCGCCCAGCGTCTCCTCGACGCGCAGCTCACCCCGGCGCTCGACACCCTGGCACACCTCGCCGTCCAGATGGGACTCCCCACCAAGACGCTGCACGAACGCCTCGCCGAGGCGATTCGGCGCGTCAAGGAGCAGGAATGACTGACCGCGCTGTTCAGATCGAGGGCGTGTACAAGCGCTATCCACACTTCGCGCTCGAAGATGTCGCGCTCGACGTGCCCACAGGCACCATCCTCGGGTTCATCGGCGCCAACGGGGCGGGGAAGTCCACCACGCTGCGAATCCTGATGGGACTCGTGACGCACGACCGCGGCCGTGTCGAGGTGCTCGGGCATACCATCCCTCAAGGGATGATCGCCGCCAAGGCGCAGGTCGGCTATGTCTCCGAGGATATGCGCCTCTACGGTGGTGCGACGCTCGAGTGGCACATGGGCTTCATCGCCAAGGTCTTCGATGGCTGGGACGCGGAGTATGCCGCCGCGTTGGTGCGGCGCTTCGACCTCCGCCCGGAGCAGAAGATCAAGGGACTCTCGCACGGGCAGCGGATCAAGGCGGCGTTGTTGCTCGCGCTGGCGCGGCGGCCGCGGCTCCTGATCCTCGACGAGCCCACCACGGGTCTCGACCCGGTGGCTCGTCAGGAGGTCATCGGCGCACTCACCGAAGCAATGCAGGACGAATCGCGCACGGTGCTCTTCTCGAGCCAGAACACGCTGGACGTGGAGCAGATTGCCGATCGGATCGCCTTCATTGATCGCGGCCGCATCGTGGACACCGATGACAAGGAACACTACCTCGACCGCTGGCGTCGGCTGCGGCTCGCGTTGCCCGAAGCAGGGGGGGGCGCAGCACTGCCGGCAGCGGTGAGTGTGAGCGTGACCGGGCGGGTTGCCACGCTGGTGACCGATCGGCATTCGGATGACCTGATCGAGGCATGTCGCGCCACGGGTGCCACGGTGCAGGGGGTGGATCGGATGACGCTCGAAGAGATCTTCGTCGCCAGCGTGATGGCGCGACGCGAGGAGGTGGCCGCATGAATGCCGTCATGATCCGCCACTTGGTGGCGAAGGACTGGAGCTTCAATCGCACACCACTGCTGGCTGCGATGGCCGCAGGCCTGATCGCATTGGTGATGCTCTATATGGCCACCAGCAGATTCATGTTCTACATCGGCGCGGTATTGCTTATCACGGTGGTGATCACTATCGGCATCTACCTCGCCTTCCTGACGGTGATCCACGAACACACCAAGGGGATGCTGCCCTTCGTGATGTCGCTGCCGATCACGGTGCGCGAATACACGGCTGCCAAGCTGCTCTCCAACGGCCTCCTCTTCCTGGTCCCCTGGGTGGCCTTGAGCGCGGGAACAGCGGCGGTGATCCTCACGCGCGAGAACATTCCCAACGGGCTGTTGCCCTATGCGATCCTGCTGCTCTTCCACATGCTCACCGGGTATGTGCTCACCCTCGCCGCCGCGCTGGTCACCGGCTCCGAGGGATGGACGATCGCCGTCGCGGGTGCGACGAACCTTGCCTTCCAGGGCTTCATGTTCTGGACCGGCAACCTTCCTGACATTGCCGCCCATACCGATGGACCGGTGGCGGTGTGGAGCAACAGCGTCCGCTGGCTGATCTCCGCGGAGCTGCTCGCGGTGGTGGTGATTCTCGCCATCACCTGGGGCTGGCAGGCCCGACGAACCGACTTCACCTGAACTGACGCCGTGACCGGTAGGTCACATCGGCGCCTCCCATTTCGGGCAGGCGTCCGGGGGACCCGCATCTCTTGACGAGCGAAGGACGCATCATGATGCAGGACAGAAGTGAACGATTGCATGGACTCGACGCCGTCCGCGGGCTCGCCCTGATCGCAGGGGTGGTGTTGCACGGCGCGATGGCGTTCCTGCCGGGGCCGCAGCTTTGGCTGGTCGCCGACGCGTCGCGCAGCACCACACTCTCTGTGTCGTTCTTCGCGATCCACATGGCGCGGATGACGGTGTTCTTCGTGCTCGCAGGCTTCTTCGGGCGGATGGTGATGCATCGCGACGGTTGGGCGGCGTTTGCGCGCCAACGGGTGGCGCGCATTGGCATTCCGATGGTCGTGGCGTGGCCACTGGTGTTCGGGTCCATCGTCGCGGTGATGATCGTCACGGCGTCACCGGGTGCAGGCGGTGGGCTGGGCCTCACCATCAAGAACTTCCCGCTCACGCATCTCTGGTTCCTGTATGTGCTGCTGTTGCTCTATGCCGCGGTGCTGCTGCTACGCGCGGCGGTGGTCACGGTTGATCGCGGCGATGCGTTGCGGCGCTCCGCGGATGTCGTGATGCGTGGCGTGGTCGGACCGTGGGCTCCATTGCTGCTCGCGCTGCCCGTCGCATGGGGCCTCTACTCGCATCCGTACTGGCTGATGTGGTTCGGGGTACCGACGCCGGACTTCGGCTTCGTGCCCAATCGCGCCGCGATGCTCACGTACGGGTTGGCGTTCAGCCTCGGCTGGCTGATGCGCCGACAGCACACAGTGCTGCTTCCTCGCATCCAGCGGCAGTGGGCGCTCTTCCTGGTGATGGCGGTAGCGGCAACGGTCTACTGCCTCGCAGCGACCAGCCTGGAACCGCTGATCGCACCGACACCGTTCGGTCGCACCAAGCTCTCCTTCGCTCTGGCGTATGCAATCGGCCTCTGGAGCTGGGCCTTCGCGCTGATCGGCATGGGGCTCCGCTTCCTCGGTAACCCATCCCCCCGTCGTCGCTATCTCGCCGATGCCTCGTACTGGATCTACCTCGCCCACCTCCCGCTGGTGCTGGCGCTGCAACTGCTGATGCGCGACTGGCCGCTTCCGTGGCCCGTGAAGTACGCCCTCCTCCTCGGCGTCGCCATGGCGCTGCTGCTCGTCTCGTATCACTGGCTCGTGCGCTCGACGTTTGTTGGCGCGCTCCTCAATGGTCGTCGCTATCCGCGCGGCGCCACCGTCTCACCCATCGGAGGTACCATCCTCATGAAGTCACTCGCCCTGTTGTTCCTGCTGCCCGCTGTGGCGTCCACTCAGGCGGTTGTTGCGCCTGCGCCTATGCCGCTCGACTCCGTCCTCACCCGCTATGCCGCGGCGATCGGCCCGCTGCGGCAAGTGCAGACGCGCCGCGTCGTGATGACGGTATCCGGGATGGCGCCGTTCGACATCCCCGTGGTGTCGGAGGCGATGCGGCCAAACCTCATCCTGAAGAAGGTCACCATTCAGGGCGCCGTCCAGGTCACCGGATATGATGGCCGCAAGGCGTGGCGCATCGATCCGTTCGCCTCAGCGAGTGGCAAGCCGATCGATGTGCCGGCTGCGGAGCTCACCGACCTGATCGAGGAGGCCGACTTCGACGGCCCGCTCGTCAACGCGGCGGCGAAAGGCATCCGGTTGCGATACGTGGGGCCGCGCGTGGTGCAGGTCTCCGGTGCCGCTACTCCCGTGCATGCGGTCGAGATCACCTGGCCCAATGGGCGTCAGTCAGTGGCGCACACGCATGCGACGAGCTTTCTCGAAGTGTTGCGGACGCAGACGCGGCCGGTGATGGGGAACGATGTCGCCATGACGATCACCCCCAAGGACTACCGACGGGTGCAGGGGATCCTGGTGCCGTTCCTGATGGAGATCGCCCCGGCCGGGATGCCGGAGCCGATCCGGCTGCGGATCGAGTCGGTGGAGCTCGGCGTGGCGCTCAAGGCGGCGGACTTCGCGCGGCCGTGAACCGGTGGGTATCATTGGGCCAGGATTCCCACGTCAATTCAGGGAGGCCCCATGCTGCCCCACCACCGCTGCTGTCTGGCGCTCGTCGCCCTCGCGACCGCACCAGTCGCGGCCCAAACTGTCTCACTCCGGGCGAACGACGGTGCGCACCTCGCTGCATTGATCGTTGAAGCGGAGCGTCTCGGGGCGGAGTATCCGCGGTTCGATCCTGCCGCACCGGCAGTCGAGGGGGCACCGGTACTCCGCACGAAGGAACGACCTGCCACTCCGCGCACGTGCGTTCGCGCCAGCCTTCCGGGCCCGGTTCGTTCCGGTGAGTTCGAGATCGGGGGAGGGCTTCTACCCAGATGGCAACCCGAGGGCCCCAAGATCTGGTGGTCGCCGACGCATCACGGGCGAGACCTCCCGTTGCTGGTGCTCACAGCAACCAATACCTCCGATCCGAACCAAGTTGTCACGACTGATCCATGGGGACTCGCCTATGGAACTCCGATGCCGGTCGTGCCTGTGCCTGAGGAGGAGCGGAACTACTTCTTCCCGACGTGGGTCCCGTTCCCGGGGCCAGGGCAGTGGTTGGTGGTCGGGACGGCGGGTCCCAACTGGGGTTGCGTGGTGTTGACGATCCTCCCGTCGGCGTGATTGCATCTTGACCATGATCCGAATTCCCACACTGGTGCTCCTCCTCGCCGCCCCCCTCGCCGCGCAGGCCCCGGTGACGGCCGACAGCGGGACGCTGATCAGAATGCACACCCCCGCAGGTCCCGTCCTGGGACGATTGACGGCGGGTCTAACCGCCACCGACACAGTGGTGCGCTTTTGTGCCTACCCGGGACCACCGTGCGACAGGCAAGGAGGCCTCGCGGGCCTGCGGACGCTCTCGCGGGATGCGATCTCGCGGATCGAGTTGTCCCGTGGGAACCAAGGCCAGCGCGGCGCAGTGTTCGGCGGCGTGATCGGCGCGCTCATTGGCGGGGGGTTGGGATCATTTGCCGCGACGATGTGTTCGTGCCGCTCACAAACCACGGGAGTGATCACCGGCGGCGTGGCGGTCGGACTGGTTTTCGCGGGGATCGGTGGCATGCTCGGCTCCGGGTTTCCCCGCTGGTGAGCGGATCGCACACATTCAACCGCTGAGTGTCCCCATGCACCCCTGCGTCTCTCGCCGTTGCCGTCCGCTCGTCCTGCTGACCATCCTCACGATGACCGCGCCGGTCGCCGCGCAGGGCATCGGCGGGACCGCCTTCGAGCTCGAGGTCGAGGGCACCACGCTGCGCGGTCGGATCCACCTCGCCACCACTCCCGGTCCGCGCCCGACCGTCATCGAGCTGAAGGGCTTCGAGCAGCCGGAAGGCTCGGTCGCAGTTGGGGCCCCTCTGCACGGGTACAACGGGGTCAGCGTGGATTTTCGTGGACAGAACGCGAGCGATGGCCGGTACGCCCCCGGGAATACGCGAGCCGACCTCGCCGGGCTCTTGGCCTTCCTGCGATCTGACCGGGCTCCGAAGGACTGGGCCATCGATCCCGCACGGTTGATCGTGGTCGGAACCAGTGCGGGCAGTTTCGCCACACTCTCTGCACTCGCGAATGATGCGGCGCTCCGATGCGGCGCGGTGGTGGTCCCGTTCAACTGGGGATTCGCTGGCACGATGATCCGCGCTGATGCCAATGTCCGCAGCGAGTTCGAACAGGTCATCGCGGGCGCCAATCCTGCCCTCGTGCGACCGGTCCCCGGTCTGGTCGGGATGGTGGGTGACAGTGCGGCCAGTCTGGACAACGACACAGTCGCGCAGCGACTCAACGGGAAGGTTGTCTTCGTTCTGGGGGCGGCGCAGGACCAGGTCGCCCCGCTCGACTACAATTTCCACCCGCTCGTTGCTGCGGCACGCGGCGCGGGAGCCACCGTGCGCGACACCATCGTCGAGGATTCCCACAACCTCACACGCACGGAAGCCGCGGTCACCGATGCGATCTGGCGGTGGGTGCGGGCAGATTGCCTCTCGGCAACCCGCTCAAGAGAGTAAGTGGTTGCGCATCACGGATTCACAACATCCAACATCCAACATCCAACATCCAACATCCCCTCAAGGGTCCCTCCCGCAATGACCAAACTCGCCGTCACGCTCGTGGTCGCCCTCTGCGCACCCTTCGGAGCAACCTTCGCCCAGAGCTTCACCCCCGACCCACGGATCGACGCCGTCTTTGCACGCATCGATCGGACTGACGCACCCGGCTGCGCGCTCGGCGTGTACCGTGACGGCACGATGCTCTACGCGCGCGGCTACGGCCTGGCCGATCTCGAGCGCCGAGTCCCGATCACGCCCGCGTCGGTGTTCGACCTCGGCTCGACCTCGAAACAATTCGCCGCGGCAACCATCGTCCTTCTCGCCCAGGAGGGGAAGCTCTCGCTCGATGACGACGTGCGGCGCTTCATCCCGGAACTGCCGGAGTACGAACGCCCCATCACGATCCGCCACCTGCTGCATCACACCAGCGGGATCCGCGATTACCTCGGCCTGTTGCGCCTCGCAGGCTTCCGGTTCGATGACGTCACCACCCCGGACGATGCACTCAAGGCGATCAGTCGACAGCGCGCACTCAACTTCGCCCCGGGGGATGAACACCTCTACAGCAATTCGGGCTACTTCCTGCTCTCGATCATTGTCGAGCGCGCCACCGGCCGCTCGCTCCGCGACGAAGCACACGACCGGATCTTTGCCCCGCTCGGCATGAGCCACACCGAGTATCTGGGGAGCTACAACGACATCATCCCCGATCGTGCGATCGGCTATGCGCCGGCGGGTGCCGGCTTCGAGGCGGACATGCCGCGCTGGCTGCAGCTGGGTGATGGCGCGGTCTGGAGCACGGTGGAAGATCTGCTCAAATGGGACGACAACTTCCGGTCCGGTCGCGTGGGCGGCGCTGCGATGCGCGACACGATGCTGACGCGTGGGCGGCTCACCAGTGGCGACACGATCACGTACGCCGTGGGACTGATGCACGGGACGCACCGCGGCCTCGCCACGGTGCATCATGGCGGGTCGTGGGGCGGGTACCTCGCGCAGTTGCTGCGGTTTCCCGAGCAGCGCTACGCGGTGGCCGTGTTGTGCAATCGAGCGGACGTCGACCCGGACGCCTTCGCCCACTCGGTGGCCGATATCCACCTCGCCGGTGAGTTGGAGGCGCTGCCAGTGGCAGCGGTCGAAGCACCAAGCGGGGTCGCGTCGGAGGACACCGACACTCCAGTTGCAACGCGTGCCCTCGCGACCTACGCGGGCACCTATCGTGTTCCGAATACAGCCAACATGCTGAAGGTGGTGGTCGTGGATGGAGCACTCACCGTGACCGAGCCACGCCGAAGCGCGCTGCGTGCCGTCAGCGCCGACGCGTTCCAGATCCTCGACGTGCCGGGGAGTGCCCGACTGGTGTTCGAGGCTGGGCCAACCCCCGGCGACGCGGCTCCACATGTGACCACGTGGCTCGGGGAGGAACGGTTGGAGAGGTACGAGCGGATCGAGCTGCCGGTGGATGCTGCGGCGGGGCTCGATGCGTTCATCGGAACCTTCCACAGTGCTGAGCTGGCCACGTCGTTTCGGATTTCCCGGACGGGCGACGGATTGCGGGTGAACTTCCGCAACGGGAGCCCCATGCCTCTGCGACGACTCTCTGCCGACGAGTTCGCCGCTCGTGGGACCACCGTGCTGTTCACGCGAGACAGCGGCGGCCCGGTGACCGGATTCCTGCTGTCGCAAGGCCGGGCGCGGGGCATCCGGTTTGATCGAACGGACCCCTCCCCCTGATCCCGGATGTCGTGCCTCCGTCGCGTGACACGCATTCAGGTCCTGTCCGTACGGGGTTCACATCCACGACCAGGGAGCGGGGAATGCAGGCATCATTTCGGCTGGTGGCACTCGACGCCGCACCATTCGCGGGGCTGTTCGGGCAGAGTGAGGCAGAACTCGCGGCCATCGACGCGCGCCGGATGGTAGTGGATGCCGCGCCGGGGTTTCCGTGTCGGGTCACCTTGGCTGACGCGGCAGAGGGGGAGACGGTGGTGCTGTTGCCGTTTCTCCACCACGATGTCGATTCCCCCTACCGGGCGTCAGGGCCGATCTATGTGCGGCAGGGCGCGGCCACCGTCGCTCCTGAGATTGATGAGATCCCCGTCATGTTCCGGCACCGGCTGCTGTCGCTCCGGGGATTCGATGCGGATGGGATGATGCTCGACGCCACCGTGCTTCACGGCATCGACCTCGAGGACGGGATCCGGGCGATGTTCGCGAACGCGCAGATCAGCTACCTCCACATCCACAACGCGAAGCCCGGCTGCTTCAACTGTCGGGTCGAACGCGCAGAGGCGGTGCGCTGATCGGGACGTCGACTACCTTACGACAATCGCCCATCATCTATCGCGTGTCGTCAACAACCGAGGCCCTCCATGCCACCCGCCAATACCGACCGTGCGCTGTT
>JAABRY010000129.1 GCA_011390645.1 Gemmatimonadota bacterium
AGGCCGGTCTCATCGGCGAAGGTGATCGCGTCGCGAATGTCGGTGACGCGATCGGCCGAGAAGATCACCGGCATCGCACCACGGAGCATGGGGAGGAGCGCGGCGAGCTGCAGGTCGGTCTTCGGCCGCGGCAACGTCGCGTCCTTCGCGTAGGCGTCGTGCGCGGTGCCGTACGCCTTGGCATCGGCGAAGAGCATCTTCAGCGAATCGAGACGCGCTGCGCGCGCGCGGTCGGCGTCCTGCGTGCTGCCGGCCTGCTGGCCGA
>JAABRY010000130.1 GCA_011390645.1 Gemmatimonadota bacterium
GCGCGCTGTGCGAGTTGATCCCGTTGAGCGCCTGCGCATTGGGATTGATGTTGCCGGTCTCGGAGACGTCCATCGTGGGCGTGGCACCCTGCGGAATCTCGGCGAGGCCCATCGTGGTGCCCGCTTCCATCATCCCGGGCCAGACGTGCAGCCCGGTGCCGTCGATCACACGAGCGTTGGCAGGCGCCGTCAGCCCTTCAGCGACCGCGACAATCTTCCCATCGGCAATGAGGACGGTGGCACGGGGGAGGACCGGGCCACTCACCGGGTGAACCATCGCGCCGACAATCGCCACGCTCTCACGTGGGCCAGCGGGTGGGTTGTACGAGCCGAGCTGGGCGGCGAGTGGTGCCGCGCCAGTGGCGAGGAGGGCGACCGCGAGGGCCGGCATCGAAAGGCGCGCGATCATCGGTCATTCTCCATCGTGGCGGTACCCGGACGGCCGCGGCCACCGGCAGCACCGGCGCCTCCGCTCGCAGGACCGCGGTTCGGTTCGGCACGCTCGAGTTCGGCGCGCTGCTTGGCGATCTCCTCGCGCATCGCGAGGTCGCGCTGACGGTCGAAGGTGACCTCGCCGTCGGCGAAGGTCGTCTCCACACGGGCGTACACCGAGAGCGGATGCGCCGTCCAGATCGCGACATCGGCGTCCTTGCCGACCTCGATCGACCCGGTGCGATCCTCGAGCCCCACCTGAATCGCGCCGTTGATCGTGATCAACCGGAGCGCCTCGTTCTCGGAGAGACCACCGTACTTCATCTGCTTCGCGGCATCGATGTTGAGGCGGCGGATGCGCTCGTCAGAGTCGGAGTTGATCGTCGTCAACACGCCGTGCCGCACGAGGATCGCGGCGTTGTGCGGGATCGCATCGTACGCTTCGATCTTGTACGACCACGAGTCGGCGAAGGTCGACAACCCCGCCCCGTGCTTCGCGATCTCGGAGGCGATCTTGTAGCCCTCGAGGCCGTGCTGCAGCGTCTTGATCGTGAAGCCGAACTCGTCGGCCATGTTGATCAGCATCAGCATCTCGTCGGCACGGTACGAGTGCGCATGCACGAGACGCTTCCCCTCGATCACTTCGACCAGCGGCTCCAGCTCGAGATCGGTGCGCGGCGGCACCAGGCCGCGCGTGCCCTTCGCGACCTTGGCGCGATAGTCAGACCACTCTGCACGGTAGTCCTGCGCACGCACGAACGCGTCGCGCAGCACCTCGGCCTGACCCATGCGCGTGAACGGGTAGCGGCGCTGCTGGCCGGCCTGCACGTTGCTGCTCTTGCGCGTGACATTCTCGCCGAGCGCGAACTTGATCCCGGGGGGGGCACCGGGCACCAGCATCTCGGCGGCGGTCTTCCCCGGCTTGAGCTTCACGGTGGCACTCTGGCCGCCGATCGTGTTGGCGCTGCCGTGCAGGATGTTGATCATCGTCACGCCACCGGCCGCCGCGCGGTAGATCCCGGCAGAGGTCGGGTTGAGGACGTCCTGGATGCGCGTCATCGAGGTCACCGAGAGCGAGCCCTCGTTGATCGCGTCGCTCATCAAGTGCGAGTGCGGATCGACGATGCCGGGCATCACGTACTTGCCCGTGGCATCAATGACCGTGGCGCCGCCGGGCGTCGCGAGCCCCTTGCCGATCGCGGCGATCTTCCCGCCGCGCAACAGCAGGTCGGTCTCGGTGAGCGTGCCGTTGGTGACCGTGATCACGGTCGCGTTGCGAATGTGGGTGACCGGTGCGGTTCCCTGCGCCGCGAGGGCGGAGGGCAGCGCGACGGCCGCGAGCATGGTCCAGAGAGAGCGATGCATCATGGCCTCCAGGTCAGGGCGTGGTAGGGGTGCGACGGCCGGCGCCGGCGGCGCCTCCGCTGGACGGACGCGTGCCGCTGAATCGGCCGAGCGCGTGGCCCACAATCGAAATGCCACCGCGGATCGCGTTGCCCGTCAGGGTGCCGACGAAGATCGCTTCCTCGGTGCCCTCGCGCAGCGTGACCGGTGCGGTGAAGCGGAAGTCGCCTTCGGTCGTCATGTCGCCGTGCGTGAGCTCGGCTACCCCCAGCGCGCCCTGCATCGAACCCGTGAGCTTCTCGCCTTCCTGCACGAGCGAGAGCGTCACCGTGTAATCGTTGCCTTCGATGGCCGCCGTGATGGTCCAGGTACCGGTGAGTCCCTGCGCGCGTGCGGCCGGACCCGCACCCTGACCGCCGCCCGCCGGAGCAGTTGCTGCCGGGAGCGTGATGACTGCACCATCCACCACCACATGCGTCACCCGACTCGCGGCGTCGAAGAGATCGCCACGCACGATCGCGAGATGCGCAGCCTTGCCGACTTCAAGCGAACCGAGGCGATCAGCGACGCCGAGCAGCTCGGCCGCGCCGAGGGTGTGCGCGCGGAGCGCGGCGTCCTTCGAGAGCCCGCCATCCACGGCACGACGCAGATTCGGGAGATGCTCCGTCCAGGCGGAGGCACCGCCCGAGGTGAAGGCGAAGCGCACCCCGGCCGCGGCAAGCTTCCCCGGACCCTGTGGTGCTTCGACGCGATTGCGCAGCACACGCACCGGTTCGGGATCGGCATCGGGTGACGCCGCCGTCGTCCGGCGCGGGAAGTTGATCGAGAGCATCACCGGGACATTCTCGGCCTTGAGGCGATCGGCCACCTTCCATGCTTCCTCGCCGCCGACGATCACGGGCTTGAGGTTGAACTCCTTCGCGAAGTCGAGCACGCGAATGATCTCCCGCTCGCTGCTCGCGTCGAAGAGCACCGGGGTCCGGCCAGCGAGGGCTGGCTGCAAGGCCTCGAGTGACGGGTCCCATGCCGGGCGCGGCGTGCCGCGCGGATCGCGCGACGCGGCGGCCACTTCGGCGCCGTAGCGCTGGGCGTCGAGGAACATCTGCCGCATCGCGGCGAAGACACCCATCAGCGAACCGGGGAAGGAGCCCCGAATTCCCTGAAACGCGAGCACCTGGCCGACCGACGGACGCACCACGAGTGCGGCCACATCGCCCTGACCCAGCGCGATCACGGCAGACTGACCGCGGAACATCCCCGAACTTGCGGCTGTGTGCGCTGCCGTGATCCCGGCGCCATGCGGACCGCTCCACGCGGTCGCCGTGGGTGCCAGGACGTCCACAATCGAAACCTCCGGACGCTGCCCCACCGGATAGCGCGAGTTCGAGGGCGCCTCAGGTGCGGCCGCGGCACCGCCGCCGCCACCTCCTCCGCCACCGCCACCACCCCCGCCACCGGCGGCCGGCCGCGGCACGCCCAGCGAGCCGGCGGCATCAATCAGCCCGGGATAGATCGTCAGTCCGGCGCCGTCGATCACGCGGGCATCGGCCGGAACCGCAGCGGATGCCCCCATTGCCGCGATCAGGCCGTTGCGGATCACGATCGTGCCCCGCTCGATGGCAGGGCCGCTGACCGGGACCAGCCGAGCGCCGGTAATGGCGACGGTGGTGGGCGGGGCGGGGGGACGCTGGGCCGCGAGGACGGGGACGCACAGGGCGCCGACCGTCGCCGCGCCGGCGAGGCGGACGAACAGGGACATCGGTGACACTCCGATGATGGGGAAGGATTTGGCCGAACATTAATGTACGCAGCGCGTCGCGCGTGGGTTGGTCCGACTATCTTTCATGGTTGAGAACCAACCTCAGGGAGACCGCTCAGTGATGTTCCGTCGCACCATGCCCATGCTCGCCTTGCTCGCTGCCGCTGCCTGCGGCGGCGGAGATGCACCTGCTACCCCCGAGGGACCGTTGCCCATCGAACAGACCACCTTCGCTGCCGAACTCGGCGTGGACCTCGGCGCGTCAAACAAGACCGCCACGGGGCTCTATACGCGTGATCTCGTTGTCGGCGACGGCGCCGTCGTCGTGAATGGCCAGGAACTCGATGTCTATTATGACGGCCGTCTTGCCAACGGGTCGCGCTTCGATGCGACCGTACCGGGCAATCCGTTCACCTTCACGGTCGGTGGTCGCGTGATCGACGGCTGGAACCAGGGCGTGATCGGGATGCGCGTCGGCGGCAAGCGTCAGCTCGTGATCCCGCCCGCGCTGGGCTACGGCGCCAATGGCATCGGGCCGATTCCGCCCAACGCGGTGCTCGTCTTCACCGTTGAGGTCGTGGACGCCCGATGACCTGGTCTCGTCCCTCCGATGCCGAACTGCGGCAGCGGCTCACCCCGCTGCAGTACAAGGTCACGCAGCAGGAGGGGACGGAACCGCCGTTCGAGAACGAGTACTGGGATGAGCATGGTCCCGGGCTCTATGTGGATCGCGTCTCCGGCGAGCCGCTCTTCTCGTCGCGCGACAAGTTTGATTCCGGGACCGGGTGGCCGTCGTTCACGCGGCCGCTCGCCCCGGAGCATGTCGTCACCCGCACCGACCGCACCCTCTGGATGAAGCGCACCGAGGTGCGTTCCGCCCACGGTGACGCGCACCTGGGCCATGTCTTCGACGATGGTCCCCCCCCCACGGGGATGCGCTATTGCATGAACTCCGCGGCCCTCCGCTTCATCCCGCTCGCGCAGCTCGAGGCCGAGGGATACGGTGACTGGATCGCCCATTGCACCGACCCCTCCGACCACGGATCGTCCCGCTGACCACCTTTGCTTCGCTCGACCTGCATCCCGGCCTCCTGAAGGCCATCAAGGAACTCGGCTTCGCGCGTCCGACGCCGATCCAGACCGACGCCATCCCGCACGCGATGGCCGGCCGCGACGTGCTCGCCTGCGCCCAGACGGGCAGCGGCAAGACCGCCGCCTTCCTGCTGCCGATTCTGCACAAGTTGATCGACCGGCCTCGCGGCACGATCCGCGCGCTCGTCGTCACCCCGACGCGTGAGTTGGCCGCGCAGATCCTCGAGGATCTCGAGGATCTCGCCGTGCACACCCCGGTCACCGGGGCCTCCGTCTTCGGTGGCGTCGGAATGGGGCCGCAGGAACGCGCCTTCCGCAGTGGTGTGGATGTGATGATCGCCACCCCGGGCCGCCTGCTCGACCACCTCAAGGCGCCGTATGCGTCGCTCGACAAGGTCGAGTATCTGGTGCTCGATGAAGCCGACCGGATGCTCGACATGGGCTTCCTCCCCGAGATCAAGAAGATCCTCCGCTATGTCCCCACCAAGCGGCAGACGCTCTTCTTCTCGGCGACGATGCCCGGTCCGATCCTCGCGTTGACGCGCGACATGCTGCAGAACCCGGCGAGCATCAACCTCGAGCGGCAGTCCACGCCCGCCACGGGGATCACGCAGGCCGTGTATCCGGTGGCACAGGAACTGAAGGCCTCGCTCTTCCTCACGCTGCTCCAGCGCGGCGAGATGGAGGAAGCGCTGGTCTTCACGCGCACCAAGCACCGCGCTGATCGTCTCTTCAAGTTCCTCGTGAAGAACGGGATCACCGCCGAGCGGATCCACGGCAATCGCTCGCAACCCCAGCGGACCCAGGCGCTGGCGGGCTTCAAGAACGGCACCTATCGCGTGCTCGTCGCGACCGACATCGTCGCGCGTGGCATCGACATCACCGAGCTGGGGCACGTCGTCAACTTCGACGTCCCGATGGCGCCGGCGGATTATGTCCACCGGATCGGCCGTACCGCGCGTGCAGCCGCAACGGGCGATGCCTTCACCTTCGTCTCGCGCGAGGAAGAGGGCGAGCTGCGCGACATCGAGAAGGTGATCGGTCGCCGGCTGCCACGCGTGACGATCCCCGATTTCGACTACAGCGCGAAGGCCGACACGCAGCTCGAGGTCCCGATCGCCGAGCGCATCGCGGCGATCCGCAAGCAGAAGGCCGAGGAGCGCGCGCGTGCCAAGGCCAAGGCCGACCGCAAGGCAGCAGGGGGGGGGAGCCCTGCACCGTCGCGGCCGGCGCGGCCCGCATCGCATGGTGGCAGCGGCACCACGGCCGGGAGCAAGCCGGGCTCGTCGCAGCGGCGCCGTCGTCGCGGACCGGGTGGCGGCGGCGGTGGCGGTCGTCCGGGCGGGACGCCGTCGAAGTGACGCTGACCGGGCGCTCCCTGTGCGGCACGGTGCTGCTCGCGCTCGCGACGGCACCACTCGCGGCGCAGGCGCCCACCGCCTGGCCGATTCATGATCTGGAGCGGCCGCGGCCGGTCGTGGTGCATCCGGGTGGGGGGGCATTCACCCCCCCCCCAGCCGACGCGATCATCCTCTTCAATGGACGCGGGCTCGATGCGTGGGTCGGCGCGAATGGCGCACCCGCGCGCTGGCGTCTCGTCGAGGATGAGGCGATGGAAGTCGTCCCCGGGGCGGGCACCATCCGCACCCGCCAGGAGTTCGGCGACGTGCAGCTCCACGTCGAGTGGCGTGCCCCGTCGCCGCCCACCGGCGAAGGACAAGCTCGTGGCAACAGCGGCGTCTTCCTGATGGGACGCTACGAGGTGCAGGTGCTCGATTCCTGGGAGAATGTCACCTACGCCGATGGTCAGGCGGGCGCACTCTACGGACAGTATCCGCCAATGGTCAATGCGGCGCTGCCGCCCGGCGAATGGCAGAGCTTCGACATCATCTTCCGTCGACCGCGCTTCAAGTCGGATGGCACCGTGGCGCGCCCCGCACGGGTGACCGTCTTCCACAACGGCATCGTGGTGCACGCCGCCGCGGAACTGATCGGCCCGACCTCGCACCGCGTGCGGGCTCCCTACGAAGTGCACCCCGATCGCTTGCCCATCTCGTTGCAGGACCACGGCGATCCCGTGCAGTTCCGCAACATCTGGGTTCGCCCGCTCCCCGAGCAGCCGTGATCCTCGATCGGTTCGGGCGTCGCTTTGCCCGTTTCCTCTCCACCCCGCGGCCCGACCGCGTTCAACTTGCCACCGGCAACCCGGCCGTCCTCGCCGAGGTGCTGCGTCCCGGCGACATCCTGCTGGTCGAGGGGTCATCGCGCATCTCCACCGCGATCAAGTACCTCACCCAGTCAAGTTGGTCGCACTCCGCGCTGTGCATCGCCCCCCCCCAACCGCTCGGCGATGTCGAGACCGCGCCCGCCGTCCTGCTCGAGGCCGACGTGAGCGAAGGGGTGCGTCTCGTGCCACTGGAGCGCTATGCCGAGTTGCATACGCGCATCTGCCGTCCGGTCGGGCTGTCGGATGAGGAACTGCGCACGGTGATCGAGTTCGCGATGCGGCGCGTCGGGCACCGCTATGACATGAAGAACATCGTGGACCTCGCGCGCTACCTCCTCCCGACGCCACCGGTGCCGGGGAAGTACCGGCGGCGCCTCCTCGCCATTGGCTCGGGCGACCCGACGCGTGCCATCTGCTCCTCGCTGATCGCCGAGGCGTTCCAGCAGGTCAACTACCCGATCCTGCCGACGCGTCGACTCCTTCCCCCCGAATCGCCGGAGGCGGCCGAGGGGCATCGCGAGGCGTTGCATATCCGGCACCACTCGCTGTTCACCCCACGCGACTTCGATGTCTCCCCCTACTTCGAGATCGTCAAGCCGACGCTCACCCTCGGCTTCGACCCGCACCGTGTCCTGGTGCTGCCGCACGAGTCCACCACCGAATCCGTCACGCCGAATTGACGCAGCCGATGGGGTGGCGTATGTGACGCCGGCGTCTTGCCGTTCTGGAATCAGCGCCACACGTTATAGCTTCACCCCACACACCTGCCCCACCCACCGGAGTTGCCGATGCCGATCCCGCAGATCGATCTGCTCGCTGTCTTCCTCGCCGCCCTCTCGGGTTTCGTCCTCGGCGGCATCTGGTACGGCCCACTCTTCGGCAAGGCCTGGATGACGGCCAACGGCTTCACGATGGAAGACCTGCAGAAGGACTTCAACGGTCCGAAGACCTATGGCCTCTCCTTTCTCTTCGGGCTGATCGCCGCGTACACCTTCGCCATGTTTCTCGGCACCGACATCGGCTTCACGACCGGTGCGCTCTACGGCTTCACCGCCGGTTTGTGCTGGATCGGCACCTCCTTCGCCACGTCCTATCAGTTCGAGCGCCGCAGCAACATGCTGTTGATGATCAATGCCGGCTATCATACGGTGCAATTCACGATCATCGGTGCAATCCTCGGAGCGATGAACTGACCGATCAACTCCTCGGCTGGTGGCAGCGCCTCGCCCCGCTCCCGGGCGGGCGCTGGCTCTTTTCGCGACTCGTGGGCCGGTTCGTGCCGTACTCCGGCTCGATCGGCGCGCGGGTCGAAGCGCTCGCGCCTGGCAGCGCCGTCCTCTCGTTGCGCGATCGTCGCGCGGTGCGCAACCATCTCGGTAGCGTCCATGCGATCGCCCTCGTCAACCTCGCCGAACTCACCAGCGGATTGGCGATGCTGAGCGGACTGGGGA
>JAABRY010000131.1 GCA_011390645.1 Gemmatimonadota bacterium
CGAAGCGGGTGCGCACCACGTGATAGTCAGCATACGCCTCGTACCACTCGAGCATCGTGAACTCGGGGTTGTGCGTGCGATCCATTCCCTCGTTGCGGAAGTCGTGGCCGATCTCGTAGACACGCTCGAAGCCGCCGACGATGAGGCGCTTGAGATAGAGTTCGTCGGCGATCCGCAAGTACAACGGCATGTCGAGCGCATTGTGGTGGGTCACGAACGGACGCGCGGAGGCGCCACCGTAGAGCGGCTGCAGCACCGGGGTCTCGACTTCCAGGAAGCCCTCGGCATCGAGGAAGCGACGGATGAAGGCGATCGTGCGCGCGCGCAGGCGGAACGTTTCGCGCAGGTGCGGATGCACCGCGAAGTCGGCATAGCGCTGGCGGTACCGCACCTCGGGATCCACGAGGCCGCCGTGCGCGACGGTGGTGCCGTCGGGCTGCTTCTCCACCTTGCCGCGCGGCAGGGGTCGCAGCGACTTGGCGAGGAGGGTCACCTCCTGCACGTGCAGCGTGACCTCGCCCGCGCGCGTGCGGAAAAGCCGCCCCGCGATGCCGACATGATCGTCAAGATCGAGCAGGTCCACGAGCGGCCACGCGGCATCGAGGTCGTTGCGTCGAAAGTAGAGCTGAATCCGGCCGGTGGCATCCTCGAGGTGCGCGAAGACCGTCTTGCCCTGTGCACGCCAGGCAACGAGGCGTCCGGCGACGCGCACCACCGGCCCGGTCTCGCCCATCGCGTCATCCCAAAGCGCCAACGCGGTGGCCGCGCTGTGGTCACGCTCGTATGCATACGCAAACGGCGTCACGCCGAGCGTGGCGAGCGCTGCGAGCTTGGCGCGGCGTCCCTCCTCGACGTGCCCGCGCTCGAGCAGGTGGTCGCTCATGCGGCCTTTCCTCCAAATTCCTTCAGGTACGCCTGGATGAACGGGTCGAGATCGCCATCCATCACCGCATGCACGTCCGACAGCTTCAGCTCGGTGCGATGGTCGTTGACCATCGTGTAGGGCTGGAAGACGTACGACCGGATCTGGTTGCCCCAGGAGTTGTCGCTCTTGGTGGCCTCCAGTTCGGCCTTCGCCGCCTCCTGCGCTTCGAGCTCGCGCTGGTAGAGTGCGGCGCGCAGCATCTTCATCGCCGTATCCTTGTTCTTGTGCTGCGAACGCTCCTGCTGGCACGCCACCACGATCCCGGTTGGCTCGTGCGTGAGTCGCACCGCCGACGACGTCTTGTTGATGTGCTGACCGCCGGCGCCGGAGGCACGATAGACATCCATCTTGATGTCCTCGTCACGCAGGTCGATTTCGATGGTGTCGTCGATGTCCGGATAGACGAAGACCGAGGCGAAGGAGGTGTGCCGCCGCGCCTGCGAGTCGTAGGGCGAGATGCGTACGAGGCGATGCACGCCCTTTTCAGCCTTGAGGAAGCCATAGGCATATTGCCCACGGATCTCGAGGGACGCCGACTTGATGCCGGCCTCCTCGCCTTCTTGCAGGTCGAGGACCCGCACCGCGAAGCCCTTCTCCTCGGCCCACCTGACATACATCCGCATCAGCATCTCGGCCCAGTCCTGCGACTCGGTGCCGCCGGCACCCGGGTGGATGGTGAGGATCGCATCGCGCCCGTCGTCGGGGCCCTGCAGCATGGTCTGCAACTCGAAGGCGTCGAGGGCCTTGGCGGCGCGCAGGAGCTCGCCCTCCAGATCAGCCGTCAGTTGGGCATCGGGTTCCAGCTCGAGCAGTTCGAGCAGCCCTGCCGCGTCGTCAAGCTGGCGCTCGAGCGCGTGGAAGGGGGTGACCCAGCCCTTCAGCATCTTCACTTCCTGCACCTGCGTCCGGGCCCGCTCGGCGTCGGCCCAGAAGGACGACTCGCTCTGGCGCGCTTCGAGATCGTGGAGTCGGTCTACCTTGCGATCCAGGTCAAAGAAACCCCCGCAGCTGGACCATCCGCTGCTGCAGTTCCGCCACACGCTCGCCCAAGTCCGCCATGATCCATCCCCTGATGCCCGTAAGGTTCAGGCCGCTCGCCCGCCCGCGCGATGGCGGCGGCGAACGGCCCGTGGTACAAGCCTCAATTATAGCGCAGTCCCCGCGGTGGTGCGACCCGATCACTCGAAGAGTGGACGCCCCTCAGCGAGAATTTCGTTCAACGCCTCCGTGAAGTACGGGGTGCTGCGTGCCACATCCTCACCGATCTGCTCGCTGTACTCCTCCCAGCTCTTGCGGATCTCTTCGGCGAACAGCTCCTTGAGGGTGCCATCGGCCAGCCCGCGCTGCCGCTTGTCCGGGTGATACACCACCAAGTCGGAAACGAGCGCACGTGCGAGGCGGCGGGCGCGCACCGACGGGTCCTGCTGGAGGAACGGGTTGGAGAAGCCGCCTGGGGCAGCTGCGGGTGCCCTCGGAGCGTCAACGCGCG
>JAABRY010000132.1 GCA_011390645.1 Gemmatimonadota bacterium
CCTCCACCGGCAGGGCCGCGAAGGGGACCGAGGCAGGCATCCGAGGGGCCGGAATCGACTCCGGAACCTCAGGCGCTGGAGGAGCCACCGGTGCACTCCACGACTCGGGCCGAGGGGGCAGTTCCACCACCGGGGGCACGGGTGGCGACTCCACTGCCGGGGGGGGAGTGGTCGCCTCCATCCGCGGCTCATCCCCGCTCACCGCGGCCGGCGGAACTACTGCCGCCGGGGGCGCACTCGGGGGCTCTGCCGACTGGGGTGCCGCCGTCTGGGCGGCAACCGATGGAGGTACCGCTGGCGTGCCGACGTGGGGGCGCCGCACCGCGATGAGCCCACCGCATTCCGAGCATCGGGCGCGAACACCACGCTCGGGGACCTTGGCCGGATCGACCCGGAAGACGGTGGCGCACTGGGGACAGGAGACGTTCATTGGTTCCTCACGAACTGCGGGCATCGCGCCCACCGGGCCCGCTGCGGATGTCGTGATCACTGCGACGGCGATCAGCGACAAAGACTGATCCCGGCAGTGACTTGGCGTAACTCTTCATCTCGGTGGCCAGTTCACTCACCTCAGCCGGATGGGTGAAATGGTGGTGCTGATTGGTCACCACGCCGATGGACAGCGTCATCAACGGCACGCGATGCAACTGTCCCCGGCGGTCCTTGCCGAAAAAGTATCCGGCGCGTCGATCCGGTTCATTGTACTGGAGCGGGATCAGGTCATCGAAGACCGCAAGGATCTCGCTGCACACCGGAGCGTAACCTTGGAGCGGCACGACAAAGATGAAGTCGTCCCCGCCGATGTGCCCCACGAAGCCATCTGCCCCAAGCATCCCGCGCACCACGTCGTGGAGAATGCGTGAGAGGAGGTAGATGACACGATCGCCATCATAGTAACTATAACGATCGTTGAACTCCTTGAAGTGATCGAGGTCCGCGTAGCAGACGGCAAAGGGCGCATCGGCGTCGATGTGACGCCGTATTGCGCGCTCGATCTCCGTCGTGCCGGGGAGCCGTGTCGAAGGATGCACGGCCACGTCGCGTTCGGTTCGCACCAGGAGCGCATCCAACCGGGCGCGCTGCTCAGCCGGGCCGAAGAGGGGCGACAGCACCTCATCTGCGCCGGCACTGTACCACGTCACCACGGCTGGCGCGTGGTGGCGTACGGTGAGGATCGTCACCGGTACAATCGCCGTGAAGGGGTCACCCTTGAGATGCCGCAGCAGTTCCACCGGCGCCGGCCAATCGGCCGCATCTGCCACGAAGATCATCACCCCGCGACCGCGCAGGACCAACGCCTCCACCACGGCGGGATCATCGTGCACTTCCAGGACGAAGCCGCGGGCTGCCACCCACTCCACGACCAACTCGGGCGGGGGACGATCCGGGGGACCGCAGTACAGGATGATCCGACCTGGGGTCACGACCGCATGCTCCTCGACCGGGTTGGTTGAGGAACGTAGGTCGGACGCCCGGTCGCGGTCAAATGAACCATGCCGCCGCGCCAATCATTGCGTACAAGGCGAGCAACTGCACACCCTCGAACCAGTGTGATTCTCCGTCGAGGGTGATGATCGCGGAAATGATGACCGCGACCGCCAGTCCGATCACCTCGAAGGCCGGGAAGACCAGATTCATCCCCGGCACACCCATGAACGCTCCGGCAAAGACCAGAATCGGAGCCACCAACAGCGCGATCTGGGTGCTGCTGCCGAGGGCGATCTGGAACGCGAGGTCGGTCTGCCCCTTCCGAGCCGCCAGGACCGCCGTGCCGTGCTCGGCGGCATTACCAATGATCGGAATGATGATCAGGCCGAGGAAGACCTCGGAGACACCGTACTGCGCGATGACCGGCTCGACGGCGTGCACCAGGATCTCCGACATCACCACGACCCCGATGGTGGCGACCGCGAGAAACGCGACCGACTTGCCAACGCTCCAGGTGCCCTCGAGCGATTCCCCGACCAGAGCCCCGCCGCCGAACAGCGGGCGATGGGTCCGCAGCACGAAGAGGAGCGAGGCGAGATAGGTGAAGATCAGGATCCCGGAGACCACTTCCGAGAAGTGCAGCTCGGTCAGCAGATCCGGATTCGGATGGGTCGCGTGGAAGAGCGTCGGAAAGACCAGGCCCGCGACGGCGAGCGCCAGCATGGCGGCACTCATGCCGGCGTTGGTCCGATTGAAGCGGAGCATCGATTTCTTGGTGCCGCCGGCGATCAGGGCCAGGCCAAGGATCAGCAGGAGATTGCCGAGGATCGAGCCGGTGATCGAGGCGCGGACGAGGTCGAGGTAGCCGGCGCGGAGAGCTGCGAGCGCGATGATCAATTCGGCGGCATTGCCGAAGGTCGCGTTGAGCAGGCCGCCCAGTGTTGGTCCGGTCCGCTCGGCGATCTGCTCCGTTGCCGTCCCCATGAGGCCGGCCAGCGGCAGGACGCCGACGCACGCTGCGATGAACGTCGCGGCCGGTGGTCCGTCGGTCAGGTAGAGCCAGATCGCGACCGGGATGGCGAGGTACAGCACGGCGAAAGGAGACAATCCTGCGCTCGAATGCTTCTCGAGACTTGGCCGCCGCGTCGTGGGTGCCGCGTCAACGATGGGTGCCACGCTCGGGGTTGGCGTGCGCGGCTCTCGACGTGGCTCTGCCCGCGGCTCCTCGCCACGAGGCGTCCGGGCAGGGCGTCCTCCCTCCTTGGGGGGGGGAGGTGTCGCGGCCTTCGGGGTCCGCTCGCGCGGCGCAACCGGCGGCGCCTCGGCTGGAGCGCGTTCCTGCTTGCGCGGCGCAGGCCGATCGCGGACCAGGGCGCGAAGCTTTGACGGTTTGAGGTCGAACTCGGTCAGTGCCCGAGCGACGGCACCCCGTGGCTCACGAAGCATCGCGAGGACCACGTCATCGGCCGTCCCCGGATCCCTGCCCGCTTCCGTGGCGATTTCCTGGGCGAGGTCCATCACGCGCTGTGCCTGCGAGGACAGCGTCCCCAGTCCTGCACCGGCCGGCGTCCCTGCCCCGCGGCGCTTGGGCTTGCTCTTGGCCAGCAGTTCCTTGAAGGCGTCGGCCGAGAGGCCCGCAGCGGAACAGGCGTCGAAGATGGGACCGCTGGCGGTGGTGAGCCAGGCGAGGAAGAGGTGCTCGGTGCCGACGAAGTCGGATTCGAGCGCGGCGGCATGGTCGGCCGCGGCGGTGCGCAGGTCGTCGAAAGTGGACACGGAGCCTGTCAGTCGAGGGGGCGTGCTTCGTCGATCAGCATGATGGGAATGTCGTCCTCGACCGGGAAGACCAGGCGGCATGCCGGACATACCAGTGCTTCCGGCTCCGTGCGGTATTCGAGGTCGCCCTTGCATTGGGGGCAGACCAGCAGGTCAAGCAGGTCAGGCGACAAGGGCATTCAGCGGTTCTCATCATCTGGTAGGGGAAATCCGAATCGGGCCATGGCGCCACGGGACCGACGCCACTTGGGGAGCACCTTCACCCACGTCTCGAGATAGACCTTCTCGCCGATGAGCGCCTCGAGGCGCGCGCGCGCATGCGCTCCAATCTGCTTCAGCGTGGCACCGCGGTGGCCGATGACAATCCCCTTCTGCGACTCACGTTCCACGAAAAGCGTTGCACGAATGTACACCGGCTTGCGGTCTTCCCGGAACTCATCCACCTCCGCGGTGAAGGAGTACGGCACCTCGTCCCCCAGGGCCTCGAAGGCCGCTTCGCGAAGGTACTCACCCACGAAGAAGCGGACCGGCTGCGTGCCGATCTCATCGGCGTCATGGCGGAACGGCCCAGCCGGGAGGAGCGGCTCGATACGCTGCAACAGGGTCTCGATCGATCCTGTCCCCAAAGTGTCGGTGACCAGGGCCTCGGTCTCCAGTACCGCACGGCGCGCGGGGGAGACGAGGTCGGCCTTGGTGTACACGACCTGGACCACCCCGCGGATCGGCGGGAGGTCTGGCACGAGGGTCGCTAGTGCAGGCGCTGGAGCGTCGGGGGCGGGATGCAGATGGAGGACGACGTCAGCCTTCGCAACGCCCTCGAGGGCCATCTGACGGAGCGCACGCTGCAGGAGGTAGCCCGGCTCGAGCAACCCCGGCAGATCGAGGAAGATGAACTGGGTATCGCCCTCGGTGCGGATCCCGGTCACGGGGGTGCGGGTGGCCTGCGCCTTGGGGGAGACCATCGAGAGCTGCGTGCCGAGGATGGCGTTCAGGAGGGTGGATTTGCCGGCGTTGGGGAGGCCGGCGATGGCCACGATGCCACAGCGGGTTGTCATGCTTTGGAAGATAGTCGAGAGTCGTTGGTCATCAGGCATCAGTCATTGGTCGTTGGTCGTTTCTCGTCGTCAGAAGGTCACGGGGAGATCAGCTTGTGGTGTGGGCCTGATTCCGGCCGCAGGTCGCCGGTGGCAGTCCCCAGTGACCATTCCGCTCACGGTTGACGACCACAGACCAAAAAAAAGCCGGGCCTCCTGAAGGAGGACCGGCTTTTTCATGGGGTGGCTGACGACGGTCTACTCTCCCACCACCTCGCGGTGGCAGTACCATCGACGCTACAGGGCTTAACTGCCGTGTTCGGAATGGGAACGGGTGTGGCCCCTGCGCGCTAGTCGCCAGCCAAAACTGGCTTCGACAAACGAGGGAGGAATGATGTGTTCCGGGAAGGCACCGACATACCAGTAAATAATGGGGAGAGATCAAACTTCACGGGCGATTAGTACGGCTCGACTAAAGCGCTTGCACGCCTTGCATCTGCCGCCTATCAACCTGGTAGTCTCCCAGGGCCCTTCAGGGATCTTAAGATCCAGGAGTGTTCATCTTGGGAAAAGTTTCCCACTTAGATGCTTTCAGCGGTTATCTTCGCGCGACATCGCTACCGGGCGCTGCCCCTGGCGGAACAGCCCGTACACGAGCGGTCGCTTCGTCCCGGTCCTCTCGTACTAAGGACGACGTCCCTCAACCCTCCAACGCCCACGACGGATACAGACCGAACTGTCTCACGACGTTCTGAACCCAGCTCATGTGCCACTTTAACCGGCGAACAGCCGGACCCTTGGGACCTTCTCCAGCCCCAGGATGTGACAAGCCGACATCGAGGTGCCAAACCGCGCCGTCGATGTGAACTCTCGGGCGCGATAAGCCTGTTATCCCCAGCGTACCTTTTATCCGTTGCGCGATAGCCGATCCACACCGGTCTACCGGATCACTACGGCCGACTTTCGTCTCGGCTCGACCCGTCGGTCTCGCCGTCAGGCTGGCTTCTGCCGTTACACTCTATAGGCGCGATTACCGACCGCACTGAGCCAACCATTGCGCGCCTCCGGTACTTTTTTGGAGGCGACCGCCCCAGTCAAACTACCCGCCTGCCACGGTCCCGGATAGGGTTTGCCTACCGCGGTGAGGCGATCACACAACACAGGGTGGTATTTCACTGGTGCCTCCCCAAGGGCTAGCGCCCCTGGCTCATCGGCTCCCACCTATGCTACACAGTTTTATGCAATCGCCAATGACAAGCTGCAGTAAAGGTGCATGGGGTCTTTTTGTCCTGTCGCGGGTAATCGGAATCCTCACCGAGACTTCAATTTCGCCGAGCTTACGGACGAGACAGTGCCCAAGTCGTTACTCCATTCGTGCAGGTCGGAACTTACCCGACAAGGAATTTCGCTACCTTAGGACCGTTATAGTTACGGCCGCCGTTTACCGGGGCTTCGGTTCATAGCTTCGCCTTGCGGCTAACCACTCGCCTTAACCTTCCGGCACCGGGCAGGAGTCAGAGCGTATACGTCGGCTTGGACAATGCCTTTGCACGCTCCTGTGTTTTTGCTAAACAGTCGCTTGGGACGATTCTCTGCGGCCGGTCTCGCCTTCCCTTGTTTAGGTCAGCTACTGCCGGCACCCCTTATCCCGAAGTTACGGGGTCATTTTGCCGAGTTCCTTTTCCGTAAATCACTCGAGCACCTTAGGCTGCTCGCCTCGCCTACCTGTGTCGGATTACGGTACGGTCGAATGCAGTCCTGGTTCGCGAAGCTTTTCTTGGCAGTCGGCGTCAGCATCCCTTTGCGGGGTTCTAGGAACCCCTTCGGCATCGCTTCTCGACTATCCCAGCGGATTTGCCTACCGGGAAACGTCTACCACC
>JAABRY010000133.1 GCA_011390645.1 Gemmatimonadota bacterium
GCCATCCTTGAAGAGAAAGACACTAACCATTGAATATAGCGGGACCGACTTGGACGTTCAACCGGGCCGTCGGACTACCTCACCGCGCAGAGCCCCGCCCATTGCTCGGGGTCCAGCGACGCCCCACCCACCAGGACGCCGTCAATCTGGTCCTCGGCGAGCAGTGCCTCGACATTGTCGCGCTTGACGGAACCGCCGTAGAGCACCCGAGTGGCTTCAGGGAGGCCCAACGCCACCAGTTCCGCACGGATCACCCGATGCACCTCGGCCGCGTCGGCCGGGGTGGCATTGCGGCCCGTGCCGATCGCCCAGACCGGCTCGTAGGCAATGACGAGGGCCGCGTG
>JAABRY010000134.1 GCA_011390645.1 Gemmatimonadota bacterium
TCCGCGTGTGCGCTCACCCCGGCGAGCGCCGCGCGAAGCTGACGGACGACGACCGCGGCGGTGTTCCCTGCCTCGCGCTCCTCGAGCTTCTCGCCAACGCACAGCATCGCCTGGAGCCCGCCGGCGAGCACCGCAGTGACCTTGCGGGCCGTTGCCTCGTCGGTCTCGCCGTAGACATGCCGCCGCTCCGAGTGACCGATCAGCGCACTTGCCGCACCGGCACCTCGGGCAAGCGCCACAGAGGTGGCTCCAGTGAACGCACCCTTCGGCTCCCAATCGACGTCCTGCACGCCGACCGAGAGCTGCTCGTGGCCTTCAAGCGTCGTAGCGACCGCTTCGATCGAGACGGCCGACGGGAAAAATGTGACGGAGCGTCCCTCGCGCGGTTGGTCGAGTCGCAGGAACTCCTGCAGGTAGGTCCGTGCCTCTCCCGGGTGGAGATGCATCTTCCAGTTCGCGGCAAAGAGAATCGGTCGGCTCATGTGGCATCATCCAGGGCGGCCACGCCCGGCAACGGCTTGCCTTCGAGGAACTCCAGCGACGCCCCACCGCCGGTGCTCACGTGACTCACCTGGGTCTCGAGGCCCGCGGCCGTGACCGCGGCAGCAGAGTCTCCCCCCCCCACGATCGTGATCGCGCCGGCCGCGGTCGCACCCGCCAGCGCGCGCGCCACGCCGAGCGTACCGGCATCGAATGGCGGCGTCTCGAAGACACCCATCGGCCCGTTCCAGATCACCGTGCGCGCCGTGCCGATGATGTCTGCGAATGCAGTCACGCTGCTGGGGTCGATGTCGAACATCGCCCACCCTGCAGGGATCTGGTCACGCGGGACGTCTTGTGTGGGGGCACTGCCATCCAGTCGTTCCGCGATCCGCGCCCCGGTCGGCAGCACCAGTTGGCTACCAGATTCCTCCAGCAGGCGACGCGCCATCGGTACGCGGTCTTCCTCGACGAGCGAATTCCCCACCTCGAGCCCCATCGCCTTGAAGAAGGTGCAGGCCATCGCACCACCGATGAGGATGTGGTCCACCTTGGGGAGCAGTGCCTCGATCAAGTCGATCTTGCCGCTGATCTTTGCCCCCCCCAGGATCGCGACGAATGGTCGCACCGGGGCGTTCACCGCATCGCCAAGGAACTGCAACTCCTTCTCCATCAGGAAGCCGGAGACCGCGGGCTTCACGAGATGCGCGATCCCTTCGGTGCTGGCGTGCGCACGATGCGCGGTCCCGAACGCATCGTTCACGAAGATGTCGCCCAGCGCCGCGAAGCGCGCGGCGAGTGCCGGATCGTTCGCTTCTTCACCCGGGAAGAAGCGCGTGTTCTCTGCGAGCGCCACGCCGCCCCGCGGCAGCCGGCGCACGGCGGTGACGGACGCCTCGGTGGTCGGGTCATCGAGGAAGACCACCGGGCTCCCGAGCCGGCGCTCGAGGTCGCGAGCGATCGGCTTCAGCGAGTACTTCGGGTCGGGGCCGCCCTTGGGGCGGCCGAAGTGCGACAGCAGCACGACGCGGGCGCCGTACTGCCGCAGGTACTGGACGGTCGGCAGCGCGGCCCGGATGCGGGTGTCGTCGGTGATCGCCCCGTCGGCCATCGGGACGTTCAGATCAAGCCGAACGACGACCCGCTGCCCGTCGAGGTTGGTTGGGTCGAGCGAAGCGAGCGTCCGCTTGCTCACAGCTGCGCGCCGATGTGCCGGATCATGTCCACGCAGCGAGCCGAGTAGCCCATCTCGTTGTCGTACCACGCCGAGACGTGAATCAGCGTGCCATCGAGCACGGCGGTCGAGAGCGCATCCACCGTGCTGCTCGCATGATTGCCCATGTAGTCCACCGACACGAGCGGCTCATCGCTCACGAAGAGGACGCCCTTGAGCGCACCGGCGGCGGCGGCGGTGAACGCCGCGTTGACTTCGGCCACCGTGGTGGACTTCTCGACGGTGCAGACCAATTCGACCAGCGAGACGTTGGCGGTCGGAACACGGAGGGCGACGCCGTCGATCTTGCCCTTGACCTCAGGGATCACGAGCGCGGTGGCCTTCGCGGCACCGGTGCTGGTGGGGATGATCGAGACCGCCGCGGCACGCGCGCGACGCAGGTCCTTGTGCGGCAAGTCGAGGATGCTCTGGTCGTTGGTGTAGCTGTGGATCGTGGTCATGTAGCCGCGCTCCCAGCCGAAGCTGTCGCGGAGCACCTTGACGACGGGGACCAGGCAGTTGGTCGTGCATGAGGCGTTCGAGATCACATGGTGCGATGCCGGGTCGTAGTCGAGGTGATTGACGCCGTAGACGAAGGTCTTGTCCTCGCCCTTGGCCGGTGCGGAGATGATCACCTTCTTCGCGCCGCCGTCGATGTGTTTCGCGGCATCAGCGCGATCCGTGAACCGCCCAGTGGACTCGAGGACGATGTCCACGCCGAGGTCACCCCAGGGCAGCTTTGCGGGGTCACGTTCGGAGAGCACCTTGATCTCGTCCCCGCCGACATCAATCGCCCCTTCACGCCCGGTCACCTCGAGGGGGAAACGGCCATGCACCGAGTCATACTTGAGGAGGTGCGCCAGTGTCTTGGTGTCGGTCAGGTCGTTCACCGCCACGAAGTCGATGTCGGTGATGCCCGCCGCCTTGGTGGCACGGACCACGTTGCGGCCGATACGGCCGAACCCATTGATGCCCACACGGATTTTCGCCATCAGAACGCCTCACGAAGGGTCGGGTGAATCACGGAATCGAGCGCCGCAGTTGCCCCAGCCAACGGAGCGGCGGCGCGCGCAAAGGTCACGGCCAGTACCCGCGCCGCTCCAGCGTCAAGCAACGCAGATGCAGCGGAAACTAACGTTGCCCCGGTCGTGAAGACATCATCCACAAGAATGACCGGGCGATCGTCCACTGCGGCAGAGAAGACCCCGGCCAGATTGGCCCGGCGCGCCTCCGGGCCAAGTCGGGTCTGGGAGGTCGTCTCGGTAGACCGCCAGAGTCGCCCGGGAGCGACCGCGATGCCGCTGACGCGCCCGAGTGCCTGCGCGAGCTCTTCCGCCTGATTGTAGCCCCGCTCCCGTCGCCGCCGGCGTGCCACGGGAATCGGCACCAGCGTGGCATCCGCTGCCTCCCGCAGGAGCGGGACCATCGGCAAGGCAAACACCTCGGCGAGGCGACGCCAGCCGTCGTACTTGAACCGGTGCACCAAACCACGGACTGCCGGGTCGAGGACGACCGCGCTGCGGGCCCACTCGAAACCCGCTGGCCATTCCGGGCAGATTCTGCAGGTGAGCCCCATCGGGGAGGGTTCCCCGCACGTGTGACAGATGGGGGCCGTTGGCGCGCGCCAGCGCAGGCGGCAGAGATCGCAGACAAGCGGGTCCTGCTGCTCTGCCACCGGGTCGCCACAGGTCAGGCACGCGCCGGGGAGCAACCAGCGCTCCACGCGCTGGGCGCGCTCAGCCCAGCCGGCCGGCCAGCGCAGCACGCATCACCTCAAGGGGGGGCTCGATCGGCTCGGAGGCGAACCAGGTGGCCCACGCTGCCGCGCCCTGCACCAGCAGCATTTCCCGGCCATCCTCGGCGACCAGCCCCCGTGCACGGGCCGCCTGCACGAACGCGGTCGGCCCATCCCCCCGGTAGGTCAGGTCGAGCACCCCGCGGAGCGATGGCATCATGGCGAGGTCCACCGGCAAGGCGTCGTCGGCGTGCAGTCCGAGCGGAGTGGCATTGATCAGCAGGGTTGCCGTCTCCATTGGGGCCGTCACGACGCCCAGCGTGGCGCACCACGCGGTGAATGCGGCGGCACGCTCTGCGCTGCGGGACTGCACTGCCAGGGCGACGCCGGCCTCCAGTGCCGCACCAGCGACCGCGCGCGCGCTGCCGCCCGTGCCGAGGACGCCCCACGTCGGCGCGGGCACGCCCAAGCGGCGTACCAGCGCGAGAATGCCATCCACATCCGTGTTGCCCACCACCGCGCTGCGATCTTCCGCCGCGCCGAAGACGTTGGCCGCACCGAGTCGGGCGACGCGGGCCGAGGGCGTACCGACATTGGCGGCGACCGCCTTGTGCGGGACGGTGACGTTCCCCCCCCCACCTGAATGGGCCAGCGCGGTGATCAGTCCGGGGACATCCTCCGCGTTGCACCGGATCGCGACATAGACTGCATCCAGACCCGCCGCGCGAAACGCCGCGTTCTGCATCAGTGGCGACAGCGAGTGTGCGACCGGGTCGCCAAGCAGCGCGATGACGCGGGTGCGGGCGGTGATCGTCATTCCACGCCTTCCGTCAGCAGGCGCTGCACCACTGGCCCGAGGAGGCGGTCGAGCTGGTCGGCAGTCTCCCGATACACGGTGACGCTGCCGCCATACGGATCGGGGACATCCCGGATGCCGCCGGGGTGCCCGGCCCAGGCGGCGAGCGGGTGCACCTTTGCGGCCCCCCCGAGATCGGCGACGCGGACCGCGTGTGCGTCGCTCATCGTGAGGATCAGGTCGGCGTGCTCGATCAGTTGTGTCGTCAGCATGCGGGCACGGTGCGACGACAGGTCAAGCCCGCGTTCCAGCGCCACGAGGTACGAGCCTTCGGAGGCGGGTGCCCCATCCCATGCCGCGGTGCCTGCGGACGAGACCCGGATGTGCGCCAGCCGCGGCTCATCGGCGAGCCGGGCACGCAGCATCGCGGCAGCGAGTGGCGAGCGGCAGGTGTTGCCGGAACAGACCAGAAGGACTTCCATCACCGCGTCGGGCATCGTCATGGCGCCATGGAGCCTGCCCGACGGCGCAGCTCATCTCGAGGAATGGCACCCTCGCGGATCAGGCGAGGCAATGGTTGGGTGCAGTCCACCAGCGTCGAGGGAGGGACGTTGCCCAGGACGCCGCCATCGAGCACGAGGAGGGTGCCGTCGGCGAGCGCCTCAGGGAAGGTCTCCTGCACAGCCTCCACACCGGGAGCAGTCGGCCCGCCCGGGCGATTCGCCGAGGTGGACGTGATCGGTGTCCCGAGGAGTGTGATCAGCCGGGCGAGTGGACGGAGTGCCGTCCATCGCACGGCGATCCCCCCCCCAGCACTTCGCAACCGGTCCGGCAGGATCCCTTCCCCGCCCTGCAGCACCAGCGTCAGCGGACCCGGCCAGAACTCCCGAGCCAGCACTCGGGCGGCCTGATTGAGGACCAGACCGGTTGCCTGCAGCATCTCACGATCACTGACAAGGAGGAGGAACGGCTTGTCGGGGTGGCGGCCCTTGAGCGCGGCCAGCGCATCCAGCCCCTGCTCGGTGGGCAGCGCCCCAAGCCCGTAGACCGTCTCGGTCGGGTACGCGAGCACGCCCCCCCCCGCGAGATGCGAGTCCACGGTGGGCGCGATGCGCTCCGCATCAGCATCGCTGTGCAGCGAGAGAATCATGCGCGACTCAACAGCCATTCGGCGAGCGCAAGGTCGTCGGCGGTGGTGATCTTCAGGTTGCGCGACGTACTGGGGAGCAGATCCACCCGTTCGCCGAGGAGTTCGACCAGCATGGCATCATCGGTGGCGGGCACGCCCTGGGTCCGGCCGGCCGCATGGGCCCGCACCAGCAGTGCTCGCGGGAAGGCCTGCGGTGTCTGCGCGCGCCACAAGCCGGACCGCGGGACGGTGCCGAGAATGCGTCCGTAGTCATCGGCCCGCTTGAGGGTATCCGCCACCGGGATCGCCGGCACCCCCACGTGACCATGCCGTGCACACCCGATCCCGGCGTCAATCACGGCACGCGGCGGGAACGGTCGTGCGCCATCGTGGACGAGGACGATCGTGCACTCGTCCGGGAGCGCCGCGAGTCCTGCGGCCACGGAGTCGCTGCGCTCGGCCCCGCCTTCGACCACACGGAGGGAATCGCCCAGCAGGGGCGCCAACCATTGAGGGGGGGAGGTCGCGTCGGCCTCGGGCAGCGCCACCACCACACACGCCACGTCGGGATGCGAGGTGAAGGGGCGCAGCGCATGCAACAACACTGGAGCTCCCCCGAGCGCGAGGTACTGCTTCGGGACCTCGCTCCCGAAGCGTCGCCCGCGGCCGGCAGCGACGATGATCACGCCGACGTCACGGGACAAGGGTGCGCTCCAGTTGATCGACGTGGTCGAGGCCGCGGTGTTGCATCCCGGGCACGCGTGCTTCGGAGCGTGCCGAGACGAAGCCCTGCCCGAATCCGAGGCGAGCGGCTTCCGCGAGGCGACGCTCGGTCCCGCCGACGGGGCGGATCTCACCGCCGAGCCCGATCTCGCCGAGGTAGATCCCGTTGGCGGGTGTCTGCCGGTTGTGCACTGAGGAGAGCAGCGCGGCAGCGACCGCCAGATCGGAACCGGGTTCGGTGAGTCGCACCCCCGCCGTGACTTGCACGAAGACGTCCAGCGTCCCGAACGACGTACCGCCGCGCCGCTCGAGCACCGCGAGGAGCACCGCCAGTCGCTTGGGATCCAGTCCGGTGGCGACGCGCTGCGGCGTGCCGTACCCCGACGGTGCAGCGAGTGCCTGCACTTCAACCAGGACGGGGCGTGTGCCCTCCATCAACGCCGTCACGGCGCTTCCCGTCGTGCCGGATGCACGTGCCGCCAGGAAGACCGCGCTCGGGTTCGGCACGGCCACCAGGCCACCCTCCGTCATCGAGAAGACGCCGAGTTCATCGACCGAGCCGAAGCGGTTCTTGGTCGCGCGCAGCAGGCGATAGTCGAGCGTCGCTTCCCCCTCGAAGTAGAGGACGGTGTCGACGATATGTTCGAGGGTCTTTGGCCCGGCGATGCCGCCGCCCTTCGTGACGTGGCCCACCACGATCACCGCGACGCCGCTTTCCTTCGCGAAGCGCATCAGCAGCCCCGCACACTCGCGCACCTGCCCGACATTTCCCGGTGCGCTGTCGAGTGCATCGGTGTAGACGGTCTGAATCGAATCCACGATCATGACCGACGCCTCGGTGGCACGCACCGCCTGCAGGCACGCCTCGAGGCGGGTCTCGCCCAGCACGTGCACCGCACCGGTCGCCTCACCCAGGCGATCGGCCCGCAGGCGCAGTTGTTCTGCTGACTCCTCGCCGCTGGCGTACAGCACGGGGTGCCCGCCAGCCTCCAGCAACGCGGCCGCCTGGAGCAACAAGGTGCTCTTACCGATACCGGGTTCGCCACCAATGAGGGTCATGGATCCGGGGACCAGTCCCCCCCCCAACACGAAGTCCAGCTCGGGCAGCCCCGTGGACCAGCGCTCGAGACGCGTGCCCGTCACATCCCGGAGCCGGATCACCGGTGGTGCAGCAATGCCCTGCGCGGCGCCACGACGGACCGGCGGGGCGGCCGCCTCCTCCACGATCGTGTTCCACGCCTCGCAGCTCTCGCACCGCCCCGCCCACTTGGCGTGCGCATGACCGCACTCGGTGCAGCGCCACACGGTCCGGACACGTGCCACTCAGCCGTCCCGTTCGGTGATGTTGTCGAAGCGGGTGAACTGCTTGTGGAAGAAGAGATCCACCTCGCCGGTCGGTCCGTTCCGGTGCTTGGCCATGAGGACGGCCGCACGCCCATCGAGCGATTCGCCGGCCTGCTCGGCCTTCTCCCGCAGGTCGCGGTACATCTCCGGCCGGTGGATGAACAGGACGATGTCGGCGTCCTGCTCGATCGCGCCGGAATCGCGAAGGTCGGAGAGCAGCGGCACGCGCTCACCGCCGCGCTGTTCCGAGGCACGCGAGAGCTGCGACAGCGCCATGACCGGGATCTCGAGCTCACGGGCCAGCGCCTTCAACGACCGAGAGATGTCGGAGATTTCCTGGACGCGGTTCTCGGAATGCTCCGGACTCCGCATGAGCTGGAGGTAGTCCACGATGATCATGCGCACGTCGTTGTCGGCCTTGAGGCGGCGTGCCTTGGACCGCATCTCCATCAGCGTGAGCGACGGGGTGTCGTCGATCCAGACCGGGCAGTTCTGCAGGATGCCGGCGGCGCGTGCGAGCCTGGTGAAGTCGGTGTCGCGCAACGTGCCCCGGCGCACCGCCTGCGAGTCCACGCGGGCCTCGGCGCACAGCATGCGTTGCACCAGCGAGTCCTTCGACATTTCGAGCGAGAACACGGCGACGCCAAACCCCTCGATCGCGGCGTGGGTCGCGATGTTGAGGC
>JAABRY010000135.1 GCA_011390645.1 Gemmatimonadota bacterium
GACTTCCTCTTCGTCAACAAGCTGTTGTACGGGGCCGAGGTGCCGCTGACCGGCGCCCGGCTGCCCGCGGTGCGTGAGCCGGTGCGCGGCGACATCATCGTCTTCGATTCGGTCGAAGAAGACCTCAAGGTCGTCAAGCGGCTGGTCGGGATGGCGGGAGACACGCTGGAGATGCGCCAGGGTGTGTTGTGGCGAAACGGGGCAGCGCTCGACGAGCCGTACGCGGTGCACAGTGGATCGCGGCGCGGGGAGGACCCGCTCATGCGCGCCCGGATGCGCGACTGGCAGGTGCAGCATTTCGCCGGGCCGGTGCCGTCAGACTACTTCCCCGACCTCAACGACTGGGGACCGGTCGTCGTGCCGACCGACTCACTGTTTGTCCTGGGCGACAATCGCGACGACTCCTACGACGGCCGCTACTGGGGATTCCTCCCCCGGACCAACCTCCGCGGGCGGCCGTTGCTGGTCTATTTCAGCTACGACCAGACCTCGTGGAAGTCGCTGGCCTTCCTGCGCGAAGTGCGCTGGGGTCGCCTGCTCACGACACCGGAGTAACGACCGGCACCGGCGGGCGCCGACCAAGCCCCGCCGCAATGGCGAGCGCGATCGCCGCCATCGCGGCGCTCGCGAGGAACGCCCCCTCCGCACTCTTCGCCTGCATGATCGCCCCTGCGGTGATCGGCCCGACAATGCGTGCCATCGCCGAGGCACTCTGGGTCAGCCCGAGCATGCGTCCCTGACGATCCGCCGTGGTGCGTCGCGACACGAGGCCGGTCATCGCCGCGCCCGCCATCCCGAAGCCGGCGCCGAGGCAGGCCAGCGCCGCGAAGAACGTCGGCGTGGTCTCCCCCCCCTTGACGGAGGGCGCCACGAGGAGGAAGCCGCCTGCGAGCAGCGCCGCGCCAAGGCGCGCGGTGCCCGGCTCGCCAAGCCAGCGCACCAGGCGCCCGAGCAGGCCTCCCTGCACGATCGCCGTGACGAGGCCGACGAACGCAAACCAGTAGGAGATGGTGCTCCGCGTGGCGCCGAGGCGCTGCTCGCCGAAGAGCGGGAAGACGACGTACATCACGCTGAAGGCGAGGGTGGCGAGGAAGATCACGCTCATCGCAGGCGCCAGGGTGCCCCACGAGACCGGCATCGTGGCCTTCCGCACGGTCGTGCGGCGGCGTTGCCGAGACTCGGGCAGAATCACCACGGCGATCAGCAGGTTGATGGCGGTGATCGCGGCGGCGAGCAGCCCGGGCAACATCGGGCTGATGCCCGCGGTGATGCCGCCGAGGATCGGGCCCACGATGAAGCCGACCCCCACCGCTGCGCCGACGATCCCCATGGCGCGCGCGCGCTGGGTGCTCCGCGTCTCATCGGCCAGGTACGCCTGGGCCACGTTGATGGACGCGCCGCTCGCGCCGTCAATCACTCGCGACAGCAGCAGCATCGCGTAGGAGCCTGCCACGGCGAAGAGGAGGTACGAGACGACGCTTCCGGTGAGTCCGATCAGCAGGACCGGCCGGCGCCCGAAGCGATCACTCGCGCGGCCCCAGAGGGGCGCCAGGACAAGTTGCAGGAGCGAGTATGCGGCGACCAGGAGTCCGATCGAGGTGGGGCTCCCGCCCAGCCGCGCGGCATAGCTGGGCAACAGCGGGAGGATCATCGCGAAACCGATGATGTCCACGAAAACAGTCGCGATCACGATCGGCACGGGGGAGCGCCGACGACGGGGTACAGACGTTTCCATCCGGGGGAGGATCTCCCTCCACCGGGGTCGTGGTCAAGCCGGGATGTCTTCCGCCGGGTGTGTCAGCGCATTCCGGCCGTCTGGACGGCGCGGTCGATGTAGGCAACCAATCGGGTACAGGCGCCGCAGGTGAGCTGAATTCTCCCCTGAGGGCCTTCGGCAGGATTGCGGGCAGGCAGGCGGGCGACAGCATCGCTGCCGCACGACGGGCACCGCAATGGCTTGCCTTCTCGATCGGCGCTGATGAGGCTCAAGGCCTCGTCCGGGCGGTACTCCTTGACGTGGCGACGGCCCATGGCCGGTCCTTTCCACGATGGGGGTCCCGGGAAGTCGGGACCCGGATGGGTCCCTCTTAGCTACGGCATTTTGGCGGGTCCGTCAAGGGGGGAGGGTGTTCACTCTCTTGACGCCGGGTGCCATCGCCGCCTACGTTGGCGTTTTCCGGGAGCACCAAATGACCGAACTTGCGGCACCTCAGATCTCGTCCCTCATGGAGGCCCTCCCTGGGATCGCCTCCGTCCTGCGCAACCCTGTGGCCTCGGCGATGATCTCGCTGGCGCGCGCTGGGGCTGGGCTGGAGCCCTTCCGTGTGGCTGACGCGGAGGAACTGCTGCAGTTCGGTGTCCGCCGCAACTTGTTGGCGGAAAACGAGGTAGAGCGGGTGATCGCCGAGATTCGCGAGGCCGCCGACGCGGCGTCTTCGGCCAAGGAAGCTCGGGCCGCGAAGGCGGCGGAGAAGTCTGCCACCAAGGCGCAGGCGAAGGCCGACAAGGCCGCCTCGGCGCCGGCCGCCAAGGCCGCAAGCGAGCCGAAGGCACCCAAGGCAGACCCGAAGCCCAAGAAGGCAGCCTCGAAGGCCGCGGCGCCGAAAAAGGCCGCCAAGCCCGCCAAGAAGGCGGCTGCACCCAAGCCGGCGGCGAAGAAGGCTGCGGCCAAGAAGGCCGCTCCAGCGAAGAAGGCCGCCGCGCCCAAGAAGGCTGCAGCGCCCAAGAAGGCCGCACCTGCCAAGAAGGCGGCGGCCAAGAAGAAGCGCTAGACCCGGAAACCTCGGACCAGGCGCGTCAAACGATCGGCGGTGGCCACCAAGGTGGTCGCCGCCGTTCCGATTTCTGTGGTGGCAATGGTCTGCTCCCGGGCGGAGTCGGTGACTTCCTGCGCGGCTTGCGCGTTCCCCTGCGCCGAACGCCCCACATCGGCGGCCGTCGCGGCGAGCCGATCGGCCAGCACCCGGTGAGCGGCAGCCTCGCGGGCGACGGTTCCGGCGGCCTGACTGACCTCCTCGACCGCTGCCACAATCTCCGCCAACGCCCGTGTCACTCCGCCGGCGACACCCTCGACACCGGACACCCGCGAACTGCCCGCGGCAACGGTGGCCGCCACCAGGCGCACCTGGTCATCCAGGGTGGCGACCGTCTTGGCAATCCGCCGCGCACCCTCGGCGCTGGTCTCGGCCAGTTGCCGGATCTCGCTGGCCACCACCGCGAATCCTTCGCCGGCCGATCCAGCGCGGGCCGCCTCGATGGCGGCGTTGAGCGCCAGCAACTCGGTTTGGGAGGCGAGCTCGCCGGTGAGGCTCACGAACTCGGACACATCCGCGGCGGCTCGCGTGAGTTGGTCCACGGACGCGGTGGTCTGCTCCACGACCTGGTGCAGTTCAAGCAGGGTGCTGGAGGCTGCCGCCAGATGTCCTTGGTGCGTCGCTGCGGTGCGGCGAATTCCTTCGGCCACTGCCACCACACGTTGCCCCGCGCCGGATGATCTGGTCGCCGCCGAGCGCAGATCGCCCAGCAACGCGTCGGTTTCGCGCATCCCTTCGGCCTGTTGTTCCGCGCTCGCGGAGACCTCGCTGATGGCGGTGGAGACGTGCGTCGCGCTGTCGGTCAAATCGCGCGACCGCGCGGACAGTTGCGAGGCGTTGTCCGTGAGCGAGGTCGAGACGTCAGCCACCGATCCCACCACCGCACGCAGCCCTTCGCGCATCCGCTGCACCGCGGCACCAAGGAGGCCGAGCTCGCGCGGCATCGGGCCGAGGTCGACCGGCCGCAGGTCTCCCGCGCCGACGCGCTCGGTGGCATCCACCAACCGCTGCAGTGGGACGACCACCTTGCGCACGGTGGAGACCGCCGAACTCACCCCGATGATCAGCGCCGCGCCAAAGAGAATCCAGAGCAGCGAGCGGCGCTTGGCACTTCCGGCCGAGAGCGCGAAGGCGCGATCGGCGGCGTCCACTTGTTGTTCTGCCATCATCGCCTGCAGCGCGCCGAGGAGGGAATCGGCAACCGCGCCCGACGCACCAGCCGACACAGTGGCGGAGTCCGCTGAGGGACGGCGCAGCGCGGTGACGACCTCACCGGTCATCGCCTGTGCCACCGCGGTCCGCTCGCGCAACGTGGTGAGCTCTTCCTGCACGGCGTCATCGAGATCGTCGATCGCGTTGACGCCGAGGAGCGTCATGCCGAAGACCAGCAGCAGGAGGAGGACCGTGCCGGCGGTCACCCGGCTGAGCAGCGAGGGTTGATCGTTCACGTGGTGCGCCCGTCTGGGGGGGGGATGATCAGTGTACCTTGCGCACGTGGGCGGCCTGCGTGCCCTTGGGGCCCTCGACAATCTCGAATTCGACGACGTCGCCCTCGACGAGTGAGCGGAAGCCGGTGGCCTCGATCGCGGAGAAGTGCACGAAGACATCCGCGCCGCCTTCGTAGGCGATGAAGCCGAAGCCCTTTGCGTCATTGAACCACTTCACGGTGCCCTGGGGCATCACACCTTCCCGGGAGAGGGGTGGGGGACAACGCGGATCGGCATCAGCCGATGCGGAGGGTGAGCCCCGTCGCGCGGAGCTCGTGGTCGAGGAGCCACTGCTTGGGACCCAGTCCACCCGCGTAGCCCACCAGGGCGCCATGCTTCCCGATCACGCGGTGACAGGGAATCAGCAGCAGGAGGGGATTGGCCCCGACGAGCTGCCCCACTTGGCGGGGGTGCATCCCGGCCTCGGCGGCGAGTGCCTGATAGGAGCGCATCTCCCCGAAGGGGATGGCATGGATGGCGCGCCAAATGGTCAGGTGGGCGGGCGACTGGGCGAGGTCGGCGGCCGATTCCGGCCACGGGGCCGGGGTCGGGTCGCCATCAAAGAATGCCTCGAGCCAGGTTGCGGTCGTGGGGCAGGCGCCGATTCGGATGGTCGCGTCGGGAGACCGCGCCAGAATGCGCTCCCGCCAGTTGGTCGCACCCGCACGTCCAGGGAGGTCGATGGCGAGGGGCATCCCCTCGCGCTCGACCACCGTCAGCAGTCCGATCGGACTGCGCCACGTCGTCCACGCCACGTCAAGCACACCCAACGATGCCGCCGGAAGGCAGTGCGGCGCAAGCGTGGTGCCCCTACCCCGGCGTCTCGCGCGGGTCTATCATCCCCCCGTGACCACGCCGACTTCTCTGCTGGTGCGCGCGTTTGCGGATCGCGCCGACGCATTGGCTCATTGCATCCAGCGGGCCGGCGAGGCGCCGCGCGTGATGGCGTATGACGACACCATCGGCTGTCCCACCGAGACCCTGCTGGGCGCCCTCGAGTGGACGCGCGTGGTGGGGATCCTTCCGGACGACGATCTCTTGCACGCCGGACGGCTCACGACCGACACGGCTGCGGCGGTCGTGGAGCGGCGTCTCCCGGATGGACGCCAGTGGGTCTGCCTCGGCCCGCGCCTGGATATCCCGCAACTCGAGCCGATTGATGGCGAGATTCTGCTGGATCAACCCGGCGTGAAGGCGGTGGCCTTTGCCGATCGGGCGCTGGCCCTGGCGCACTTTCTTCGCGTGACACATGGCGCCGGGGCGATCTTTGCCCAGCTCGGACGCCGGGCTCCGGAGCTTCGGCACGTGCGCCGATGGCTGGTCCCGATCGTCAACCAATTGGATAGCCCCCGACGATTGATCGCCGGGTGGTTTGCCGCCTCCTCGGGTGGTGCCCTGTTCGTGGGAGATCACGACGAGGACGACCCTTACCGTTACATCGAAGTGGGAATTGACCCGTGACCCTGCGCCTCGTTCGTCTTGCCTTGATCGCCGTCCTGTTGCCCGCCCCGCTGCTTGCGCAGGCGAGCGGGCTGCCCACGCCTGACAAGTCGCTGTGGCCAGAGCGTCCGCTCTCGCCCGCGGAGCAGGAACTCCGCGACGCGGTCGTCGTCCTGCGGGACACGCTCTACTCGGTGGATGCCACCGCCGCCCGCATCGAGCGCGGCCTGCGCGGCTCCCCCGCGGTGTTGCGCGCCACCGGCCGTACCCTGAGCGCGGAGTGTGCGCGGGGTGCGCGGGCGACCGGTGTCATGCGCGCCTACGCGGCTGGGCTCTCGACGGACAATGCCAAGTGGGGCGAGGTCGCCCTCACGGACTTCCGGAAGGCGCTCGCTACCCTCGAGGCTGCGATGCTCAGTTGCGACCAGACCAGCGCGAAGGCCATCGAGACCAACCCAGTCGATGGCGCAGCGCTCAAGTCGGCTCAGACCAGCACCGTCTTCGCCATTCGGGACTACGAACGGTCGGTGAAGGGGCTGTTGCGCACCCTGAAAATCGATCTGGACCCCCGCGGAACTTCGGCGCCGGTCATCCAATAGGCCATTTCCCGACGTGGAGATGTGGATTCACATCTCCACATTGGGTGGAGAAACGTTCCAAGTCACTGATAATGCACGACTTGTTCTCCACGAATGATCCACGTCGAAGTGAGCTAACCCGAATAAAATCAGGCACTTGCGCGTTTTGTCCACGTCGCTAGCTTAGTACGGAGTTGATGGAGCGTTTCGCGCGTTCCATCCTCTCCGATCTGGTGCCTCGGAGAGCCGTACGAGCGAGTGGTCCGCGAGCCGCTCTGACTCGTAGCACTACACTCCGCCGCGATGCCCCGAGCATCGGCGGGCGGAGTGGGAAGCGGTCGATCAGCCCGGCTGATCGGCCGCTTCGTCGTTTCCGGAACCCGCTCCTGCTGGGCGGCCGAAGTCCGGTGCCAATCGCACCAGCCAACGTCCATCGAGTTGCCACACCTTCCTGGCCGAGACGCGTGCCTCTTCCGGGAAGAGTTCACGCGACGCGTAGGCCTCATTGATCGCCGCGGTCTTCGCGCTGGTGTTGTCAGCGTGGTGAAGAATCTCCGCTTCGAGCGTGAGGGGCCGGACCGGTGAACCGTACGCCAGTTCTCCGTGATGCGAGAGGATGAGGTGCTCGAGCAGCAACTGCTCGTCGGCGGTGCAGGGCGGGGTGCTGGCTGCAGTGATCCGCTCGCGCAGCATCATCGCCCCGAGGACGATGTGCCCGATCAGTCGGCCGGTCTCGGTCGTTTCGAAGACCCCCGTTTCCCAACTGTAGCTCTGGATCTTGCCGATATCGTGGAGCATCGCCGCCACGGTGACCAACTCCGCGTCCGCCCGGGCGACCCGCGCCATCTGCCGACCGATGCTCACCACCTCGCAGGTGTGTTGCAGGAGACCACCGATCGCGGCGTGGTGCCCGGTTCCTGGCGCGCCGGGACACTGCTCGTAGGCGAGGCGAAAGTCGTCATCGGCGTAGAAGAGGTCGACCACGGCCCGCAGGCGCGGCGCGGTGATCGCGGTGCGCTGTTCATCGAGGAAACGCCAATAGCCATCCACCGGTCCAACACTTGGCGCGAGGTCGGTGAGGGGAATGCTTCCCTTGGGGAGTGGTCGGACCGAGGTCGCCTCAAGCTGGAGCGCGTCGCGATAGGCGGTCACTGATCCGACGACCTGCACCAACATCCCCTTGGCGAGGCCACGGATCATCTCATCGCGGCCGGCCCAGAAGGGCGCGGAATCGAGACGCCCGGTGCGGTTGCCGAGCACCAGCACGGTGCGCGGGTGGTCGCCGCCCTTGTGCATCACATCGAGCACGAGGAAGGGGTGATGGATTTCATCGCCGGCCTGCAGCGAGGGAATATCGAGCATGGACGTGCTCCGGACAGGGTCAGACACGAAGGGTAAGGGGTCCGGCTGACTGGGGAAGTACAGCGCCGACCAGAGCGAAGCCTCCTGCCTGGTGGTGGTGTCGCGCGCGGTCGGCGCTTGGCCGGATCGGCTCCGGGCGGTAGCTTCGCGGGATGGCCTCATTGCATGTCCGCCTGCTGGTTGCCGACCCGAGTCGCGAGGATGCCCAGGAGCTTGCCGCAGCGTTGCGCGCGGCGGGGCACCTGGTGGTGACGGGGGCCGTGACCACGCTGCCGCCTGATGTATCCCCGGCGCCAGAGTTCATCGTGACCGAGGCCGCCGCGCAGCCGGTGCCGGAATCGCTCGACGCCGCGGAAGGGCGACACATCGCCGCGGTCCTGGAGCACGTGCATGGGAATCGCCGACAGGCAGCGCTGATGCTTGGCATCGCCCGTTCGACATTGCTGGCGAAGATC
>JAABRY010000136.1 GCA_011390645.1 Gemmatimonadota bacterium
CTCCGGGTCGCCTTGTTGCGGGCGGTACGGACCTTGGTCTGGCGGAGGCGCTTCTTGGCGGACTTGATACGGGGCACGGCAATCCTCGATGTTCCGGTAATTCGCCACCCCCTCCACGGGGGTCGCATAGCCCTCAATTCTACCTATCGGGGCGTTGGCTGACAAGGGGGACGCACCCCCTGCCTTTGACCGTCCCCCCGCGAGCGGCTACCTTCCGCGCTTTCCCCGGCTCCCAAGGACCACGCCCTGCTCGGTGAATTTCTGCTGGCCCTCCCCATGCTCCTCTTTGCGCTGACCGCGCACGAGGTGGCGCACGCGTGGACGGCCTACCGACAAGGGGACGACACCGCCTTCAAGCTGGGGCGGATCACCCTGAATCCGATCCCGCACCTCGACCCGGTGATGTCGTTGGCCCTGCCTGCGGTGCTCTGGTTTCTGACCAATGGGGCGTTCACCTTCGGCGGCGCGAAGCCGGTGCCGATCGTGACCCGGAACTTCAGGAACTACGTCAAGGGCGACCTGATCGTCTCCAGCGCGGGGATCATCACCAATATCCTCCTCGCGGTGATCTGCACGATCCTCTTCGTGGTGGTCGGCCTGATCCACGACGTCGCCGCTGAGCTCGGTACCTCCACCGTGGATGCGGCCCAGCGAATGTTGACCTGGGGGATCTATCTGAACCTCCTGCTCGCCGGCTTCAATCTGATCCCGATCCCGCCACTCGATGGGTCACGGCTCTTCTATCATGCATTGCCGCCCGCGGCCGGCGCGTGGTACCGTTCGCTGGACCGCTTCGGCATGCTGCCGTTGCTGGCCCTCTTGCTGCTCTTCCGCCCAGTGCTCGGGCTGTTTCTCGCGCCGACCTACTGGGCCTTCACGAAGCTTCTCGGGCTCGCCCTGCCGTTCGCGGTAGGCGCGGGGTGGAACATCTTCGCCTCATGAGCACGCCGCTTGACATCCCCGCGGGTGAGTCCGCGTCCGGCCCACAGGGGTTCGTGGTCGATCTCGAGGGCTTCTCGGGGCCACTCGACCTGCTGCTCCACCTGGTGCGCGAGGAACGGATCGACATCGCCGACATCCCCGTCGCGCGGATTGCCGACCAGTTCCTCAAGGCGATTCATCAGCTCGGGCTGAATCAGGCCGCTGACTATCTGGAGATGGCCGGGCGACTGCTCCGCCTGAAGGCACAGCTCCTGTTGCCACGACGCACCGACGACGACACCTGGGAGGATCCGCGGGCCGAACTCGTGCGCCGCCTGCTGGAGTATCAGCAGATCAAGGAGATTGCCTTCTGGATGGTGCGGGCGGCCGAGCGGCGTGCGTTGCAGCACGCGCGCGGCTATCTCCCCCCCCCGGGAGACGTTCCGCCGCCGCCTGTCGTGCCGCCCGCCATCGACCTCGCCGAGCTGCTGATCGCGGTCGAGCGGGTCATCCTCAACATTCCGATGCCGCACCTCCACAGCGTGGTGCCGCGGCCGCTCGATGTCGAGGGCGCAACCGCACGGGTGGAGGCGCTCCTCGCGACGCGTGAGACCTTCGACTGGCGCGAGGCCCTCAGCCCGACGCCGACGTTGGTCGAAGTGCTCTCGACCTTTCTTGCCATTCTCGAACTGGCCAAGCGCGGGTTCTGCCGCGTAAGTCAGGATCATCCTTTCGCCGCCATGGTGGTTGCTCGTGAGCTCGCTGATTCCGCTGTCCCAGTTGCTTGAGGCCGCGCTCTTCGCGGCCAACCGTCCCCTCACGCTCGAGGAGCTGGGGGCGCTGGAGCCGGAGGCCTCGCCGGCCGAGGTGCGCAACGCGCTCGACGTGCTGCGTGAGCACTATGATTTCGACGGCCATGCGGTCGAGGTCATCGAACTCGCGGGTGGGTGGCAGATCCTGACACGAGCGGCCTTTGCGGCCGCGGTGGAGCGCGCGCACGCGGCGCAGCGTACGCCGCGCCTGTCAGCGGCGACGTATGAGACCCTCGCCACCATCGCCTACCGCCAACCGGTGGGGCGAGCGGAAATCGAGGAGATCCGCGGTGTCAGCGCCGGTGGGGTGTTGCGCACGCTGCAGGAACGCGGGCTGATCGAGGTGGTGGGGCGCAGCGAAGGGCTCGGTCGTCCGCTCCTCTATGGCACGACGCCGCTCTTCCTCGAGTTGCTCGGCATGAACGATCTTGCCGACCTCCCGCGGGCGGAAGAACTGACGATCGCCCTGCAGCCGCATCGGGCCGAGCCCGAGGCGGGTGACGATGGGCAGGCCCTTGCCGTGATCGAGGAGGTCTGATGCCCCCGATGCGGCTGCAACGCTTCCTCGCGCGTGCCGGCGTCGCCTCTCGTCGGCAGGCGGAAGAGCTGATCACGGCTGGCCGCGTCAAGGTCAACGGCAAGGTGGCCACGCTCGGCTCCTCCGTGAATCCGGACAGCGATCGCGTGCTGGTCGGGCGCAAGGTCATCACGCTCGCGCTCAAGCGCTGGATTGCGCTGCACAAACCACTGGGCGTTGTCACCACGGCGAGCGATGAGGAGGGACGACGCACCGTCTTCGACCTCATCCCCGAGGTGGCGGGCCTGACCTACGTCGGACGGCTCGACGCGGGCACGACGGGGCTGCTCCTGATGACCACCGACGGCGACGCGGTGCACCGCCTCACGCATCCTCGCTGGAAGGTGCCGCGCAGTTACATCTCGCTCGTCCACGGCATCGACACCGCCGCGCTGAGCGCCAAGGTGAACGAACGCATGATGGTCGAGGGACGACCCGTCATTCCGACGCGCACGCGCGTCCGCCCGGGCAAGGATGGACGCAGCATCCTCGAGGTGACCCTCACCGAGGGACGCAACCGGATCGTGCGCAAATGGGTCGAGGAGATGGGTGGCAAGGTGGAGCGACTCGCCCGCGTGGCCTACGGGCCCGTGCGCCTTGGCGACTTGAAGCCGGGCGAATGGCGTCCGCTCACGCCGCAGGAGGAGCAGGGCATCTATCGGGCGATCGGCATGAAGGAGGAGAAGGCGTGACCTTTCCGGTGCAGGCCGTGATGGCCGAAGTGCAGAAGCGCATCGTTGGCCAGGAGGCGATGGTCGAACGGTTGTTGATCGGGTTGCTCACCGGTGGGCATGTCCTGCTCGAGGGCGTCCCCGGGTTGGCCAAGACCCTCACCGTGCGCACCCTCGCAGACGTGCTGCACGCCTCGTTCTCGCGGATCCAGTTCACCCCCGACCTGCTGCCGGCGGACGTCGTCGGCACGATGATCTTCGACACGCAGCATCAGGCGTTCACGGCGCGGCAGGGACCGATCTTCGCCCAGATCGTTCTCGCCGACGAAGTGAACCGCGCGCCGGCGAAGGTGCAGTCCGCGCTGCTGGAGGCGATGCAGGAGCGTCAGGTGACGATCGGCGGCACCAGCTATCCGTTGCCGTCGCCGTTCCTCGTGCTCGCCACGCAGAACCCGATCGAGAGCGAGGGGACGTATCCGTTGCCCGAAGCGCAGCTCGACCGCTTTCTCCTCAAGGTGCATGTCGGGTACCCCGAGCGCGGCGAGGAGCGCGAGGTCCTGATGCGCATGAGCCAGGCGAGCGAGAAGATCCCGGTGCAGCGCCTGGCCGAACCCGAGCAGGTACTCGCCGCGCGGCAGCAGATCGAAGGACTCCATCTCGACCCCCGCCTCGCCGACTACATCGTGGACCTCGTGCGCGCCACGCGTACGCCGACGGCCGTCGGACTGGCGGCGCTGGAGCCGATGATCGCCTTCGGCGCCTCGCCGCGCGCCTCGATTGCCCTGGCGCAAGCTGCGCGTGCGCATGCCTTCCTGCGCGGTCGCGACTATGTCGCCCCCGAGGACGTGCAGGCGTTGGCCCCTGACGTGATGCGCCATCGCATCGTCCTCACCTTCGATGCCGAGGCGGAGGGGCTCGATACCGACGCGGTGGTGGAGCAGGTCCTCCGCGCGGTTCCGGTGCCGTGACGTGGCGGCCATCCTTCCCCCGGCGCTGCTGAAGCAGGTTCGCACGCTGGCCCTGCGGGGGCGGCGGGCGACCGACACCCTGCTCGGCGGGGAAGTGCGCTCCGTCTTTCGCGGCACGGGGATGGAGTTCGCCGACGTGCGGCCCTACAGCGAGGGTGACGATGTGCGCCACCTCGACTGGAACCTGCTGGCCCGCACCGGGCTGCCGTACGTCAAGCTCTACACCGAAACGCGCGAACTCACGCTCCTCCTCCTCCTCGATCGCTCACGGTCGACGCTCGTGGGTGATCCCTCGCCGAAAGCCGCGCGCGCCGCCGAAGTCGCCGCCGTGCTGGCCATGGTCGCGCTGCAACAGCAGGATCGGGTCGGCATGGTCGCGTTCGGCAGCACGGTTGGACCTGTCATCCCACCGGGACGCGGCCACCGCCATGTCTACGGCCTCGTGCGCCGTCTCTTCGCGCTCGAACCCGAAGGGGAGGGGACCGACCTCGCCGGCGCGTTGCGTGCCGCGGGCGCGCTGCTGAAGCGCCGGTCACTCGTGGTGATCTGCTCGGACTTCCTGGCTGATGGGTGGGAGACCCCGCTGAAGGGCCTCGCCATGCGCCATGAGGTGACCGCCGTGGTGCTCGAAGACGCCCGGGAGACACGCCTGCCGTCGGCGGGGTGGGTCCGTGTTGCCGGAGCGGAGGGGGGGGCACCGCTCCTCTTCGATGCGGGCGACCCGGTCGCGCGTCGTGAGGCGCACCTCGCCGTCCAGCGCGCGCGCACCGCACGCTCGGCCGCGCTGGCCACCGCCGGTGCGCGCGAGGTGGTGGTGCCCACCGAGGGTGAGGTGATCCACGCCCTGCGCGGGGCGTTCGGGCGGGGAACGGGTCGCCGGTGAGACCACAGGATCAGGGGGGGGCACAGCGCCCGACGGTCGGGGACACGATCAACGTGGTCCAGCGCATCGCCGCCCCACCCGGCGCCCTCGTGCAACCGCGCGCGCTCACCGACTCGTCGCTCGCGACCTTGCTCGGTCCCCCCGACGTCTCCCGCGAAGGCGACTCCGTGCGCATCGGGTACACCCTTTCCGTCTGGGCGGCCGGTCGCAACGAACTGGTGTTGCCCGGTGCCGTGGTGATCGGCACCGATGGGCGCGTGGACACGCTACCCGATGCGCGCGTGCAACTCGATGTCGCCTCGGTGCTGCCGGAGGGCGCTCGCCCGGAAGCGGTGACGCCACAGGCCGCGCGGCCGTGGGTGCCGCGTGCAGATCGCACCGCACTGCCGTTCCTCGTCCTGCTGCCGATCGTCATTGCGCTCCTCGCGCTGGCGGCGTGGGCGTGGCGCCGTCGCGGACCGCTCCCCCCCCCAGTCGCTCCGCCGATGGCACCGCACGTGTCCGTGCAGCGACTGGCGGCCTGGCTCGACGCGGGAGAAGCCGGCGTGGTCGTCGATCACCTGATGCCCCGGCTTGCCGGTCGAGCCGATGCCGAGGCATGGCGCGAGGCGGTCGCCGCGGTGCGCTTCACGCCCGGCGGCGAGACCGCGCTCGCCGGCTTGGCCCGTGATGGCATCGCGTTGCTCCCGGACGGGACGGACGACGCGTGATCGGCTTTACGCGTCCGCTCCTGCTGTTGCTGCTGCTCCTCCTCCCATGGTGGTGGTGGCGACGTCGTCGCCTGGCGATGCCGGTGGCGACGGTCAGTGACATCGCCCCGTTCCGCCACGCGGTGCGCGGCCGGTGGCGGCTCTGGATCCCGCCGACCCTGCGCTCGCTGGGATGGGCCGCGCTGATCCTCGCCGCCGCCGGCCCATTTCGGCGCGGCGATCGCACGCTGGTGACTGCTGATGGCATCGCGATCGTGCTCGCGCTCGACGTCTCGTCATCGATGCTGGCCGAGGATTTTGCTCCGGCCAATCGATTGACCGTGGCGAAGCAGCAGGCCATCTCGTTCATCCGCGCCAGGGCCAATGATCGCATCGGCCTCGTGGTCTTTGCTGGTGAAGCGCTCACCCTCGTCCCGGTGACGCTTGACTATCCCACGCTGGAGCGTGCGATCGAGGCGATCGAGATCGGCCAGCTCGAGGATGGGACGGCCATCGGGATGGGACTCGCCACCGCCGTCGCCCGACTGCGCAAGGTGCCCGGCGAAACCAGGGTCGTGGTGCTGCTGACCGATGGGGAGAACAATCGCGGCCTGATCGACCCACGGACGGCGGCACAGACGGCCGAGGCGTTCGGGATCCGTTTGTACACGGTCGGAATCGGGAGCGAGGGAGAAGCGCGCATCCCCACCGGGCGCGGACTGAGTGGCTACCGCTATGAAGTGGTGCCCGTCAGCATGGACGAACCACTCCTCACGGAGATGGCCGAGCAAACCGGGGGGAAATACTTTCGCGCACGCGATGCCCAAGGGCTGACGGCCACCCTGCGGGAGATCGACCGACTGGAGCGCACGCCCGTTGAGGTGGTGCGCTACCGCCGTCAGGACGAGCGAACCACACCCTTCCTCGCGTTCGGCCTCATGCTGCTGGCCGCCGAGCTGGCGATCGGTGCCACGCTGGTGGTGCGCGTCCCATGATGTTCGACCACCCGCTCCTCCTCATCGTGGCGGCCGTCGCCACTGTGCTCGTCGGCCTGCTCGCGGTCTGGGCGCGTCGTCGTCGGATCGCCGCCGCCGCGGGGTGGTCGGACGAACTGGGCCGCGAAGCAGTGCGCTCGGGCCGGCACTCACCGTGGTTGCTCGCGCTCGTCGCGTTGCTGGCCGGCATCGGGCTCGCGGGGCCGCGATGGGGTCTCGCGGAGCGGGTGCAGGAGGCGCGGGCGTTGAACGTCGTGGTAGTGATGGATGTCTCCCGCTCGATGCTCGCGCAGGATACCCCCCCCGATCGCCTCACCCGGGCCCTCGGGGTGGCCCGCCGCCTGGTGCAGGATCTCAGTGGTGATCGGCTCGGGCTGGTGGCGTTCGCCGCTCGGCCGTTTCTCCTCTCACCGCTCACGCTCGACCAGACCGCGTTGGCGCTTCAACTTGATGCGCTCGATCCCGATTTCGCCAGCGAAGGCGGGTCCGGCATCGGTGGTGCGCTCGATCTCGCCCGAAGCGTGCTTGCGGCTGCATCAGAAGGGGGCGATCGCGCAGTGGTGCTCCTCACTGATGGCGAGACCTTCGAAGGCGAACGCACGCTGGCCACGGCGGCGTCCGCATTGCGAAGCGACGGTGTCACGCTCGTGGTGGTCCCGGTCGGCACGCCAGAGGGGGCACGCATTCCTGGCGACGACGGCGAGTGGCATCGCGATGCCGACGGGGTCGAGGTCGTCACCGTCCGACGGGATGATCTGGTGGATGCGATGGTGGCGGCGGCCGAAGGGGTGCGCATCGCACCGGATGCACCGGATCCGTCCGGTGAGGTCCGCCGCACGTTGGCCCGCTTGGAGCGTGGGCGCGCCCGTGACCGCGCCGCCGCCGACCTGGTGCCGCGCGCCTGGATCTTCGCACTGGCAGCTGGGGCCGTCCTCCTCGTGCAGACGGCCACGCGTCGTGGGGCGGCACTCGCCGCGCTGGCCCTCCTGCTTGGGGGGGGGGAGGCGGCCGCGCAACGCCCGTCGCTCGGTGTGGAAATGCTCCGGCGCGGCGACACCGCGGCGGCGGGCCGTGCCTTCCTCGAGGAGGCGCGTCGTCGCGGCACGGATACGGCCTGGTTCAATGCCGGGACCGCCGCGTTGGTCCAGGGCGACTTTGCCGGGGCGCGCGATGGCTTGGAGCGGGCCACGACATCGCTGGATCCCGGGCTCCGCCGGGTCGCCCTCTACAATCTGGGGACCGCCATGCTGAACGAGGCACGTCGCGACACCACGCGACGCGATTCCTTGCTCGGGCAGGCGCAATCTCGCCTCCGTGAGGCACTCCAGCTCGATCCGGGTGATGCGGCCGCGAAGTTCAACTACGAGCTGGCCCGACGGCTGCGCCCGCCCCCCCCCCCACCACCGCAGGGTGGTGGCGGGGGGGGACAGCGTCC
>JAABRY010000137.1 GCA_011390645.1 Gemmatimonadota bacterium
CAATCAAGGCCGGTGATGCGCAGTGCGTCGTGGCGGGCGGGATGGAGAGCATGTCGGGCGCGCCGCACTATCTCTACAACTATCGCGGCGGGATCAAGGCCGGCAACCAGACGATTGTGGACGGGATGATCCACGATGGGCTCTGGGACTCGTTCGGCGGCAATCACATGGGTGAGTACGCGGAGTACACCGCGACCAAGGCCGTGATTTCCCGCGCCGATCAGGATGCCTTCGCCCTCGCGTCGCACCTGAAGGCGGCCGCCGCGCAGGCGAGCGGCGCGTTTGATGCCGAAATGGTGCCGGTCGAGATTGCCAGTCGCAAGGGCAGCGTGACGGTGAGCGCCGACGAGTCGGTGCGCCCCGAGAGCACGCTGGAATCCCTGGCCGCGCTGAAGCCGGTCTTCGTCAAGGACGGCACGGTGACCGCCGGCAACGCGCCGGGGCTCAACGATGGCGGGGCGGCGGTCGTTGTCGCGTCGCTGGCCTATGCCAAGGCGCACGGGCTCGCGCCGCTGGCGCGCGTGACGGCCTACGCCACCGGTGGCGGTGAGCCGAAGGACCTCTTCTTCGCGCCGATTCTCGCCGTGCAGCACCTGATGGCGAAGGCCGGCACCAGCATCAACGACTACGACCTCATCGAAGCCAACGAGGCCTTCGCCGTGCAGGCGATCGCCAACGGGCGTGGACTCGGCTGGGACTGGGATCGCGTCAACGTCAACGGCGGCGCCATCGCCCTCGGTCACCCGATCGGCGCGTCCGGCGCGCGAGTCCTTGCGACGCTGATCCACAACATGCGCGCGCGCGAAGCCCGGACCGGACTCGCGACGCTCTGCCTGGGCGGCGGCAACGCGGTGGCCCTCAGCGTGGAGGCGATGTAAATGCAACGCATTGCAGTGATCGGCTCAGGGACGATGGGCAACGGGATCGCGCACGTTTTCGCCCAGCATGGCCACGATGTCTCGCTCATCGACGTCAATCCCACGGCACTCGAGAAGGCGAAGGCCACGATCGGTGCCAATCTGGAGCGACAGGTGAAGAAGGGGGCGCTTGCGGCCGATGCGCCGGCTGAGATTCTTGCTCGCATCACGACAGGCACTGCGCTTGATCTTGCCGGAGATGCCGACCTTGTCGTCGAGGCGGCCAGCGAGAATCCCAGCATCAAGTTCGATCTCTTCGCTCGCCTCGATGAAGTTGCTCCTCCCACCGCCCTCCTTGCCACCAACACCTCCTCCATCTCCATCACCGAAATCGCCTCTCGCACCCGGCGCCCTGCGCAGGTGATCGGGATGCATTTCATGAATCCGGTGCCGGTGATGCAGTTGGTTGAAGTGATTCGCGGGCAGGATACCTCCGACGCCACCACGCAGGCCGTGATGGCGATGGCCACCGCGCTCGGCAAGACGCCGGTCGAGGTGAACGATTACCCGGGCTTCGTCGCCAACCGGGTGCTGATGCCGATGATCAACGAAGCGGTCTTCTGCGTCTACGAAGGCGTCGCCACCCCCGAGTCGATTGATACGGTGATGAAGCTCGGCATGGCGCATCCGATGGGCCCGCTGACGCTGGCGGACTTCATCGGCCTCGATGTCTGCCTGGCCATCCTGCAGGTGCTGCACACCGGACTCGGCGATGACAAGTATCGGCCGTGTCCGTTGCTGAAGCGGATGGTGGCGGCGGGGCACCTGGGACGGAAGAGCGGGAAGGGGTTTTATGAGTACGGGAAGTGAGACGCGGGATGTTGGATATTGGATGTTGGAGGTTGAGGGTTGATCAACTGAGGGGACCGTCGAGTGTTCAAATCCCGACGCTTCGGTCCCGGTCCCAACCGTCGTAGTCCAACATCCAATATCCAACATCGAACATCCCATCAGGCCACCATAAAAGGAAACACATCCCAACATGGACACCTTCGCGGAAATGCAGACCTGGGGCCACGAACAGGTCCTCTTCAGCCACGAGCCGTCGTGCGGCTACTTCGGCATCATCGCGATTCACGACACGACCCTCGGGCCAGCGCTCGGCGGCACCCGCGTCTGGCAGTACGAGAGCACTGAAGCGGCCATTCGCGACGTGCTGCGCCTGGCTCGCGGAATGACCTACAAGAGCGCGGTCGCCGGGCTCAACCTCGGTGGTGGCAAGGCGGTCATCATCGCCGACCCGAAGCGTGCCGATCGTGAATCGCTCTTCCGTGCGCACGGCCGGTTCGTCGAGACGCTCGGCGGGCGCTATATCACCGCCGAGGACGTTGGGACGTCACCCACCGACATGGAATTCGTGAAGCGCGAGACGAAGCATGTCGCCGGCCTGCTGAACCTCTCGGGCGACCCATCACCGGTCACCGGGTATGGCGTCTATGTAGGGATGAAGGCCGCTGCCAAGGCGAAGTGGGGGAAGGACTCGCTCGCCGGGCGGACGATCGCGGTGCAGGGGGCCGGCAAGGTCGCCTACTACTTGATGACGCACCTCAAGGAAGAGGGCGCTCGTCTCGTGGTCGCCGATATCGATCAGGAGAAGGTGCAGCGCGTGGTGGACGAACTCGGGGCGACCGCGGTGGCTCCCGACGCCATCTACGACGTCGAGGCCGACATCTTCGCGCCATGCGCGCTTGGCGGGATCATCAATGACGACACTATCGGCCGCCTCAAGGTCGAAGTCGTCGCCGGCGGTGCCAACAACCAGCTCGGTGAGATGCGCCATGGCCGCGAGATCGAAGCGCGCGGCATTCTCTACGCGCCGGACTACGTGATCAACGGCGGCGGCGTGATCAACGTCTACGGCGAGCTGCAGGGCTGGACGATGCAGCGGGCCAAGCGGAAGGCGCAGGAGATCTACGACACGATCCTGCGCGTCTTCTCGATCGCCGAGCGTGATGGGATCCCATCATTCGAAGCCGCGGATCGCCTGGCCGAAGAGCGGATCAAGAGCGTGGCGGCGTTGAAGGATATGTGGGTGGCGGGGGATCGGTGAGTCGTGGGTCATAGGTCATAGGTCGTAGGTCGTAGGACCCGAGGGCCGGATTCCCCGCAATGGAGCCGGCCCTCATCGCACCTACGACCTACGACCTACGACTTCCTTTACCCCAGTGAGTATCTTTCGGAATGCAAGAACACATCCCCATCGGCGCCGACCACGCCGGCTACGAACTCAAGCAGATCCTCCTCGACGAACTTCGGCGGCGCGGGATTGAGCCCGACGACGTCGGGACGCACTCGACCGAATCCACCGACTACGCCGACTACGCGCACCAGGTCGCGAAGGCCGTGGAGACCGGCGAGGCGGCCCGGGGAATCCTGATGTGCGGCACCGGGCTCGGGATGAGCTACGCCGCGAATCGGCATCCGGGGGTCCGCGCGGCCGTGGCGTGGAATCCGGAAGTGGCCGCACTTTCCCGTGAGCACAACGACGCCAACGTGCTGGTGCTGCCGGCTCGCTGCATTGATCCTGACACGGCCCGCGCCATTCTGGCGGCGTGGCTCGACACTCCGTTTGCCGGCGGTCGTCACGCTCGGCGCATCGCCAAGATCGAGGACGTGACGTGACTCAACCGCTCGTGCATGATGCTCCACTCGGTGATGCCGATCCGGTGGTGGCCGCCCTGATCGATCGCGAACTGCGCCGCCAGCAGGGTGGGCTCGAGTTGATCGCCAGCGAGAACTTCACCTCGCGTGCGGTGCTCGAGGCGATGGGAACGTGCCTCACCAACAAGTACGCCGAAGGCTATCCGGGGAAGCGCTACTACGGTGGCTGCGCAGTGGTGGATGAGGTCGAGCAACTCGCCATCGATCGCCTGAAGCAGCTCTACGGCGCCGACCACGCCAATGTGCAGCCCCACTCGGGCGCGCAGGCGAACTTTGCCGCCTTCATGGCGGTGATCAAGCCGGGCGAATTGTTGATGGGGCTGTCACTGCCGCACGGTGGTCACCTCACGCATGGGGCGTCGGTGAATCACACCGGGCAGGTGTGGCGTGCGGTGCAGTATGGCGTGCGGCCCGACACGGGCCGCATCGACTACGATCAGGTGCGCGAGATGGCGCGCAAGGAGCGGCCGCGCTTGATCATCGCCGGAGGCTCGGCGTACGCCCGCTTCATCGACTTCGCCGCGTTCCGTGAGATCGCCGACGAGATCGAGGCCACCTTCCTCGTGGACATGGCGCACATCTCCGGCCTGGTGGCCGGCGGCGTGCACCCGAATCCGCTCCCGCACGCGCACGTGGTGACCAGCACGACGCACAAGACGCTGCGCGGGCCACGGGGCGGCATCATCCTCTGCCACGCCGAGCATGCCAAGGCGATCGACAAGTCGGTCTTCCCGGGTGGACAGGGTGGGCCGCTGGAGCACGTGATCGCGGCGAAGGCGGTGGCGTTTGGCGAGGCGCTGACCGAGGACTTCCGCACCTACGCGCGCCACACGGTCGAAAACGCGCAGGTCCTCGCCGAGGCGTTGATCGAGCGCGGGTTCGCGATTGTCTCGGGGGGGACCGATACCCACCTGATGCTGGTGGACCTGCGGGCTCGCGAGATGACGGGCAAGGAAGCCGAGCGGATTCTCGGGTTGGCCGACATCACGGTCAACAAGAACACGATTCCCGACGACCCGCAGTCGCCGTTCGTGACCAGCGGCATCCGGATCGGCACGCCAGCACTCACGACCCGTGGGATGGGTCGCCCCGAGATGGTGCAGGTCGCCCGCTTGATCGACGAGGCGCTCACCTCGCCGGACGACGCCACGCTCGCCCGCGTGCGCGGGGACGTGCACGAACTCGCCCGCAAGCATCCGTTGTATCCGTCACAGGGTGTGCGGAGCTGAGCGCGATGCCGGAACTCCAGTTCGCCGAGGGCGTGCTCGCCCGCTTGCAGGCCCATGAGGGCCGGCGCTACGACGAGCGTGCGTATCTGTTCGTCCTGGCTGCCGTGGAGTACCTGCAGGGGAAGCTTGACGCGCGGCGGCACGTCAGCGGGCAGGAGTTGGCGTGGGCGTGCCGCGACCTGGCGCTCGAGCGCTTCGGGTTGATGGCGCGCACCGTCCTCGACTGCTGGGGCGTACGCGCGACCGCTGACTTCGGCCACCTCGTCTATGCGATGGTGGATGTCGGGCTGCTGAGCACCCAGCCGGGGGACTCGCGCGACGATTTCACTGACGTGTACGACTTCCGCCGGGCGCTCGACGAGGGGTATGCGTTCGGGGGGGAGAAGTAGGGGCGATCGGCAACGACGAGCGGACGCGCGGTACTTGCCGCCCAATGTGCGCCCCCGCCTGGGGTTCGGGGCTCTTATCGTCGGTCTATCCTTGACCACTCCACGCTAGCATGACGCCATTTCGGACTAGAATCCTGACGCGCGCTGTGGCGTGCCGAACGCTCATTCTTCGAGAATTTGTCGTGATTGTGGAAATCAAGCATCGAGGCTGCCAGCTACGTCAATCTGAGCCCGTGGTTTGGCATCAGCACCGACCTCGGCGTTTTTTACTAGCGTCATTGCTCCTGACTCTCAAGATTCCGCCGCCACATGGGGCCCGAAGGAGGCGAAGGCTATGTCCAGGCGTTTGCTAGTGGTCACATCCGTGTTGCTCGCCGGGGGGTGTGGTTTCTTGACTGATCCCTCTGACGCGCCCCCCGTTGTGACCGCGCGACTGATCGAATCTGACCTTGTCGAGGTCACCATCTTCAACCCATCACGCAACACCCGATGGGCTTTCAGCAGCTGCCCGATCGGCGGGGAAGAGTTTAGTGGTGGTAGTTGGCAGCCCTCGAAGCGTTTTGGTGGTCAGTACGATTGTCTCTACCCGTTGGTCACCATCGGCCCGGGAGGTGTGTTGAAGGAGACCACGCCGTACAACGCCTCGGGCGATGGTTCTCCGGACCTTCGCGTAACGATCTGGTTTGCACCCGTCGGTGCCTCCGGGAGCGAGGACGATGCAAACGGACGAATCATCACCTCCGAGGCGTTCAAGCCGGTCCTGGAGAACTGAGCTACCGCTCCACGGCGATTGGTCCTTGCAGCGTCATGCTTCGACTACGGATTCCGCCTTTGCGCCGGACGACGATTGATTCGGCCCGAATGCTCGGGAGACCGGCGGCTGAGGCCGCCGGCTGGCTGCAGCCCCCCTTAGCTTTCCCTCATGCCTCTCCCCCCCGTCCTCACCCCTGAACAAGCCGCCGAGTGGGACCTCGCCGCGGTCGCGGCGGGACGGCCGTTACGGATGGTGATGGAGACCGCTGGTCGTGCCGTGGCGCGGCTAGCGGTTGATCATTTCCGGACGGAATTGGGGCAGGGCACTCTGGTCGCCTGCGGCCCCGGCAACAACGGGGGTGATGGCTGGGTAGCCGCCCGGGCACTACACCGGGCCGGCTGGCCTGTGTGGGTGGCTGAATCCGCCGCACCGCACGAAGGGATCGCCGCGGAGGCGCGTGCGGATGCCATTGCCGACGGCGTGCGCGTGGTGGATCCGTCTGGGCCCTGGCCGGGGGTCGGCGTGGTGGTGGATGCCCTCCTTGGCACTGGCGCGCGCGGTGCGCCGCGTGGTCCCGTCGCCGAACTGCTCGATCGCCTGCGCGAGTTGCATCTGCCTGTCATTGCAGTGGACGGGCCCACTGGGCTCGATCTCGAGACCGGTGTGGACCACGGCGCACTGCAAGCCGCCCTCACGGTGACCTTCGGCGGACCGCGCCGCGGCCACCTGCTGGCGCGGGACGAGTGTGGGACAATCGTCGTGGCCGAGGTCGGTCTCCCCGGTGCGCCCGGCGAATGGCCTCGGCTCGTGACGTCCACATGGGCGGCCTCCCAGTTGACGCCATTCCCCGCATCGGCACACAAGGGCACCCGCGGTCGGGTGGTGATCGTGGGGGGGGCACCGGGGATGACCGGGGCCGCGCGCCTCGCGGCGCGCGCGGCCTTCGCCGCCGGGGCAGGACTTGTCCACGTGGTGGCACCGGCCGAGGCGATCGGCGACCTCCGCACCGCGGAGCCGGACGTGCAGACACTGGTCCATCCGTTTGCAGGCCCTCTGGACAACGGGCTGATCGAGCTGCTCACGCGCGCCGATGCGGTCGTGATCGGTCCCGGCCTCGGGCGCGACGAGGCGCGTACGGCGTTCGTGCTTGCGGTCCTCGCACACGCGAAGGTGGTCGTCCTCGATGCCGATGCGCTCATGGCGCTTCGGGCGTGCCGCGATGAGCTCCCCGTGCACTTCGCGGATCGCGAGGTGCTCTGCACGCCGCACCTTGGCGAGTTCCGGGCGCTCTTCCCATCACACGCTGGCGCCATCGAAGTGGACCCGTGGGGCGCCGCCTCCGGTGCGAGTTCGGCATCCCACAGCACCGTTCTCCTGAAGGGCGTGCCCACGGTGATCGCCTCACCTGGGGGGGGGATGCTCACGGTCGCCGCCGGCAACCCCGGGCTCGCCACGGGCGGGAGCGGCGACGTGCTCGCCGGATGCATTGGCGCGCTGCTCGCTCAGGGCATCACCCTTCCCGCCGCCGCCGCGCTCGGTGCGCAGGCGCTGGGTGAAGCGGCCGATCACGCCGCCCGGCGCGTGACCGCTCGCGCGATGCGTCCGATGGACGTGATCGCGGCCCTGCCCGATGTCTGGCGCCAATGGGACCGCACTCGGACCGGCGGCGCACGCGAGCGTGACGCCCTCGCCATCCTGGCCGCGCCGAGGACGACATGACGCGACGGCTGATGCTTCTGCTGGTGGTGTTCGCTGCCGCATGTGCCGGAGGGGGGGGGATGGCGCCGCCGGGCATCCCGGTCAGCGCGATGCGCCCTGAGGATCGCGTGGTACTCGGCGACTTCTCCTTCGTGCGCGCGGTCGCTGCAGCGTTCGATCGGGTGTACGTCGTGTACGATCAGGACATCGGCATCTGGGATCCGATTGCGCAGGCTTGGGAGGTCCCCCGGCGGGCACCGAACCCCGGGGTGCTG
>JAABRY010000138.1 GCA_011390645.1 Gemmatimonadota bacterium
TGACCGAGATCGTTCGAGACAGAGACACACCTCACTAGAGTCATGGCTCGGCCGGATACCGTCTTCGAATCCGCCACAATTCCAGCGGGGCCTTGAGGAAATCCATCCAGCGCAGGCTTGACCCACCGGCATCTTCCCAGACCGGAAGCGGTACCTCGCGGAGCGCCTCCGCCCCGACGACGTCTCGCAAACGCGCGATGAGTTCGACATCGAACAGCCATCGCGACAGGAACGGGGCCTGCAGCGTCGCGACCACCGGCCCCGTCAGGCGCAACGCCTTCGCACCGCACTGGGTGTCGTAGATCGGCAAGCCAAGCGCCAAAGATGCACAGGTCGCGAACACGCGCCCGAGATAGTGGCGACGCTCTGATCGACTGATGCGCCAACCCATCAACTTGACTCGCGAACCGATGGCGAGCACCAGACCGGGACGCTCAGCCAGCGCGTCCCGCAGCAGCATCGCAGTGTCGAGCGGCGCGGCGAGGTCGGCATCCAGGTACGCGGCGATGGGGTGACCCGTGGCAGCGGCCTCGAGCAGGCCCCGGCGCACCGCTTCCGCCTTGCCGGTGTTCTGCGGCAGCCGCAGGACGCTGATGCGGGCTGGAGCACTTGCCGCGATCGCGGCCAACCGGGCCGGGGTGTCATCAGTGCTGCCGTCGTCCACGAAGCACAGGTCGACATCAGGGTGGGCGGCGATGAAGTCCGTGAAGGCACGGTCATCGAGTCGGCGAGCCTCGTTGAAGCATGGTACCACGACCTGATACGATGCCGTCATTCCTGCGTCTCCCATGCCGCCGTCAGCGAATCGTCGGACAACCGGGTGACCTGGTACGCCGCGCCCACCTCGATCGGCTTCCGGAGCAGATAGTATGGCGGCTCACTCCCTCGCGGCCGTCGGTGCAGATCACGCACAAAACGCGGACCACCCTGCCGGCCAGCCAGCAGCGCTGGGGGCATCACCCCGAAGCCCTGCACGTCCTCCCGCAAGCGGTCAGCGCAATCGGCTTGCCAGATCGAACCGGGTAGCACACGCGCGGTCGTGTCAGGAAAGCCGCTGAGCCCCACCAATCGTGCTGAGTCTGCGCGTGCGGGTGCCACCGCGAGGACCAACGCCTCCCCACCCCCGCCGCTGCGCTCAACCTGCTGAAGCGCCCCGGCCAGCGCGCACGCATCAGTGGTTCGGTAGATTCGCTCGGCTGTCGTGGGGTCAACACCGAGCCCCCACATCCGGACCAGCAGCTGGGCGCCCCAGCTTTCGCGGACGAGCACGGTACCTGTCTCGATCGAATGCGCGGCAACCAACGAATCCATGTCAGGTCGCAGGTTGTCCATCCCGGTCGCATACTGCTCTGCTCGATTCGGAAGCAGCAATCCCCCCCCCATCACCAGCGCAGCCACACCGGCCGTCACCACACCACGACGGACCCAGTCGACCACACCCCGCTCCGCGAGCACCGCGGGCAGTCGTACCGTCCACAACACCAGCCACGGTGTCAACGGCAGCAGAAACCGCGGCCCCAGATAGAACCCGTCATGCCAATACGCCCAGTACGAGACAAGCAACAACCCGGAGCTCGCCAGCACCCAGCGATCGAACGCGTCGAGGCGGCGCACCAACAACAACGACGCCGTGGCGAAGAGCAGTGCCGGCGCGGGCGTCTCGAGGAAGTAGGTCTGCAACCGCAACAGGTAGAGGTTCACCAGTTCGAGCCCGCGAAGCGGCGTGTGCGCTGCCCCCCACGGCACCTCGTGGAAGCCCAGTGCGTGACTCTTCCCCCACAAGGCGATATAGCCGAAGAGCAGCGGATCGCCGGTCTGCTGCGCATTGACATACAGCAGCACGGCGACCGGCAACGCCACCCCGACCCCGCTCGCAAGGAGAGCGCCTAGGTGTGCCCCCCCCAACCGCGCACGCCAGAGCAACCATGCGGCGGTCGGCAGCGCAAACGCCACCGCGTCCATCGGGCGAATCGTTGCCGCGATCCCGAGGGCGAGCCCACACCCCAGCGCGGCACGCCATCGCGGGGCGGCGTCCTGGACCGCCACGGCCAACCCCAGCGCCGCCACCAGCAACCAGGTGGTTGCGGTGACGTGATTCATCATCGATCCACCGAGGAAGAGCCAGAACGGACCGAACGCGAACAGCAACACCGCCGCGAACGCCACGCCGGCGGGAACCGTCAGCCGTCGAAGCAACCGCGCGAAGACCAGCACGCCCACTCCCGCGAAGATCGGCCCCACCACCCACTCTGCCCCGATCAGCGTGCCCAGCATCAGCATCGCCGGACCGCCAGCCGGAAACTGCCCGAACCGTCGCCCCTCCATGTCCACCAGGTGCATCGCCGCCGTGAACTCCGGCTGCGCAGGTGTCGGCATCCAGAGCCGACCCTCGGCAAAGATCCGCGCCTGGAACACCTGAATGATCTCATCGATCAGCAATGGCTTGGCCGAGAAGACCAACTGACTCACGACCGCGTACACGATGCACGCAACGAGCGCGATCCCGACATCGGCCTTCCAGCCGCCGGCGAGCCATCGCGAGGCGATCCCTGCCCACAGGCCGTCACGCCAGAGTTCCGGGCGGCGGCGGAAGACAATCGCGCTCACGACCAGCACTCCGGCGAGGATCGCACCGCCACTCGTCCAGAGACTCATGCGCTCGCCATACCACGGCGCCTCATGGCCACCAGGGATCCAGTTCGCGAATGGCAGGAGCCCGAACACCAGCAGCAGGACCCCCGCGAGCCGGGCTACCACGTGCCTGCTCGAATCTCACGCTCGCGCTGCCACGATGCCCATGCACTGTCAGCATCCAGCTTCACCAGACGCGGTGGACGGGCGGCATTCTCCATCATGGGGTCCCAGGAGAGGACCCACGTGCGCTCGCGTGCCGTTGCTTCATCGATCCACTCGAGATTGTCGGCCTGCCGGTCACGCACGACACGTCGCGACTCGGTGGTGCCGAGCAGAATGGCGGCGGAGGCATCAGCCGACCGGAACTCCCACTCGGCCTGCTCTCCACAGAGTTGCTCCTCGATGAGATTCGGCCGTGGTGCGCGGGACAGGGTGCGGGGAATCGTGTCCATCCGTGCGACGACCCGCGCGCCGCACGCGTTGCCCCGCGCCGCGAGGCTGCGAGCGCGCGCCGGAGACACCCCCCTGGCGCGCAGTTCGGCCACGGCCACACGTGACTGACGATCCCGCACCAGCACGATACCATCCTCGATGCCCGCGGCGTCGAACATCCCCCGGATATCGTCGCGAAGCGCCGGATTCAAGTCGCGGTACCGGCGGTACGTGCCCGGGACATCGACAATCGCCCCCACGATCACCATCGTCGCCACGGCCCAGGCTGCGACGGTGCCGGCGCGCTTTCCGCCGAGCGCGAGGGGCAGCCGCACCGTCCAGAGCACGAGGATGGGCACCAGGGGCAGGTGGAAGCGCGGCCCCAGCCAGAGCCCATCCTGTCCGTAGCTCCAGTGCGCGGCGATCATCGCGAGCGACGCGAGAATCAACCAGCGATCGGCCATCGCCAGCGGTCGGCGCCAGAGGGCCATCGCGAGCACCGGCGCGAGGAACGCCGGGACCGCGCTCTCGAAGAGGGCGCGCTGCAACAATCCGAGGTTGCGGAGACTGCTGGCCAACCCGCGCAACGGGGTGTGTTCCCCCCCCCATGGGGTCTCGTGGAAGCCCGGAAGGTGGGCCGGCCCCCAGACCGCCACATAGCCGAAGAGGAACGGATCACCGGTCTGGAGCCAGTTGAAGAGCCCCAGGACGCCGAGCATCGCGCCGATGCCGACACCACTGGCGATCAGTGCGCCGAGATGGGCGGTCCCCCCCCTGACCCGCCAGAGCAGTATCGCCCCCGCGGGAATCGCGAAGGCCGCAGCCTCCAGCGGGCGGAGCAACGCGGCGGCTCCAAGCCCGAGTCCTGCCAGGAGGGCTTGGCGCGGCCTCGCGGTGTCGTCCTGCACCGCCGCGGCCAATGCGGCACCGCCCGCGAGGAGCAGCGCAATGGTCGGCACATGGCTGAGTTGACTCGCGGCGAGTGCCGCCCAGAAGGAGCACACCGTCAGCACCACGATCGCTGCGAACCCGGTGGCGGGGTGCGGCTCCAGCCGGCGGACGAGACGCGCCCACGCATACACCCCCACGCCCCCCCAGAGCGGCACCATCGCCCAGGCAGCACCGATCCAGACACCGGGCACCAGCAACATCGGAATCCCGGGCGGATACTGCCCGATGATCCCGCCGTTCAGCTCCGTGGTGTAGCGCGTGAGCACGAACGCCAGCGGCTCGACGATCGGCGCCACGAAGCGCCCACGGGCGAGCCACTCCGCCTGCCAGAGCTGGACGACCTCGTCGATGACCGAGGGGCGACCGTCGAAGAGGTACCGGGAGAGGACCGCGTAGCCCGTCGCCGCGAGCAGGGCCAGGACGAGATCGGCACGACGATCTCCCTCCCACCACCAACGGACGGGATCCGGGAGGCGCATCGCACGCGGTCGGCGGGACCACAGGGCGGCGAGGATGGCCCCGACCACCACCACGTACCCGGTGTCCCGCACCCAGCCGATCACGCGCCCGGGGACCCGCGAGGGATCTCCCCCCCCCAATCCAAGCCACTCCCGCAGTGGGAGGAAGGCCAGCACGAACAGCAGCAGCGCCGCGAGCCGCGCCACCTACTTCGCCTCGACACCCTCGTACCGGCTCAACTTCCGGTACAGCGTGCTCGGGTCGATCCCGAGGACCTCCGCCGCGCGCGTCTTGTTGCCCCCCTCCGCCTGGAGGACGAACATGATGTACGAGCGCTCGATGAGGTCGAGTGTCGGGTTGGGCTGCGATCGCTCGGCGACCAGCGGTTCCTTCTTCTGCCGGGTGATCCGGTCGGGGAGATGCTGCGGCTCGATGAGCGACCCGCGCGCGAAGACCGTGGCGTGCTCCAGCGCGTTCTGCAGCTCGCGCACGTTGCCCGGCCACTCGTAGACCATCACCGCGTCCATCGCCTCGACGCTCAGCGCCTTCGGTTCCTCACCCGCATCCGCCAGGTCCTGCAGGAAGACATCGATCAGCAGGATGAGGTCGTCACGCCGGTCGCGGAGCGGTGGCAGGTCCATCGCCACGACATTGAGTCGATAGAAGAGGTCGGAGCGGAAGTTGCCGCGACGCACTTCTTCCTCGAGGTCGCGGTTGGTCGCGGCGATGATGCGCACGTCCACCGGAATCGCCTCGGTGGCGCCCACGGGGATCACCTCGCGCTGCTGCAGCACGCGCAACAGCTTGACCTGCAGCGACGCGGGCATTTCGCCGACCTCATCCATGAAGAAGGTGCCGCCGCGTGCCGCCGCAAAGAGCCCCTGCTTGTCGCGCACCGCGCCGGTGAACGACCCCTTCACGTGACCGAAGAGCTCGCTCTCGAGCAGGGTCTCGGGGAGCGCACCGCAGTTGATCGACATGAACGGACCATCGGCCCGCAACGAGGCATCGTGCAGGAAGCGCGCAAGCAGTTCCTTGCCGGTGCCGCTCTCCCCACCGACCAGCACGGTCGAGTCGGTCGGGGCAACCTGCTCCGCGAGTCGCAACACGTCCAGGAAGCGCCGCGACTTGCCGATCGGACGCGCGACGGTGCTGGTGCCCTTGGTCCCGGCGGCCCGCCGGATCTCCTGCTTCAGGTGCTTGTTCTCGACGCGGATCTGGCGGAACTCGCAGGCCCGCTTGAGGATCGCCAGCAGTTCATCGTTGGCGAACGGCTTTTGCAGATAGTAGAACGCGCCGATGTTGACGGCCTGGATCGCGCTCTGCAGCGAGGCCTGGGCCGTCATCAGGATGACCGGTGTCATCGGGTCGTGTTCCTTGACGGCCTGCAGGATGTCGAGCCCGGTGACCTGCGGCATCCGCACGTCGGTGAGGACGATGTCGGCAGACGCGGTGCGAATCGCCTCCAGACCGGCCTTGCCGCCCTGTGCCGTGACCACCTCGTACCCTTCCTTCTTGAGGAGGATACGGAGGGTGTCGAGAATCCCGCCTTCGTCGTCAATGACCAGCACAACCGGTTGCTGACTCATACCCCGCCCTCCCGGTCCATCGTGGCCGGCAAGAAGATGGAAAAGGTGGTGCCCGCGCCCGGCGCGGTGTCAACCAAAATGATACCGCGATGCGAGGCCACCGCGCGCTGCACGATCGCCAGGCCGAGTCCGCTACCCCCGGAGCGCCCGGTGACAAACGGCTCGAAGAGGTGCTCGCGAATGTCCTCGGGAATCCCCGGCCCATCATCGCGCACCGTGAGCTTCACGCGGCGATCAATCAATCCGACCGGCGCATCCCCCGTGCGCGTGCTCCCCACGCCGATCGTGACGGTGCCCCGCCCTCCAAGCACCTGCGCCGCGTTCAGGGCGAGATTGCTGACGATACGATGCAGGAGGTCGCCATCGCCCTCCAGTTGCATCGACTCGCCCTCCACCGTGAAGGCGGTGCCGCGCGTTTCGGGATGCTCGCTGAGCACCGCAGCCACTTCCTGGGCCACGGTCAGCAGGTCGAGGACCTCGCACTGCGTCGCGCGCACACGGGAGAAGTCGAGAAACTCGCTCAACAGCCGGTTGAGGCGCTCGCTCTCGCGCATCACCAGCGTGGCCAGGACCTGATCGTCGGAGTCGGCCCCCGCATTGGAGGCGAGCTGTTCGACGGCACTGCGGATCGCCGCCAACGGATTGCGAATCTCGTGCGCCAGTGATGCCGACAGGGCCGCCACCGCCTCGAGCCGCTCGGCCCGCAGGCGAAACTCCTGCAGTTGGCGAAGGTCGGAAATATCGGTGAAGATCGCGGTGACCGACGGCCGATCACTCCCTGGCCTGAGGAAGGTCGTGGTGCTCAGCCCGACCGGAAAGAGCGTTCCATCCGCCCGCCGCACCGCGGCCTCGCCGCGCGTCACGCGCGTGCCCGTCTTGATGCCGCGCTCGATGGCGGCATGCAAGTCGCGCGAGCGCCCTCGCAGCGTCTCGAGCACCGGCGCGCCAGGGACGAAGTCTCCCCCCCCCTCATCGCCCGCACCGAGGATCCGCCGGGCACGCGGATTGATGTAGCCCAGTTTCCCCTCGCCATCGACGGTCATCACGCCCGACTGAATCGTCGCGAGGATCTCGTCAGCCTCGAGGCGCACCTGCTCCAGGGCGTGGGCCAGGGCGGACTGCTTGGCGGCGGCATCTGCCAGCCGACGCCCGAGCACCGCGATCAATCCCCCGATGCCACCGATCACCCCCACCTGCGTCCAGAACTCGATCGGCTGCCCCTCACCCGACCCGATGGCCACGAGCACGTACGAGGCCGCGGCGAATGCCACCGCGATGAGCGCACGCCCGAGGGGGAGGACCAGGGCGTAGATCGTCACCAGCGCGACGTAGAGTGCGGCCAGCGGGGTCGCCTCGCCGCCCATCACCGCGACCAGCACCGACACGAGCAGGACGTCCACGATCGCCTGCAGGAAGAGCGCCGAGTCCTTCGGCATCCGTTGCGACGTGAGATCGCGCAGCAACGACAAGGTGGCGAGGACGGTCACGACAAAGAGGGCGACCAGCACGCCCCGACCAACTCCCCCCGCCGTGACGGGCCGAACCGGCTGTGACAGCACGACGCCAGCCAACAGCAGGCGCCCTCCGAGCGCCACCATCAGGAGCGCCCGGGGCCCCGGCACGGGCAGACGCTCGAGCACCCCACGTGGTGGGGCAGTCACGACAGGGACGGCCGGGAACTCCCCGGTACGAGGGCCCTGCGAATCGGGGGACGGTGTGGTGGACTCCACGAGGCGTGTAATATGGTCTGGTGCCGCCCTGCCTGACTACACTGGAGCCGAACTCGTGCAGATCCCTTCAGCGATCGTGACCACCGAATGAGCCCGCGTGACGAGCC
>JAABRY010000139.1 GCA_011390645.1 Gemmatimonadota bacterium
TCTATCCAGTGGTGTCCTTCGGATTGGGCGTGCGGTTCTAGCCAGCAGGAGAAGGGTTGGGGCGACGACACAAGCGGTCGGGCGCCCCGAGAGTCGTTTCCCCCCTTCTGTTCACTGCCGATGCCAGACCACCCAATCCCCCATCACCACCGGATTGCGCGAGTAGTGCTCCAGGCCGGCGCGAAGTTCGGTAGTCGGGCTCGTCAAGAGGATCTCCTTGGTGGTGTACTCACTGGTTTCGGCGGTGCGCACGAGATATTCCAGGCGGGGAGCGTCTGCCTCACTGACCGCCGCAACCAGCTTGTCCCCATCGAAGAACGCCGTACGCAGGATCGCACCATCGAACTCGATGACCGCATGTCCGAAAGTCGGGATGCCCCCATTCGCCTCGATGGCCGTCTCACCCTCACCCTGGGCAGACATTTCCAGCAACCAGAGCTTCCCCAATGGAACCAGTCGGCCCTCCCGTGAATACTCCTTCCCATCTTCATCGGTAATCGCCAGGTCGTACTGCGTCTCGGAGGAGCGCGTCACGCGCACTCGGACGGTATCGTTTTCGTCACCGACCGCCATCCATGTACCCAACAGTCGGTCATCACCACGAACTGCACTATCACCAACGGCGGAATACAGTGATCCAATCGTCGTGCATGCCATGACCGTCAGCGAGACCGCTGCCAGTGCTGCCACCCTACCCATTGCCGCACCCTCCCTGTTTGGGAACGCCTAGACAGTATGCCCCGGTACACGGACCCGCTAGCGTCTCGCCCGAAGGGGCACCTTGGCCGCCGAGGCTGAGCCTACATTTGGTCCTTTGGTCAGCTCACATCCTGCTTTGAGGTCCCATGCGTCGCTCCATCTCGATCGCCTCACTCACCCTCGCGCTGACCGGTTGCGGGATCGCGTGGCAGCAGCTCCTGCGAGAGCCGGTCGAGTTGACCGTGGTGAGCTACAACATCCGCCACGGCAGGGGGGGGGATGACATTGTCAACCTGCCCCGCACCGCAACCGTTCTGCGCCATCTCGGTCCGGACATCGTGGGATTGCAGGAGGTTGATCATCGCGTGGCGCGCAGCGGCGGCACACCGCAGGCCGATTCGCTTGGTGCGCTGCTCGGGATGCACGCGGCGTTCGGGGCGTTCATGCCCTATCAGGGCGGTGAGTACGGGATGGCGATCCTCTCGCGTCACCGGATCGTCGGACAAGCGGCGATTCGGTTGCCAGACGGGAATGAACCTCGCATCGCGTTGCGCGCCGATGTCCTGCTGCCGAACGGCGACACCATCGCCGTGCTGAACGTCCACTTCGATTGGGTCGCCAACGATTCGTTCCGCGTGGCGCAGGCGACCTACCTCACCACCGTGCTCGACACGCTCTCCAGGCCCTACATCCTGCTCGGTGACTTCAACGACATCCCGGGCTCGCGTACCCTCGACCTCTTCACCGACCGCGCCACCGAGGCCCGGAAGCCGAGGGGGGAGCGCTTCACCTTCAGCGCGACCCGGCCCGACAAGGAAATCGACTTCATCTTCGCCGCGCCGGACAGCGGCTGGGAGGTCGGCACCGCACGGGTGGTGGATGAGCGGGTGGCGTCGGATCACAGGCCGGTGGTGGCGGGGCTGGTCTTGAAGTAGGGGGGGGGAGGGTGAAAGGTGAAAGGTGAAACGGGATCCGGAGGATTGGCGACCTTCGAATCCTTCGGCGCATCATTCCGTATGCTCCAATGACCCCGCTTCAAGCCAGTCCCCCTTTCACGTTTCACCTTTCACCTTCAGGCCCCCATGCCCCGTCTCCCCGCTGCCCTCCTCCTCCTTGCCGCCTGTTCGGGCCCTGACGCCACGGTCGCGCTGCACACCCCGGTGATCGATACGCTGCCCGGAGGGATTGTTCGGGTAACCAACCCCGGACCGACCGCCTGGGCCGACACCAATGGTTGGCAGTTGGTACTCGAGCGCGAGATCATCCCCGAGGAGGGGAGTGAGGGCGAAGTGGGGAGCCCAAGCGCCCTGGTGGCGAGTGAGGGGGGGGCAATCTACTGGCTGATGACCGAGCCGAGCGTGATCAAGGTGTATGCGGCGGACGGGACCTGGCTGCGCAACATCGGCCGCGAGGGCGATGGCCCGGGCGAGTTCCGCGACGGGATGTTCGGCCTGGCGGGCGACAAGCTGTTCATTCAGGATCCCAACAACTCGCGCCTCACCGTCTTCGACACCTCGGGGACCTTCCTGCAGAGCGCGCCGAGCCAGTGCTGCTATTGGACCAACAATTTCCCGATCTTCGGCGATGGCACGGTTGGCATCATGGGGCCTGCGCCCGCCGGTGCGGATGGCGACGGGGGGGCACTCTACGTCACGCGCCTCGACGGGACGGTGATCGATACCGTTGTCTTTCCGCCATCGGAGCCGAATCCCTCGGGGTATTGGACGGTGACGATGACCCGCGGGAACAATCGCTCCCAGATGATGATGGGCGTCCCGTTGCAGCCGACCGACTATGCCCGCTACCGCAACGATCGCACCGTGGTGCGCGGCAACTCCGCCACCTATGCGCTCGCCGTCACCGGGCTGGAGTACGATACCGCGCGGGTGTTCACTGCCCCCGCCACGCAGGTGGCGATCACCACGGCCCAACGGGATTCGATCTTCGAAGATGTGGTGGGCGGGATGAATGAGCAGTGGCGCGACGCCTTGCGCGAGACGGCCAAGCCCTCCGACATCCCGACCGCCTGGCCGCTGTGGACCGGTGTGGTAACCGACCCGACCGGGCATGTCTGGGTGTCGCGCACGAATCCGGCCGGCGGCACCAACCTGCTCGATGTCTTCACACCCGACGGCGTGCTCCTCGGCGCCGTCGCAGCGCCCGCGAACGACGTGATGAACGGCTACTGGACCAGCGATCGGGTGTACGTGCGCGGCGAGACCGACGAGGGGTATCCGAAGATCACGGTGTATCGGATCGCGCGGACCACCGGAGACAGTTAGTCTCCGGTTGCGGAGCGGCTGGCGCGGTCCATATTCAGGAACCTCTCCCGAATACGGACCCCCATGCGCTTCGTGTTTGCCCTCTGCCTGACCGCAGCCGCCTGCTCGCGCGAGGCACCTCCGGACTTCCCTGTCGTCGCAATCGACACCTCGGCGAGCGGCGTGGTTCACGTGCGCAACAATCCGGACAGTGCCGCGTTGCAGCCATCGTGGCGCTATGAGCTGTCGCACGTGATCGCGCCGCCGGAAGGAAGTCCCGGCGAACTGAGTGAAATGCGGTCGTTCGTCGCCGACTCCGCTGGCAACGTCTACGTGCTGCAGACCAACCCCGCCGTGATTCGGGTCTTCGATTCGCTCGGCGATTGGCAACGTGACATCGGCCGTGAGGGCGATGGCCCCGGCGAGTTCCGGAGCGGCATGCTCGGACTGCTCGGCGACACACTCTACGTGCAGGACTGGCAGGCCCGACGTCTGCTGATCTTCACCACCGCTGGGGAAGCGCTTGCGGTCCATCCGTCGCGGTGCTGTTCCTCCATGCCTCGGCTTCCGGTCTTCAGCGATGGCCTCGTCGGTGTCCCCGGCCCGGCGCGCGGCGAGAGCTTCTGGTACCTGATGAATTCGGCTGGGGCCACCGTGGATTCGTTCGCAGTGGACCCTTTCGATTGGCGGCTCGCCACCAACTTCTGGCGCGCCAGTCGGCGCACCGGGAACCACGAGGAAACCCGCGTGGTCCCTCCACCCAACGCGGTGGTCACCCACGTGACGTGGCGCTCGGACCGCGCCGCCGTCTGGGGCACGACGACGGCGTACACGCTTGCGATCGGCACACCACCGCACGACACGACTCGCGTCGTCACGATGCCGTCCACCGCGCGATCGCTGACCGCGGCCGAGCGTGAGGAGCTTATTGAGTCCCTGCTCGAGTCGATGGAACCGGAGTGGGCCGCAGCGTTTCGTGAAGTAGCCGGATTGGAAGACGTGCCAACAGAGGTGCCGGCCTGGGAGAAGTTGTTGACGGACGGTGAGGAGATGCTGGTCGTCATCTTCGACGAGACCCGGCTGCAGGCCACGGTGGACCGTTTCGCACCAGACGGCACCTTCATGTTCCGGGCGAGCGCATCGGCTGTGGCAGCGGGCGGCCTGTTCCTGGGGGACAAGCTCTATGCGCGTTCCGAGACCGAGGACGGCTTCCCCACGATCCAGGTGTATCGCCTTGTCCAAAGCAGCCCCGCAGGCACACCCTGAAGTGCGCCCCCTCACCCCTCACCCCTCACCCCTCACCCCTTTCACCTTTCACCCCTCGATCCGGCGGTTGACACCGCCGGCTGGTCGCCAGTTCACCCGATTCTGTCGTATATTGTGACATTCCCCTCCCAGCGAGCCACGATGCGCCTCCCCCGGTGCCCTGTTGCCTCCGGACTGAAACCATCGTGTCTGGCCCTCCGTTGGGACCGCATCGTTTGATGCTCGTCACGCATCTACCCCACGATCGCCCGACCGCCATCACCCCCCGCCGAGGCACCTGATGCGCCCTACTCCCCTGCTGCTCCTTGCCCTGCTCGCCGTCGCCTGCAAGGGGGACGCCGACGCGGATGCCACCGCCGCGGACGAAGCGGCGAGCGCCGCGGAGGCGGCAGAGGCCGGGGGCACTCGCCTCGAACTCCCCGTGGTGGGCCAGGAGGTCATCAAGGGCGACCTGATCCTCACCGTCACCACCCGCGGCGAGATCAAGTCCGACGCCTCGGCGGTCCTCAAGGCCGAGACCGGCGGCCTCGTGCAGGAGGTGCTGGTGCGGGCTGGTGACCGCGTGCGTCGCGGTCAACCGCTGATTCGCCTTGACCCGGAGCCGCTCGAGCTCGCGCTCGCCAAGGCAGAAGCCGCGCTGAGCGCGGCCAAGATCAACTACCGCGTCGAGATCGACGTGGACTCGATCGCGACCGGGCAGCCGCCGTCCGACGCGCGTCGTGAGTTCGTCAACGCAAAGGCGGGAATCCCAACTGCCGAAGTGAATCTGCGCGAAGCCAAGTTGGCGCTGGAACGCTCGGTGATCTCGGCGCCGTTCGACGGGGTGCTGGAACGGGTCAGCGTCGCCGTCGGCGAGCGGATCGGGTCAGGCGCAGAGGTCGCGATGATCGTCGACCTCGTCAACCTGCGGATCGAAGCGCGGGTCCAGGAATCCGATATCCCCCTGCTCCAGCGGAATGGCGAAGCCCGCGTGACCGTCGCGGCGATGCCCGGCTCCCCGGTGCGCGGCCGCATCACGGCCATTCTGCCGATGGTGGACTCCGCCACGCGTGCCGGCACCGCCGTGGTACAGGTGCGTGGTGACGGGATGCTGCGGCCGGGGATGTATGTGGACGTCGAGCTTGAAGCCACGCGCTTGCCGGACCGGATCATCGTACCGGATCGCGCGGTGATCGAGCGCGAGGGCCGCCCGATGGTCTTCGTGGTGCGCGAGGGACGCGCCATGTGGGAATACGTCAACGCGGGTCGCTCGAACGGCCGCGAGCGCGAGGTGCTCCCTGACACCGCCACCGGTCTGATTCCACTCTCGCCGGGCGACATCGTCCTGATTGATGGGCACCTCACGCTGACCCACGACGCGCCGGTGAAGCTCGTGGCCACGCGCGAAAACGACCAGTAGGCCGCGCCGATGTCTCTCGTCGGCTCCGCCCTCCGCCGCCCGGTCTCCACCCTCGCGGCGACGATGGCCCTCGTCCTCCTCGGCGCGGTCTCGCTGGGGCGGATGCCGGTCTCGCTCCTCCCCGACGTCGCGCTCCCAGTCCTCACGATCCGGACGATCTACCCGGGCGCTGCTCCGGAAGAGGTGTCGCGCTTCATCTCGGAGCCGATCGAGAATCAGGTCGGCAACACACCGGGCCTGCTAGAGATGCGCTCGGTCGCGCGCAGTGGCGAAGCGACGACCACCCTGCGCTTCAACTGGGGCACCGACATGTCGCGCACGGTGCTCGCCGTGCGCGAACGCCTCGACAACGCGCGCAACCAGTTGCCGGCCGCTGCCGAACGTCCCACGCTGCTCACCGCTGACCCGGGCGAACGACCGATCGCCGTGATCGGCCTCACCGGGCCAGGGGATCTCCGCGCCATCGCGCAGACCGCGATGGACGTGCACAAGCGTCGCCTGGAACAACTCTCGGGCGTGGCGAGTGTTGCGGTCGTGGGTGAGCCGAAGGACGAGATCCGTGTGGATGTGGACCCCGAGCGCGCCCGCGCCCTCGGCCTCACGCCGGACGACATCAAGACGGCCATCGACAACGCCAATGCCACCGCGCAGGGCGGCACCATCAAGCGCGGCCAATTCCGCTTCTCGGTACGCGCACTGACCGAACTGCGCGACCCGATGGAGATCCGCGAGATCCCGATCGGCCCGACGGGTCGGCAGATGCGGCTCGCCGACATCGCCACCGTCACCCCGGCGAGCGCTGACGCGCGCACCATCGTGCACCTCGATGGCGGTCCGGCCGTGGGTCTCGTGGTGTACAAGGACGGCGGCTCCAACACCGTCACCGTCACGCGCGAACTCGAGCGCACCCTCGACGCGCTGCGCGAGCAATTCCCCGACGTGAAGATCCGCCTCGTCGCGGCGCAGGCGAAGTTCGTCGAGGATGCACTCTCGAACCTCTCGCAGGAAATCCTGATCGGCGGCGCCCTCTCGATCCTGCTGATCCTGCTCTTCCTGCGCGACTGGCGGACCTCGCTCGCGATCGGTCTCGTCATCCCGCTCTCGGTCCTGGTCGCGCTGACGCTGCTGCAGATGCTCGACGTGACCATCAACATCCTTTCGCTCGGCGGTCTCGCCCTCGCGGTCGGCCTGCTGGTGGACAACGCGATTGTCGTGGCCGAGGCCTCCGGCCGATTGCGCGAGGAAGGCCTCTCCGCCGTTGATGCATCGCGACGCGCCGCCGAAGAAGTCACCGGGCCACTCACGGCCGGTACGCTGACCACCTTGCTGGTGTTCGGGCCGATCGTCTTCGTGCAGGGTCTCGCCGCGGCGCTCTTCCGTGACCTCTCCTACTCGGTGGTGCTCTCGGTTGGTGCGTCGTTGATCATGGCACTCACCGTGTTGCCCGTGCTGCTGACCTGGGGCCGTGAGCGTCGCGACGCCCGTGAGGCCTCCAGACCGAAGGAAGCGCCGCAGCGCCTGGCAGGGGTGTACGCGTTCGGCGTGCGCATGGCCGATGCCTACGAGCACGGCGTCACCTGGTGTCTCGCGCGACCGATGCGTGTCTTCGCCTTGGCGATCGGTGGTACGGCGCTGACGATGGTGATCATCACGCGCCTGCCGCGGGAGATTCTGCCGCAGGTCGACGAGGGCACTGCCGTGGCGGAACTGCGACTTCCGCCAGGCACCGCGCTGGAAGAAACCGTGCGACAGGCCGCGCGGATCGAGGCGACCGCCAAGGAACTCGGCAGCGAGGGTGTCTACGTACGCATCGGGATGGCCACCGACGAGGAGGTCCTCTCGGGGAGCGAGCCCGGTTCGGCTGGTACCGCCGTCTTCGTGATTCCCATCCCGGATGGGATGGCTGCCACTGACTTCGCCAACCGCCTGCGGGAAGCGGTCCCCGACCTCGCGCAGGGCGCGCTCGCACTCGACCTCGCCGGACAATCGGAGTTCGGCTCACTGATCGGTCGTGAGGGTCGTACCGTGCGCGTCGAGATTTCCGCGCCGCAGCGTGGCGATGCGGCGCGCGCGGCTGAACAGGCGCGATGGGCTCTCGAGGAGGTGCCGCAGCTCGCGGATATTCGTGATGCCTTCG
>JAABRY010000140.1 GCA_011390645.1 Gemmatimonadota bacterium
TCGTGACTCACCACCACGCTGGTGACGCCAAGCTCATGGCGTACCTGCAGCATCAACTGGTCCATCGTGGCAGTGGTGACAGGGTCGAGTCCGGTGGTCGGCTCGTCCCACAGAATGTAACGCGGCCGCAACGCCACGGCGCGGGCGATCCCCACCCGCTTGCGCATCCCCCCCGACAATTCGGCGGGCAACCGGTCGATCCAGTCGACCAGCCCGACGAGCTCGAGCGCGGTCCGGGTGCGGGCTTCCACCTCGTCGGGGTCCAGTCCCTGACGCACCAACCCCATCCGCACGTTGTCGCCGCAGGACATCGAGTCGAAGAGCGCGGCGAACTGGAAGACGTAGCCGATCTCCCGGCGCATTGCCGCGAGGTCATCCGGCTCCAGCGTATCCACGCGGCGGCCGTCCACCTCCACGTGGCCGCTGTCGGGCCGGAGGAGTCCGACGATGTGCTTGAGCAGCACGCTCTTGCCGGCGCCGGAACGCCCCATCAACACCGTGGTGCTGCCATCGGGCACGTCGAGCGTGAAGCCGTTGAGGATCACCAGTTCCCCGAACCGCTTGTGCAGGTCGACGATGCGGATCACAGCAGCACCAGCGCCCAGAAGGCGTCGAGGACGATGATCGCGGCGCAACCGGTGACCACCGCACGCGTGGTTTCCCGTCCGACGCCTGCCGCGCCGCCAGTGGTCGCGAGCCCGCACAGGCAACCCGTGAGCGCGATGGCAGCACCGAACGAGGCCGCCTTCACGAGACCGAACCAGAGGTCCTTGAAGACGTAGAACGAGCGCAACCCCTTCACGAACTCCGCCGTGGTCAGCTCCAGCAGATTCACCGAGGTGATCCAGCCGGCGGTGACACCCACGGCCATCGCCAGCGCGGTGACCACCGGGAACATCAGCGTCGCCGCGAGCACGCGCGGCACGACGAGATAGCTGTGCGGGTCGAACGCAAGCGTCTCGAGCGCATCCACCTGCTCGGTGACCTTCATCGTGCCGAGTTCGGCGGCGATGTTCGCGCCCACGCGGCCGGCCAGCGCCATCCCGGTCAGGACCGGGCCGAGTTCCATGAGGATCGTCTTGCCGACCAGCGCCCCGACGAAGTAGAGCGGCACCGTTCCGGTGAAGATGTACGACGACAACAGTGCGAGGACGATGCCGGTGAAGACGGCGATGAACAGCGCGATCGGCACGGACGCGACGCCGAGGCGATACATCTGCGGCAGCAGATGCGGACGCCAGGTGCGCGTGTCGGAGAGCGCACGCATCGTGAGGCGAGTGACGGCGCCGAGTGTCGCGAGCGGCGAACTGCGAACGGCGATCGGATGCTCCGCGCTGTTCGCCGTCCGCATTTCGCTCGTCGGTGTCATGCCGCGAAGCTCGCCAAGGCGCGCCCCACGTCGCCTTCCTTGAGTCGCTTCAGCGCGCGATCGCGCAACTGACGCACGCGCTCGCGGGTGACCCCGAGCATCGTGCCGATCTCTTCGAGCGTGTGTTCGCGTCCGCCATCGAGTCCGAAGTAGAGCGAGAGCACCTTCGCATCGCGCGGGGGCAGCGAGCCGAGCGCGCGTTGCACCTCTTCGGAGAGGAAGCGATTCATCACCTCTTCCTCGGTGTCCCCCACCCCTTCGGCCGCGAAACGATCGATGAGCGTCCGATCGCCCGACGCGTCGAGCGGCGCATCGAGGCGCACCTCGGTGGCGTTCAGCGCGGAGAGCGCCTGCACGACATCGACCGCGAGATTGGTGGCAGCGCCGAGCTCCTCGGGGGTCGGTTCCCGGCCGAGGTCCTGCCGCAGCGCTTCGGCCGCCTTGATGATGCGCGAGAGATCGGCGGTGCGGTTGAGCGGCACGCGGACGGTGCGTCCATGGCGCGCGAGCGCGGCGAGGATCGACTGGCGAATCCACCAGACGGCGTACGAGATGAACTTCACGCCCTGGTCGGGATCGAACTTCTTCGCGGCCGTCATCAGCCCGATGTTGCCCTCGCCGATCAGGTCGGTGAGCGCCATCCCGCGGTTCTGGTATTTCTTGGCGACCGAGATCACGAAGCGCAGGTTGCGGGTGACGAGTTCCTGCATCGCCTCCTCATCGCCCGCCTGCACGCGGCGGGCGACGGCGATTTCCTGTTCCTTCGTCAGCAGCGCGGTGCGGCTCACCTCGCGGAGGTACTGATCGAGAATGTCGCCGTCGGCGTCGTACAGCCCGAGCGACTTGGCACTCTCGCGCTTGGTCCGGCGGCGCGGCGGTGGCGCGGGTTCACTGGCGAGGATCTCGGCCAGCGAGAGCTCGTCGGGGGCCTCGAGCCCTTCGTCGTTCGTCATGGCCGGAAACTAAATGCGGGTGGCCCCTGACCGCACCCGCCGGGCAACGGGTTTCCTTGACACCACGGGGGCCGCCCGATAGGATTCCGTGCTCTTCACGCGCCGGTCTTGCTGGCCGTGGCGAGGTAGGCCGAGGGGGCGTAGCTCAGTTGGGAGAGCGCTACAATGGCATTGTAGAGGTCAGGGGTTCGATTCCCCTCGCCTCCATCTCCCGAAGTTCGGGACGATGGGTTTGGAGGAGGTTCGGGGCCTCCACTCCGGGAATCGGTCGGCAAGCAAGGTGACCGGTTGCGTGGCTCGGCCGGAGCGCATAGTTTCGCGGTCCGTCAGAAGTTGCGGGAATAGCTCAGTTGGTAGAGCACAACCTTGCCAAGGTTGGGGTCGCGGGTTCGAGTCCCGTTTCCCGCTCTGGTGTGAAGCGACACAGGTTTATCTCCCAGCTGGATCGGGAGATCCTTCGCCCCCACAGGGGGGCTCAGGACAAGCGTCGCGGGGTGGAGCAGTCTGGTAGCTCGCCGGGCTCATAACCCGGAGGTCGTGGGTTCAAATCCCACCCCCGCCATGATGTGCACGACGGGCAGTCGGCCCAGGGGTCGTCTGCCCGCTGTTGTGACCGGGCGGTTAGCTCAGTTGGTTAGAGCGCCACGTTGACATCGTGGAGGTCACAAGTTCGAGTCTTGTACCGCCCATAGTGCGTTCGCTGGAAGAAGTCGGGTCCATAGCTCAATTGGATAGAGCATCTGACTACGGATCAGAAGGTTGGGGGTTCGACTCCCTCTGGGCCCACTTCGTTGGATGTTGGAGAACCAGCCGGCGGTGTCAACCGCCGGTCCGATGCTTGAGGATGTTGGATGTTGGTCGTTGGATGCTGGACCCATTCGGGGCGTAGCGCAGCCCGGTTAGCGCGCCTGCTTCGGGAGCAGGAGGTCGGAGGTTCAAATCCTCTCGCCCCGACTTTTACAGAGATCGGCGAACAGCGAACGGCGGCCCTCGGGTCGCCGCTTTTCGTTGGCGCGCTGGCGGGCTGGCAGGGCTTGACCAATTTGGTCATGCAATGGCATACTATCTCTCATGACCAATCGTGTGAACCCCAAGCATCTGGTGCGGGAAGCGGTGTCGCTCTACGCCGCCAAGACGCAACTGTCCTCGCTGGTGGACCGGGCTGCGGCAGGCGAGGAGATCGTGATCATGAAGTCGGGCGAGCCGCTGGCTCGGCTGGTGCCGATGGAGGATCTTCGCAGCAAGCGGGTGCCAGGCAAGGGCAAGGGTGCGTGGCAGATTGCTCCGGATTTCGATGCGCCCCTTCCCGAATCCGTCCTTCGCGATTTTGAAGGCCGTTGATGCGGCTGTTGCTCGATACGCACGTGATCCTCTGGTTCGACAGCGGGGCGCGACTCTCCCCCACTGCCACCAAGGCCATTCGGGAGGCTGCGGAGGTGTACGTCAGCGCGGTCTCCGGGTGGGAGGTGGCGATCAAGTCGGCGCTAGGCAAAGTGACCACGACGCGCACGGTGGCGGCGGCCTGCGACGAGGCCGGACTGCTCGAGTTGCCAATCCTGCTGCGGCACACCGAGCGGCTGGAGGGGTTGCCCATGCATCACCGCGACCCGTTCGACCGCATTCTGATCGCGCAGGCGCTGTCGGAGGGGCTCACTCTGGTGACCAGAGATCGCGCGTTCGCGGCCTACGACGTGCCGATTGTGCGCGCCTGAAACCTCCTGATTGCTTGACTTGGCGCCGCGCCGCCGGTATTCTCTCGTCCCTCGTGCGTGCCCCGGTGGCGCACGACCCCGGGTCCGTAGCTCAGCTGGATAGAGCGCTTGCCTCCGGAGCAAGAGGTCGCGCGTTCGAATCGCGCCGGGCCCATGAAACGCAGCGAACAGAGAACGGCGAACGGCGAACAGCGAGGTCTGCTGGGTCGCCGTTTTGCGTTTCAACGCGGCGCGCGGCGGGCTACATTTGATTCACCCCGTCCGCCCCTCCGACGGCACACGGACGCTCGGCGTAGCAGCACGCGTGTCGGCTGATTCTCCCAACGAGGGAACGGACACCATCTCGGACACCCCTGCCACTCCCCCGTCGCCCACAGCGGCGACCGCACTCGTACCCACCATCCCGGCGTGGTGGTGGAGCAGCGTCCTGGCCGTGGGCGCCCTGGCGTCCCTGGTGGGTTGGGTGGTGTACCCCGCGGACCCGCTGATCTGGGCGCTGGTCCCGTACACCATGCTCGGCAACTCCCTCGCCATGGTGCCGTACGACTGGTTCCTTCCGGCCTATGTCGTCGCGCACGACCCGATCCCCGGCGTTTTGATCGCGGTCGCGGCCAATGTGCTGGTCGAGTTCTGGAACATGGATATGCTCGCGCGCCTGCTCCAACGTGAGGGCACGGCCACGTTCCGCAGTCACGCGGTGACCGGCCGCCTCCTCGGCTGGTTCCAGCGCGCCCCATGGTGGACGCTGGTGATCGCTGGCGCCGCGCCGGTGATTCCCTTCTACCCGTGTCGGTTTCTCGCCACCCTCGCCCACTACCCGATGTGGCGGTACCAACTCGCCGTCGCGGTCGGACGCGGGGTCCGGTACACCGCCCTCGCTGGCCTCGGGTTGCTGCTGCCAATCCCCCCGGTCGCGTACTTCGTGGTGGGACTCGGCATGCTGGCGTTCTTCGCGTACAACGTCTTCCAGCAACGTCGCCGCAGCGCGTGATGACCCGCGCGATCCTGCTGCTGATCGATGGCCTCCGACCGGATGTCGCGACGGCCGAACTCGAGGCCGGACACCTCCCGCACCTCGCGGCCCTGACGGCCAACGGCACGCGCACTGTCGCAGCCACGGCGTTTCCATCCACGACATCGGTGGCCTACCTCCCCTTCCTGACGGGCTGCCTGCCGGGGCGCTGCAACGTTCCCTCGATTCGCTGGCTCGACCGCTCCGCGTATCGGGGGCGCTGGTGGCGCGACCGCGATGCCGTGCGCTCGTACTGCGGCTGGCAGGCTGGTCACCTCGACCGCGACATCGCCACCGACGTCACCACCCTGTTCGAACTCGTGCCGGAGAGCGTCGCGATCTTCTCACCGGTCACCCGCGGCCTCACCCCCGAGGCCGTCCGGATTGGCGGGGCGCGGAAGTTCTGGGGCACTGTGTCGCACTACACCGAGAATCACCAGCCGGGCGATGACGCCGTCGCGGGCGAACTGTTGCGCCTCGTCTCCGACGACTGGCGCTTCTGCTTCGCGCAGTTCCCCGCGGTGGACGGACACACGCATGCCGCCCACCCGAGCGCGCCCCGCGTGCTCGCATCGCTCCGTGAGGTCGATGCGACGGTCGGCCGTCTGGTGGAGGCACTCCGCCAGGCTGGTCGACTCGAGGAAACGCTCATCGCCGTGGTGAGCGATCACGGCGCCGCAGGTGTGGAGCAGCATCTCGATCTCGCGGGGTGGTTTCGTGATCGCGGCGCCCGTGCCCTCGCGCACCCGGTGCTCTGGACACGTGATCCGGATGTCGCGGTGATGGTGGCTGGCAACGCGCAGGCGGCGATCTATGCCGCACCGAACACCCCGCGCACGATACGCCGCTCGTTCGACGAGCTGTCCGTCGCTGGGGCGCTTGGTGTGCCTGGCGATGCCGTGGCGCAACTCCTCGCCGAGCCGGCGGTGGCGTTGGTCGCAGCGGAGGATGGCGCGGGGGGAATCACGGTGGCGTCAGCGAGCGGCCGCGCCACCCTGCGACGTGTTGGGGGGGGGATCGAGTACACACGCCACGATGGCGATCCGCTTGCCATTGGAGCGAATGCCATCGCAGACGACGCCAGTTGGCTGGCTCGGACCATCGATGGTCCCTACCCCGATGGGCCGACGGCGCTGATGGATCAGTTCCGCTCGCCGCGCACCGGTGATCTGGTCATCGCTGCGGCTGAGGGGTGGGACTTCCGCGACGCGTGGGAATACCCTGAGCATCGCGCCGGCCACGGCTCACTCATCGCGGCGCACATGCGGACCCCGCTGTGGACCAATCAGCCGCTGCCCGAGCGAGCGGCGTGGCGCACAGTGGATGTCTTTCCGTTGCTCTGTCGGTGGCTGGGGGTGCCTATCCCTGAGGGGATTGACGGACGGTAGGGGCAGCGAGCGGCGAACGGCGAGCGGCGAACGGCGAAGCATGCTGGGTCGCCGTGCAGCGATTGGGGGGGACCCTCTGTCATTTCGCCCCGGCCCCGCCCACCTTCCCCGCCATGGCAGTCCCACCCAACGAAGGACCGATCACCGTCCGCTGCGCCTCCGGGCAGCATCAGGTCAAGCTCGACCCGCGGCGCCTATGGAGAAGCGCTGCCTGTCCGATTTGTCGGACGAAAGTCGACAGATGGCGGCTGCAGCGCCTCTGGGGATTGCTCAGGAACGATATAGCAGCAGCACGACGCAGCCTGATCGTGCTCGTGTC
>JAABRY010000141.1 GCA_011390645.1 Gemmatimonadota bacterium
GTTACTCGGAGCAGTGCTCGTCGCGGCGGGACTGCACCTGCTCGGCGATCGACATTGGCTCGGCACGGCGCTGGTCTTCGCCGGCCGTTGGCCCTGGATAGTCCCGGCTCTTGCCTGGCTCGTGACCATTGCGCTCATTCGCCCCCGCCCGATTCGGCGCGCATTGGTGCCCACGATTGCCGCAGCCTTGGTCATCCTCTTCTGGGTGATGGATTTTCGCACCGGGTGGCGCGGCCTGCTTCCTCTCGGCGATGGTCCGCGCATCCGGGTGATGACCCTCAACACCCAAGGCGATGGCGTCGTGGCCAATCGCCTGACGCTCATGCTGGAGCAGTGGTCCCCTGATGTGCTCGCCTTGCAGGAGTGTGGTACTGCGCTGCGCGAGGAACTGGCCGAACTTGAGGGGTGGTTCGTCGATTCGGAGATCGGGTGCCTCGCGTCGCGCTTCCCGATAGACAGCATCGCACCGATGCCGCGTGACCACTTCCAGCCGGTCGAGGGTGCTGCCATTGTGACACGGTACCACCTCCAATCACCGCAGGGCCCGATCGTGGTGACGAACATCCATCTCGAAACCGCCCGGCATGGGCTCGAGCGATTGCTCTTGCGTCAACGGGATGCCACCGGAGCCGTCACCGACAACACCACCCTGCGAGACCTCGAGAGCGAGCAGGCGCGCCGCTGGGTGGCAGCTGGTGGAGGACCGGCGATTGTGGTGGGTGACTTCAACATGCCCATCGAGAGCGCGATTTATCGCAGGCATTGGGGGGATCTCTCCAATGCATGGAGCCGTGTCGGTCGTGGCCTCGGCCACACCAAGGACACCGGCTGGATCCTGCTCCGGATTGACCACGTCCTGAGCGACGACGATTGGCGAGCCGTCGCCGCCGAGAACGGCCCATCCTATGGATCCGACCATTGGCCGGTCATTGTGGACCTTGTCCGACGGTAACCCCCCTCAGGCCTCACCCTACACCTAGCCCCCCCGCAC
>JAABRY010000016.1 GCA_011390645.1 Gemmatimonadota bacterium
TCGTAGGTCGTAGGTCGTAGGTCGTAGGTCGTAGGTCGTAGGTCGTAGGTCGTAGGTCGTAGGTCACAGGACTTTGATCAGCCGCGACCAGCTGCCGGGCCGAAGATTGGCTTCTGGATGCTGGATGTTGGATATTTCGCTGTTCGCCGTTCGCTGCTCGCCGCCAGGAGCTTGCCGCATGTCAGAAGCCCTCCGTGCCTGGTTCCTCGGTCCGCGCGGCGAAAACGCCGAGCTCGCGGAGCGTCTGTTGTTGGAGGCGTTTCGGGATCACGTCTTCTGGCGTCGCAATCATCATCCCGAGGACGGCTTCACGATCCGCGAGGCCGACCGCCGACGACCGGGTTACGACGACGCCGTCGCGGTCCTGATCGAGGAGCTGCACGGCTTGCTCGCGGCGCTGAAGCGTGACGTCCCGTTCTTCAGCGGTCGTTATCAGGGCCATATGCTGGGCGAGCAGACGCTGGCCGCGCAGATCGGCTACTTCGCCGGGATGCTCTACAACCCGAACAACGTCGTCGCCGAGGCGTCGCCAGTGACCACGCGTCTGGAACTGGAGGCCGCGGCGCAACTCGCGGCGATGATCGGCTACGATCCTGCCACCAGTTGGGGCCACCTGACCAGCGGTGGCACGGTGGCGAACTTCGAGGCGCTCTGGATCGCGAGGGGCGTGCGCTATCTCCCCGTCACGCTCGCACTCGCGGCGCGCGATCTCGGCGAGCGCGTCCCCGCCGCACTGCCGGACGGCACCATTGCGGATCTGCGTGATCTCCCACTCTGGGCACTCCTCAACCTGCGGCCGTCGGATGCGCTCGATGCGCACGCCGCATTGCATGCCGTGGTGCCCCGGACCGAGGCGCATCGCGCACTCGAAGCGCGTGCGCTGTCGAGCATCGGGTATCAGGAGTACACCCGACAACTCGCCGCGACGTGGGATGATCCGCTGCCACCCGCGGTCGTGCTCATCGCCTCGACGGCACACTACTCCTGGGAGAAAATCGTCCGCGCGCTCGGCATTGGTGCGCAGCGCATCGTGCAGGTGCCGGTCGATGCCCATGCGCGCATGCATCCAGAAGCGCTGGCTGAGGCATTCGCGGCATGTGCCAAGTCACGCACCGCCGTTCTTGGAGTGGTGTCGGTGTGCGGCACGACAGAGGAAGGCGCGATCGACCGGCTCGATGCGATCGCGGATGTCTGCAACGCCGCGCGTCGCGAGCACGGTCTCGCCGCGCACTTGCACGCGGATGCGTGTCATGGCGGCTATGCAGCGGCGCTCACGCGTGATGCGGGTGGCGCACGACTCACGGGCCCGCAGATTCGTGCGCATCGCGGCGACGCATGGCCTGACGACGCCTGGGTGCGCGCCGTGACGGCACTCGAACGTGCGGACTCCGTGACCATCGATCCGCACAAGATGGGTTACATCCCCTATCCGGCGGGTGCCTTCCTGCTTCGGGATCGTCGGGCCCGCGCGCTCGTCTCACAGGAGCCGCCCTATCTCGCGCACGATGATGGCGATGCGTCCGGATTCCTCGGCCGGTGGATTCTGGAGGGGAGCAAGCCTGGTGCGGCGGCGGCTGCCGTCTGGTTGAGTCATCGCGTGGTGCCGCTCACCGTGGACGGCTACGGGCACCTCGTGGCGGAGACCTCCGCCGGGGCTCGTGCGCTGCATGCGGCGCTGCAGGCGCCAGGCGCGCTGGGGAGCTGCCGAGCGGTGTGCCTCCCCGAGCCTGACCTCAATGTCCTGGCATGGGCGGTGACGCATCCCTCGTGTACCACGCTGCGCGAGGTGAATGCGCTCAACGAGGCAATCGCCGAGCGTATGCGCGCGGGGGGTGAGCGCGAGCCGGCGTACATGCTCACCCGGACTCGGTTTGCCTCACCAGGATGCGACGGGATTGCCGCGCCGCTGCTGGAAGAGTTGGGGGTGGGGGCAGGGGAGTGGCCTACCGAGGGGCTGGTGGTGCTCCGGTCCACGATCATGGATCCGTACTTCGTGGCCGGGCCGCCCACGCCCGACCACCTGCACGGGCTGGTGGGGGCGGTCCGGACGGTGGCGGAGGCGGTGCTCTCGGAAGGGTGAAAACTTGACCACGGCGGGTCGGGGACCTAACCTTCCGTGCTGTCCTGCAGGGCCTGTAGCTCAGGTGGTTAGAGCGCACGCCTGATAAGCGTGAGGTCGGAGGTTCAACTCCTCCCAGGCCCATATATCCGCCACCCCCGAGCCTTTGGTTTGGGGGTGGTTTGGGTTTTGGGGGTGGCGGTGAGGTCGGAGGTGGAGCTCGTCCGCTGCGCGGCCTCGCTCGCCTCCGGCTCAACTCCTCCCAGGCCCATACATCCGCCACCCCCCGGGCATCAGCTCGGGGGGTGGTTTGGTTTTGGGGAATGCGACCAGCGGCCGTGTCCCCCTGAGCGCAGCGAAGTGGTGGTTTGGTTTTGGGGCACGCGACCAGCGGCCGTGTCCCCCTGAGCGCAGCGAAGTGGTGGTTTGGTTTTGGGAACGCGACCAGCGGCCGTGTCCCCCTGAGCGAAGCGAAGGGTCACCGCGCGCGGTGCCGCCGAAACTCGACTGAGGGCAACTCGCGAAAATCCTCGTCCTGGGTCCAGAGCGTGCCGCCGACCGCCTGCGTCGTCGCGTAGATGATGCTGTCGGCGAGCGCGAGTCCGTTGCGCTTGCCCGCGGTCGCGGCATCCACCGCGAGTTGGTCGTCGAGCGGAACAAGAGTGGCTTGCCGCATCTGTGCGAGCACGTCTGGAATGATCGAGCGTTGCCCCTGCACCTCGAGTCGCCGCAGCACTTCGGTGATGACGAGGGTCGGCACCACCAGCGAGTGCACCGCTTCAATCGCGGGAGCAAACGCATCGGCATTGGGCCCGTCCGCCAGATACTCGAGCCATGCAGAGGAGTCCACCACGTTAGACACGGTCGGCATCCCTCGGCACGCGCGTGTCGATCCCAGGGGCGATGCCGCGCAGTGACTTCATCGTGCCCACCGGCACGAGCGTGATCCGGCCCTCATAGATCACCACTTCGATCTTCTGGCCGGGCGTCAGGTCAAAGGCCTCCCGCACCGACGGAGGGATCACAACCTGATACTTCGAGGACAAGGTCACGGCTGCCACGGTCTGCTCCATGCGAGGGCTCCCGAATGGTAAAAGGGCGATTGGCTTCGTTCAACGACCTACCGATCGATGTACATCGCGTAGAAGTCTCTCTCACTCATGATCTGTAGGGCTCACAGGGGTTGTGTCACCCTTCGATCGGTGGCGGGGCCAGAAAGTGCGCAGTCCATTGCCGCATCAATGACAAGCTCACTTGACACGATGACAAGCGAGCTTTACATTCATGGCGTCCTCATTCTGGGAGTTACCGCCGTGACCAAGATCTCGAACGCTGATGTAGAGGCCGACCTGCGCCGTCTGCGACGGCACTCGGGTTGGCGGGGTATGGTTTCCGCCTTGGTGGTAGGCGTAGTGTTCGCGGTAGCGCTAGATCGGCTAGGCCAACCGGATCTCCACCCGACGGCAAGGAACGTTTGGCTGCTACTCCCACTTCTCGCCATCGCGTGGGCGGTATATGAACAACTCCTGTCCCGGCGCAAGTGGGATGAATTCGAGCGGATGCTCAACGCCCGGGCAATGGAGATCACCTGGCCTCTGACCCTAGGCTGGTTCCTGCTCGTCGCACTTCTCACCACGGCGTTCGGGTTCCCCGCCTTGATACCGGCACCGTTCGGACTTGCACCGATTCAACTTGGTTGGCTTGGAATTCTGGCGGTGCCGCTTCTGCTCGCCGGGGTCGTCTATGTGCTGGTCAACAAGCGCTACCTCGGCAAACAGTGACCAACCGCGTGCAGGAACTCCGACTCGCGCGTGGGTGGACACAGGCACGCCTCGCCGAGGAGCTCGACGTGTCACGCCAGACGATCTACGCGATCGAGAGCGGCCGCTTCGATCCGTCGTTGCCGTTGGCGTTCGCGATCGCACGCTGCTTCGGGTTGCGGATCGAGGAGATCTTCACGCCCAACCAGGCCTGACTCGCGAGTGCTCCGCACGAGGGCGCACGCCCCATCCTCCACGCTTGCCCCGTGATGTAGCTTTCCCCCCGACCATGCCACCCCTCGCCTCGCAGGCTCCCGCTCGAATCGGCATGGCCACCAGGCCTTGGCCGGCCTACTTCGCCATCGTCACGATCCTCCTGCTCGTCCTGAGCGTCGTGGCGTTCTCCGACAACTTGTTCACCGACATCAGGCAGCCGAGCAACAGCGATCCGAAGATGGTCGTCCACGGCCTGTTCGGACTGGCGTGGTACCTCCTCCTCGCGCTCCAGGCGAACCTGGTCCGTGTGCGGAACCTCCGCCTCCACCGACGACTCGGGATCACCACCTTCCTCGTGGGCCTGGGGGTGACGCTCAGTACGCTCTGGGTGTTCATCGCGGTCTGGAAGGGATGGGGGGCGATGAGCGCCGAGGCGCGCGCGAACCGGTTGCTGCTGCCGGGGTTTGCCCTCGCACTCCTGTTGGCGTGGCGTTGGCGCACACGACCGGACTGGCACAAGCGGCTCATCCTCGCCGGCACCTTCCTGATGCTCGGTCCGGTGCTGGCGCGTTGCTACGACCCGCTCATCGTGTCGTGGCTCGAGCCGCTCGCTCCGGCCTTCATGGCGCGCGCGGACGAGGTCGGCTTCCTGGTCTTCTTCGTGGGGCTCTGGATTGGCTCGTTCGCGTTGCTGGCACACTACGACTGGCTCACGCTGCGTCGGGTGCACCAGGTGACGATCGCGGGGTTCGTCTGGCTGATGACCTCCTGGCTGGTGGCTGCGCTGGGCTAGGTGGTGCGGTCGCATTATCGTCGTGTCGGGGCGACGCAGTAGCCCCGAGACCCTCCCCACTCGTACTCAGGAGATCGCGTGCATTCCGTCCTGTCGCCAGCAGCCGTGGCCGAGTCGCTCACCGAGTACTGGTCGCCGCGCGTGATCGCTGAGGTGGACGACAACTACGTCAAGGTCGCCAAGGTCAAGGGGACCCTCGCCTGGCACGCGCACGACGACGAGGATGAACTCTTCTTCATCCTCAAGGGCTCGCTCACGATCGAGATGGAGTCGGGGGCGGTGGAGCTTTCCGCCGGGCAGGCCTACGTCGTCCCCCGCGGAGTGCGCCACAATCCGGTGGCCGCAGAGGAATGCCACGTCATGCTGATCGAGCGCAAGACCACGCGGCACACCGGCGACGTCGTCATGGAGAAGACGCGATCCGTCACGGAGCAGCTCCGTCCGGTGTAGCGTCGTCTTCAGGTGGGAGCCGATACCCCGAACGTCACATCCATCCGCACCACGATCTCCTCGTTCATCTTGAGTGTCCCGAACAACTTGGAGAGTGCCAGCCAAACCGCCGTGGTGCGAGGATGCGATCATGCGGCTGCCTTCATGGTGCCGAGGGTCTGCCGGCAGAACTCGTCTGAGGACGATCCCCCCATCCGAGCATCTGGCCTCCGACCCCCATGGCACAATCTCCCGCCGTCCTGCGCGTTGTCAGGTATCACCACGTCATCCGACCCACCGTCGGGTCATCGGACCTATCAGACAACGGAGCGTCACCATGCCATCATCCCCTGCCGCAAGACTCTGGATTCTCGGGACCATCGTCGCAGCCGCCGGGTGCGACGGTTCCGCCGCCGTCACCAGCAGCCCGCCTGACCTCAGCGCCGCGAAGACCGCCAGCGCACCCGGTGAAGTCCACCTCCTCGGTGACTTCGCGCTCTATATGCCAACCGCACCGGACGGACCGCGGGCAGTGATCGTGGCACTCGGTGGACCGAGCACCAGGGCCGTGCTGGTCACGGAGGAACCTTTCATGGCGCCACCGCTGGTTATCCCAGCGCTCAAGGCGATGGGAGCTGCCGTACGCGCGTTCGCGGACGAGCACCGCGTGGCGATTCTCGGCACATCGCGCTTCGGACCCTCTGCCCTACCCAATGGGGTGGCGAGCGATGCGCTCATTTTCGATGCGCTCGCTCAGGGCGCGGCAGCGAGTGGTCGCGCGAAGCTGGCGAGTGTCCCGATCCTGCTGTTCGGACTGTCGGGGGGGGGACCTGAGGTGTCCGGCTTTGCGGCGCGGCATCCTGATCGGGTGGCGGGTGTCTTCCTCAAGGCCCCCTCGGGCGTTGCATCGCTCACGACGGCAGCACAGCGTGAAGTCCCGACCTTCCTGGCGTTGGCAGAATCGGATATTCTGGTCAACAACGTCGCACTTGCGCAGGCGTTCGCCGCCAATCGTGCCGGCGGGGCACTCTGGGCGTTGGCGACTGAGCCGGGGGCAGAGCATTTCAGCTATTCTGACGCGTTGCGGGACGCGACCATCGGGTGGATGCGATCGATCATGGATCGTCGCGTGGCCGGCTCCTCGGGTCAGATCCAGCCTGCTGTCGCTCCCGCCGGTTGGCTGGGTGATCCAGCCACCGGTGAGGCTTCTCCATGGGGTCGGTATCGCGGCGACCGGTCAGCGGCGAGCTGGTTCCCGACGCAGCGCACCGCGGAGGACTGGCGCGTGCTGATTGGTGCGGCAGCGGGTAGCTGACGCTCCGTTCTGGGCGCATCCACTTGCCACTCTCGAGACGCAGTCTCGGGGGTGGCCTGGTATTTGGGGGGGGGCGTCGGGCTATGGCTCGACCACGACGGTCAGCACTTCGGACCACTGCGTTGACCCAACCGATTGCGTGCAGGTCAACTGGTACGTGCCAGGGTGCTCGAGGCGGACATCAAGGATCCAATCGGGGCTGGTCGCCAGGCTGCCGACGGACCCCAGATCCTGCAGGACAACCCCAGTGGAGGGGACGACCTCCGTCAGCTGGAACGGGCAATCGTGAGGTTCGTTGCTGCCGAGTCGCACGGTCTCCCCGAGTCGGATGGTCGCCGAAGTGGAGACCCAATCGGAACCGAAGCCATTGATGTCCGCATAGATGAAATCCACGAGGCGAAAGGCCCTGCGAATTGGAGAGAGTCCGTCCACCGCAACGGTGAGCTCGAAGTCCGATGCACGCTCGCCGGCTTGGAGATAGGTGGCCAGACCGACATGGCCTTGCCCGTCGGTGACAGTCGTCGAGGTCTCCAATACCTCGTTCGCCTCGGTACGCAGCACCCAGGAGACGGGTACCCCAGAAATGTTGTTGTCGTACAGGTCCGCGACCCGCGCATTCTCCACGACCCACCCCGGCTTGCCGCGCTGCCACAGCCTGCGGCTCGCGCCAGGCATGGCGTCGGCCCATGCAAGCGTTGCCGGCGCGCCCGGCCGCGCTGTGGCGTGGACCTCCGTCCACGGAGAACTCGTGCCTTCCCCGGGGAGGAAGGCGTAGCCGATCCGCGGCCCAGCCGTGGTTGGCAACTGCCACGTGGTGGTGACGTCCCCGGACGCATCGGTCGTCGTCGAACTCGGCCCGAGGCCCTCACCGTGCCACTCGACGGTCTCCCCGACGAGTGGTGTACCACGCCATGTCAGGCGGGCTCGAATCGGCGTCTCGAGTTGGGTCCCCACGATTCCCGACTGGTAGTCTCCCTCGATGATCTGGAGGATCGGGGGCACGGCGTCGCTGGTGAATTGCAGTCGCTCGCCTGGGACTTCGGCCCATGCCCGAAGTCTGCCTCGTGTGCCGAGGCCCGTGGTCCAGATGGCGGTGGCGATGCCGTCCGCATCGGTGGGGCCAGTTGCGACGACCCTGCCGCTCGTCGTAGACCAGTCGATGCGCACCCCCGGCACCGGAGTGCTGTTCCGGGTGACGACCACGCGGAGTGGCTGTGTGAGGGTACGTCCGGGCCGCATGATCTGACCGTCACCGGACGGCGATGCCAGCGCGAGTTGCAGCGCCGCAGGCGCTGGCTCGTCGGGGGGGGGAGATGTGGTCGGTCCTGTCCCTCCGCATGCCAGTACCAACAAGACCGGAAGGATCACTGACGCTGTCCTGCCAGTACGCGTCCTGCACGGGGCCGTCTGCCCACGAGACTGCGTGGAAGGCATGGTGCATCCCATGGTGAGGGGTAAAGCATGCGCGGATGGGGGAAGCAGTCCCATCATGGCAGCACGGTGAGGTGCATCAAGTTTTCGACGTACGGATGGTCTGAGCAGACCAAGAGGTAGTCCCCCGGCTCAAGAAAGGTGTGGCGGAGGATCTTGCCGGGCTCCGCACTGAGGCGTCCAAGCGGTGCGAGGGCGCGGATTGAATTGTCCGGGTCAATGGTGGCGAGTGCAACGAAGTGATCCGACCCGCTGCGGCTGGCCCAGCGCACGGTGTCACCTGCTCGCACGGTGGCACTGGCTTTGACCCAGTAGTCTCCCCACCCTGACTCCGCCGCAAGGAAGTCCACCACCGTGAAGGCGATCGGGTCCAGTTGGGTCCCCATCACGGAGGCTGATGCCACGAAATCATCAGCGGAGCGACTGGCATCAATGGGAAGTCCTCCCCGACTGATGCCAAGATGGTCTGCCAGCAGGATGCCCGAGTTGATCGGTTCGCCCTGTCGGGTCAGGAGCGACCAGGTGACAGGTGCCCCGGGGACAAGATTGCCGTGGATGTCGGTCACCCGCGAGGTGAGGGCGACGTCGCCCTCCGTGCCGCGTGGGTAGACGGGCGCGGTGCCACCCCAGGCGTTGAGCGGATCCCAGACGAGCGCCACCGGAGGGCCCGGCCTGGCAGTAGCAAAGAAGTCGACTCGGGGCCCTCCCCATCCGTATGCCTTGAGGCTCAGCCGCGTCATCTGCTGACCTGCCACGACGCTCAATCGCCAGGTGGCGCGCACCAGTCCGGAGGCATCCGTGACCGGGGAGTCGGCTGCGACGCTCTCCGTGTCCCAATCCACCGGGATACCCACGACGGGGGCCCCCTGCCACGTCACTCTGGCCCGGAGCTCGGAGGCTAATGGTTGGCCGACGACGCCCTGCTGCAGGTTGCCACCGAGCACCTCAACTACGGGATGGCTGGCCTTCACCTCGAAGGTGACCTTGGCGTCGAGCCGACCGGCGACAGAGGCCGAGGCGCGCTTGGTCCCGATGAGCGACAGGGGCAGGGTCCAGGTAGCCCGCGCAATCCCCTCGGCGTCCGTCGGACCGTTGCCGATGATCGAACCGTAGGTAGTCTGCCAGTCGACTATGACGCCCGGAGCAGGTCGGCCCAGGATTGTCACCTGCACGCTGAGTGGCTCGGTGAGTGCCGTCCCTGTCATCCCGTGCTGGTTGTTGCCCGACGCTGCGAGGAGGGTGAGCTCCCGAGCGTCGGCAGCGGTGGGGGGCGCGTCACCGCACCCGGCCGTGAGGAGCCCGAGCAGGAGGGAGAGGCTGACGGTGGGACGGAGTGAGCAACGCGAGGCAGGATGCATGGTGGGCCACCCGTGGGAAGGCAGGAGTGATTGCAGGACAGCACGACCGCCTCGGTGCGGGCCGGTCTGGATGGGCGTATACTTTGCAAGCACGCGACAGTGGCCCCCCGTCGGGTCCAGGCAATCCCGTCGCGCCGCCTCTTGATTCAGACGCGCAATCACACGGACAAATGCGCCAACACGCCCGGTTGGAGGGCCTCGTGGATCCGTGGGCCGACCCTGATATCACCGAAATGCTGCGGGCGTGGGGTGAGGGCGATCAGGACGCTCCGGATCGTTTCATGCCCTTGGTCTACGAGCAGCTCCGTAGGCTGGCCCGCCGGCACCTCCGCGGCGAGGTTGCGGGGCACACCCTGGACACCTCGAGTCTCGTCCACGAGGCGTACCTGCGGCTCGAGGCACAGACGCGGACCCGATGGAACAATCGGGCCCACTTCTTCGCCATGGCCTCACGGACCATGCGTCGCGTGCTCACCGACCACGCCCGTCGCCACGCTGCCCTCCGCCGTGGGGGGGGGGGCGCTTCGGTGATTCCACGTGCGCTCGACGGACTCGACTTGCCAGCCGGGGAGCGCTCGGCGCTACTCATCGCACTGGACGAGGCCCTGACGCGGCTTGCTGTCGTGGATCCCATGATGGCCCGCGTGGTGGAGTGCCGCTTCTTTGGAGGCCTGACGGAGGAGGAGGCTGCCGAGGCGCTAGGTGTCTCCCGACGCACGGTCAGCCGGGAATGGGCGACCGCCCGAGGGTGGCTCTGGCAGGAGCTGCACGGTGACGCTGCCTGAACCCGATTGGGCTATCGTCAAGGCGTTGCATCTGGATGCGGAGGCGTGTGCGCCGGAGGATCGCCAGGCCTTCCTGACGGCCCGCTGTGCTGATCCCGTCGTGCGCGCCGCTGCGGAGCGGTTGCTGCGCGCGTCAGACGCGGCGCGCCGTGCCGGTTTCCTCGACGAGCCCGCCCCAGCGTTTGCCGCCCCGCTCTTCGGCGAGGATCCCGCACCGGCGGAGGCGATTCCGGGCGCCCTGCAGGCGGCGCTCGCCGACCGCTACCGCATCGAGCGGGAGATCGGCCGCGGTGGGATGGCGGTCGTCTACCTGGCAGTCGACCTGCGTCACCGCCGTGAGGTCGCGCTCAAGGTATTGCCGGCCGAACGCCTGCTGGACGGCAATGCGGAACGAAACGTGGCGCGATTCGAACGCGAGATCGGCTTTGTGGCGCGGCTCTCCCACCCCAACATCCTCCCCCTCCACGACTCCGGCGTGGCGGCAGGCGCCCTCTATTATGTGACGCCCTATGCCCAGGAGGAGAGCCTGCGTGGTCGACTCCAGCGCGAGGGGCGATTGTCGGTGGCCGAGACGATGTGCGTTCTCCGGGATGTCACCCGCGCCCTCGCCCATGCCCACGCCCACGGTCTGGTGCACCGGGACATCAAGCCCGGCAATATCCTCTTCGGTCCGGATGGCGACGCGCTGGTGGCGGATTTCGGGATCGCCAAGTTGGTCGCGGCGGTCGCGGAGGTCGAGTCGTCGCCCGATGTGACCCTGACCGAGCACGGACGGGTCCTTGGGACCCCGACGTACCTCGCCCCAGAGCAGATCGGTGATACGGCAACGGTGGACCATCGCGCCGATCTCTACGCGCTCGGCGTGGTGGCCTACGAGATGCTCACCGGGGCACCGCCCTTCACCGCGCGACGACCCCACGAGCTCCTGGTCGCGCACCTCACCGAGGTACCGGCGCTGCTCGCCAGCCGTCGCCCCGGCCTCCCGGTTGGGTTGTCGGAACTGGTGCATCGTCTGCTGGCCAAGCAGCCAGAGGCAAGGTGCTTCGATGCGAGCGAGGTCCTGCAGGCGCTTGATGCCGTGGACCGCGCTGCCCACCCACGCCGGTCAGCCGCGAATACATCCCCCCCCCAGAGGGCGCGGACAGCCGAGCCGCGCACGCACAGCGCAGAAGCTGCTGGCCACTTTCTCAAGGGGCGGTTCCTCGCGAACACCAGGCAACGTGATGGCCTCAGGCTGGCACAGGCGCAATTCGAGGCGGCGGTAGCCCTCGACCAGGGCTTCGCCGAGGCGCACGCCGGCATTGCGGATGTGCACGTGCTGCAGGGCATCTTCGGGATGGCTCGGCCCCGCGACGCCCTCAGGCTGGCCCGTGCCTCTGCGGAAAGGGCCCTTGCGATCGCACCAGATCTGGTCGAGGCGCGAGCTGCCTTGGCACATGCGCTCACGGTGTTCGGCTGGGAGTGGCGTCGCGCCGAAGAAGAGTTCACCAGGGTGATCGCAAGCGATCCCTCGTTTCCAGCCGCCCGGATGTACTACGCCGGCCACTTGCACTCCACTGGGCGTCCCGGCCCAGCGCTGGCCCAACTCGAGGTGGCGCGTTCCCTCGACCCGTTGACGCCGATCGGTATGCTGAGCGGGCGCGTCTACGTCGATCGACACCAGCCCGACGCCGCCCTTCAGGTGCTACTTGAGGAGGTGCGCCTCGATCCTCGGCGCGACGTGGCGCACCAACTGCTTGGTCATGCCTACCTGCAGAAGGGGATGGCCGCTGATGCGGTCGCGGCGATGGAACGAGCGGCGGCACTCAGTGGCCCTCGCGACACGGCACAACTCGCCTACGTGCGCGCCGTCACCGGCGACGTGCAGATCGCACGCCGTCTTCTCGCACCGATCGAGGAAGACCGGGACACGGCTGCGGTGCTGGGGTTCCATCTCGCGATGGCCCATGCCGGACTCGGCGAGATCGACACGGCGTTCGACTGGCTGGAGGCGGCCTACCGCGAGCGCGGTTCCTTCATGTCGGTACTCGCGGTGTCGACCGGCTTCGATCAACTGCGCGATGACCCGCGCTTCCCCGCGCTGCTCGAGCGCATGGGGCTCGGGATGGTGATCCGACCACTACCGATTGGGTGATCACTCTGGGCGGAACGTCACATCCATCCGCACCACGATCTCCTCGTTCATCTTGAGTGTCCCGAACAACTTGGAGAGCCCGCCGATCTCGTAGTCCTTGAGATTCATCGGCGTGCGCCCGCTGAACCGCACCTGATCCCCCGAGCGCCACACCCACCCCGTCACCGCCTGCTCGCGCTGTACGCCGTGGATTGTGAACGTCCCGCGCAATGTGACGGGAATCGAATCCGCGTCCGCCGCGCCGGCACCAACCGCAGCCAGATCAAAGCGAATCACTGGAAACCGCTCTACCTCGAGCGACGAGCGCATGTCCTTGTCGCGGCGACCGTTGCCGGTCTCCATCGTGGCAGCGTCGGCCTCGACCCAGCCGCGTACGGCCTCGATATCCGCACCACCGACCAGCGCCCCGCGCACGCTGGCCGTGGTGCCCGTGAACGAACCCAGTGTCCCGCGGCCATCGAAGGCAACCTCGCCACTCGTGAGCCGCATCGCGGGGATCGCTTGTGCGTGCACCTGGGCACTCGCGAGGAGCGTGGCCGCAACCAGAAGTCCTGCGCATTTCATGTCTCACCTCGATCACTGGGGAATGCCGAGCCTGACCGACTCGGTTCCGATCCGGACCATATCGAGCGTGCGGTCGCCTCGAACGATGCCGCGTGGGTATCCGCCCACGCGTTGCACGCCGCTTCCTCCGCCGCTCGAAAGGCGGGTGAGAGGATATACCCCACGAGGTAGCGAGTGATCTGTCCCTCCTGCCGGATCAGGTGAGCGACCTCGTGCGCCAGCAGCCACCCCGACGGCCGCCCCTCATCCCCCACGCCGAGATGTACCACGCGCCCCACCCCGATACCGGCGTGCCGACCAGGTCGGCCAGGGTTGATGAGCCGATTCAACCAGGTGTTGCGCCGGATCAGGTACCTGAACGACACCCCACCCTGCTGATGATGGATGCACCCGTGGCCCCGCTCGGACCAGAAGAGGTCCACGCAGGCGGCGAGAAGGCCGATCAAGACAACCGAGGCGACGAACATGCTGCATCCTAACATCGCAGCCGGCTGCGGTTCCTCCGGGGACCTCACCGCATCAGGACGAACGCCTGGAAATGTCCTCCATGCACCGAACGGTTCCGCTAGATTTCAGGCAGTTCCCCAACGCGGAGTTGGTCATGTCCTGGCCTGTTCGCTCCTCCCTCCTGACGCTCGCCGCGGTGCTGGCGTGCGCCCCCTCTGAAGATCATTCCGTGCCTCATTGGGACTATGCCGATCTCGGTCCTGGCAAGTGGGGCGCGCTCGATCCCGACTTCGCCACCTGCGCGACCGGGGCTGCGCAATCGCCGATCGACGTGCGTGATGTGGTGGCGGCGCCGGTGGGCGCGTTGCGCGCTGATTTCGGCCCTGCCGAACTGCGCATCGTCCATAACGAACATGTCGCCGACATTCTCAATACCGGGCATTCGGTGCAGGTGAACTATCCGGATGGTGACACCCTCGTCGTCGGCAACGATCGCTACGCCTTGTTGCAGTATCACTTCCACAGCCCGAGCGAGCATCTCCTCGAGGGACGGCCCTTTCCCGCCGAGGTGCACTTCGTCCATCGCGCGCCAGACGGGCGACTCGCCGTGGTGGGAGTGCTGATCGAGGAGGGGGCAGCGAATCCGGCGTACGCTCCGGTCTGGGAGAACCTGCCGCCGACCAAGGGCGTCGAGGTCCACCTGGAGGATGTGATGGTGGATGTCGACGCCTTGTTGCCTGTGGACCACGCGAGCTATCGCTACGCCGGGTCCCTGACCACACCGCCGTGCTCGGAAGGGGTGACGTGGATCGTGATGCGGACACCGGTCACGCTGTCGTCCACCCAACTCGCCCAACTCCGGGCCGTGCTTTCCGGGAACAATCGTCCGATCCAGCCAATGAATGGCCGGCGGGTGATGCGCGACGACATCGCCGAGACTGATTTGCCTGCGCTGGGCATCGCACCACGCTGACACATGCGTGAGGCAGGGTCGCGCCGCCATGGGTGGAACGGCGCGACCCGATCCCCTACCATTCCGTCGTGACTCATACCCTGTCCACCGACCCCGCCGTCCGTCAGGCCTACGCCGCCGATGCCTCCGGCCTGATCCTCACGCCCGATGCAGTCGCCCGGCCAGCGAGCGCCGCAGAGGTCGCCGACATCATGCGCGAGGCCGCCGCCAGCACGACGGCGGTGACCGCCGCCGGTGGGCAATCCTCGATGACCGGTGGCTCGATCACCGACCACGGCATCCTCCTGTCGTTGCGCGCGATGGACCGCGTACTGGACCTCGACCCGGTCGCCGGTCGCGTCCGCGTGGAACCCGGCATCGGCGTAGCTGACCTCAAGCGCCGCCTCGCCGCGGAGGGCTTCCTCTTCGCCCCCGACCCGACCAGCGAGGAAGAAGCCGCACTCGGCGGGTCGATCGCCTGCAATGCGTCCGGTGCGCGCTCGTTGCGCTACGGCGCCACCCGGCGCCATGTCACCGGGCTCACCGTGGTGCTTGCCAGTGGCGAGACCGTGGAGCTCCGTCGCCCAGCGCTCGAGAAAAACACCGTGGGCTACGCACCCGTGCACGACCCCGTGGACTGGTTCATCGGCAGCGAAGGGACGCTGGGGATCGTCGTCGCCGCCGAATTGGCACTGCTTCCGCTCCCCGAACGGGTCACGGGACTCGGCATTCCCTTCGCCGACGAGGCCGACGCGCTGCGCTTCGTGGTGGCCGCACGCGAGGGGATGCGGACGGGTGCGGTGGCGCCACGCTGCCTCGAGCTTCTCGATGCGCGCGCCCTGGAGCTGGTTCGCGCGGGTGAGGGGGGGGGACAATGGCTGGGCCAGGCCTTTGTGTATACCGAGGAAGAACACCCGGGCGATCGCGACCTCGACTTCGATGCCTGGCTCGCGCTCGCCGAAGCACATCACGCGCAAGTGGACGACATCCTCGTCTTCGATGACGACGCCAAGATCCGCACGGCCCGGCTGCTGCGGCATGATGTGCCCGCCACCATGGCCGAGCGCGGCAACGCGTTCGCGCCGCAGGGCGGGCGGCGCGTCGGCACCGACTGGGCCGTGCCCTACCCGCGCCTCGCCGAGGCGATTGGCGTGGCGCGCGACTGCATCGCGCGCCACGGGCTCCCGCTCCCGGTGATGTATGGCCACGCGGGCAACGGCCATCCGCACATGGACTTCGTGGCGCATGACGCCGACGAGTTGCACCGCGTGGAGACGGCGATCCGCGAAACCCTCGAGCGGATCATCGCGATGGGCGGCACCGTGGCGGCGGAGCACGGGATCGGCAAGATCAAGCGACAGTGGCTCCCGTTGCAGCTCAGCCCAATGCAACTCACCGCGCAGCGTGCCTTGAAGCAGGCACTCGATCCGGACGGGATCCTGGCGCCGGGGAATGTGTGGGGGGGGGAGGGGTGAGGGGTGAGGGGTGAGGGGGAACAGGGGTGAAACGTGAAAGGTGGATTCCCTTCCGTTTCACCTTTCACCCCGCGCGGCCGCAGGTCGCGTTCCCCCCTTCCCCTACCGCTTCACCAGCGGCAGCAACGCATCCCGGATCCCGTTCCACATGAACTGCAGCACCGTCTCGCGCGGGATCCAGCGATGCACGATCGCGCCGTCCTCGGGTGGATCGTCCCCGGCGTCGCTGTTCTCGCTCTTCAGGACGAATTCGTTGGCGGCGAACTTGGTGACCGCCCGCTTGATCCCGCCAAGAATCCCCCCCCCACCTCCGGCGTTGGGGGTGATGTCCACGAAGAGTGAATCCCAGCGAGGGCGCAGCTGTCCGCGCGCGACGCCATTGGTGACCGTCGCCCCGAAGGTGATGCCGAGGATGCGCCCTTCCTTGAACTGCATCGGCGCGATACCCACGATGAACGGGTTCATGGCGGGGGCGGGCATGCGCCCCAGCGAGCCGTCGTAGCGCATCCGGAAGTCGGGGGCCAACAGCGGGACGCGCACGTTGAGGGCAAAGGCGCCCGTGCCCATCAAGCGCGCATCGGCACGAATGACCAGCGGCGTGCTGTCGCTCATCCTCGCGGGATCATTGGAGAAATTCGTCATCGTCACGCGGACGCGCTCGAAACGCACCACGCCCGTGCGGGGGGCCTCGTCCGAGCGCTCACGGTACTGCATGCGCCCGACCACCTGCACCGTATCGAGGTGGAAGCGGGGTGCGACCTCCCGGACCCAGGCCTGCGGGGTGCGGTGGACGGCCGCGGTGCGGCGTGCCGGCAGCCGCTTGTCGGTGGCGACGTCGAGGTCGAAACCATGCAAGTCGACCCGCTGTCCGGTGATCGCGCCTGTGCGCATCCACGCATTCGGTTCAAGGCCGGTCGCGCGCACGCTGTCCACCGAGAGTGCCGTGCGGTCCGCCCGCCACCGTCTGCCGCGCAACCAGTCAGCATCGGTCCCCACGGCACCGGCGCGCACCGAATCGGCCTGTACTGTGCCGCCCGCAAGATCCAGACGGAAGGTGCCAATCGCCAGGCGCTCGCTGGGACCGGCACGGAGGATGTCGTGGGCCCGCACCTGGAGCGGTCCCACCGGGAACGGTCCGCTCCAGGCTTCGTCACCTATCCCGATGCGCACCCGTTCCAGCCCCAGCGTCCCCAGGCGCGTCAGGGTCGAGTCATTGCCACCACCCTCAACGAGCGTCAGGTCGTGCAACTCGAGCGAGTCGAGTTCCAGTCGGCGTCCGATCGCCCGGAGCACGCCCTCGGCGGTGCGTTGCGCGCGCCGGAAATGGGTGGGTGTCTCCGTCTGTGTTGCTGGCGCTGCGGCCCCCGGTGTGGCCTCAGGCAACCGGAGTCGCCCACCGTCCAACTGGATACTCACCACACGCACGTCGCCTGCCGTCAGGAAGGCGCCCCAATCGATGCCGCGTACCCGGAGCGAATCGAGCGACAACTCCGCGAGGCCGAGGGAGTCGGCGAGGGCGCCCGGAAGCGGTTCCCAGTCGAGTCCGTCCAGCTCAAGCGTGCCGGTCGCGAGGTCGGCGCGAAAGCGCTCGAGCAGCAGACGATTCGCAGCGGTCTGGCTCCCGACGAAGCCATCGAGGGCGAGGGCGATGTTGCGCGAGAATAGCGGCCGTCGTTCGGCGACGGGCTGCTTCGGATCATAGTGCAGCGAATCGAGTCGCACCGCCAGACGCTCGAATGCCACTCCCGTGCGCGTCCCCGCGCGGCCCGCGATGTCGAGTGTGACGCTCACATCAGGAAAGGCGATCGAATCGATCGCGATGAACGGGACGTTTCGACCGAGGTCGAGATTATCCCGCAGGGTAAGGAAGCCGCTGGCCGCAGTGGTGTCCCGGACCCCCGTCGGGGCAGGGATGGCGGCTTGCACCGCGACGGTGTCGCAGCCGGCCCACGTCGCCTGAAGCCCGCGGCCCGCCGCGAGACGGTCGAGCTCGATGCCCTCGAGGGCGCAGTTGTGGAAGCGGAGCCGCAGGGTGGGGAGCGGCTTCAGTCGCTGCCGCATCTTTTCCGGATTCGTGGTGATGACGATCGTGTCGATCCCGACCCGGCGCGACTCCGTGTCCACCCGGATGGGGGAGGCGGTGAGCTCGTAGACACCATCAGACAGCCGGTCGACCTCGTTCACTGCCCAGCGTCGGACCACGGGATCCACGATGCGGACCGCGCGCATGCCGATGCCCCACCGGAACCACCACATCACGAAGACCAGCAGGAGGACGACGCCTGCAACGATCATCAACAGGGTGCGGCGAGACAGGCGGGGCAGCGGCATGGCGCACTCCGGTGGGGTTCGTGAAAGGAAGGGGCAAACCCGATCCCGCACAAGCGAGGGTGGCACCGGGGTTGGGCCGTGGTCCTTGCCGCCGGGCGCCGATCGGCCGATTTTAAGCCCGCGGTCCGGGACGGGTCCGGGCCCTCAACCGCCGTTCAGCCAGTGAGCACCGATGAAAGCCAATGACATCCGCAAGGGGAACGTGATCTACTACGAGGGGAAGCCACACCTCGTCATGGATTTCACGCACCGCACCCCGGGCAACCTCCGCGCCTTCGTCCAGGTCCGCCTCCGCAACCTGACGACGGGCACCTCGCTCGATCACCGTTTCAGCGCGACCGAGACCATCGAAGAGGCCCGCCTCGACACCAAGGCGATGCAGGTGCTCTACGCGGACACCAACGGCGTGCACGTAATGGACGCCGAGAGCTACGAGCAGTACACACTCGATCAGGAACTGGTTGGGGATGATGCCGCGTGGATGCTGCCGGAAATGACCTTCGATGCCGTCTGGCTCGAGGGCAAGCCGATCTCGTTCACCCTGCCGAGCTCGCTCGAGATGGAGATCGTCGAGACCGCCCCGTCCATGAAGACGGCCACGAAGAGCTCGAGCAGCAAGCCGGCAACGCTCAGCAACGGTGTGACGATCAATGTTCCCGACTTCGTCGAGACCGGCGAGCGCATTCGCGTCAACCCGCGCGAGCGGGCCTACATCGAACGAGTGAAGTGACCCGACTCCTGCTCCTGCTCCTCGCAGGAGCCCCGGCGATCGGTGCCGCGCAGGTGCCGATCGCCTCGACTGCACTCCGGTTCGGTATCGCCTACGCGACCGCGACGCCCACCGGAACCTTCGGCGACGTGATTGCCCCCCCCTCAGGCTTCGCCACCTGGGCCGCGCTGCCGCTCTCCCGCACCTCGCCGTTGGGCATCCGTGGGGAGTTCTCGATCCTCACCATTCCGGAGGAGCGCGGCAACACCATCCTCACTCCCGCGATCGACCTCGACGTGACGATCCGTTCGACGGTGGGCTTCACGGGGGTGGGGCCGCGGCTCGAAACGCGCCTCGGGCCCCTCGTGCTGGCGGGCGCGGCAATGGGTGGGGTGAGTCGGTTCATCGTCGACGTCAGCGGTCGACTCACCTCAGGGCCGCAGGTGACTTCGGTGACGATTTCGGAATCGGAACAAGCCGTCACGGCCAAGGGCGCGCTCGACCTCTACCTCCCACTCCACTTCGGCCGCCAGGACGCAGCCCTCGGCCTCTCCGCCGGCCTCGACTGGCTCGCCTCCTCGAAGGTCACCGCGCCTCGTTCAGGGTCCTTCCGTCTGGTAGAGAATGATCGCGTCGCTCTGGAGAGCGACGAATCCGCAATCACGATGTGGGGATGGCGCGTGGGGGTAGGGCTGTTCTTCTGAGCGGCGAGTAGGGCCCGTCATCCCGAGCGAAGCGAGGGATCGGGAGCCCGCCCCACCACGACGCTGCACGCCGTGTCGGGAAACCCGCCCGATCCCTCGCTTCGCTCGGGATGACATCCAGAACCCTCCGCGGCTACGGCCGTCCCCCGCCTCCTGGCCGCCCCATCCCACCGCCCATGCCGCCACCGGGGCGTCCCCCGCCTGCACCACCAGCCCCGCCGGGACCACCTTGGCCGCCGAAGAACGGATTCGCCTGGCTCGGCGTCTTCACGGAATCGGGCAGGAGTGCCCACTGGGCATCGGTCAGGATCCCCTTCACCTGCGCCAACCCGTCGGTCGAGTTGAGGCGAATCTGGTTCAGGATCGGCTGCAGGAGCGGGAAGATCCGGGTCAGGTCAGGATTGGTCCCTGCCTTCTCGACCTCCACCCGCAGGGAATCCACGAACGGCTTCATGATCAGGTCCGTGGAATCCGCCAGCCGTTGCAGTGCCGTGATCTGCTGCGGTGCGAGCACGAGCTGCTGTCGCAGGTCCAGCGCGGCCTTCGCCGGATGCGGCGCAATCGAATCGATCCGGCCGAGGATCTGCTGGGCCAGATTGGGCTGTCCAGCCGCACCACCGCCGAAGAAGCCGCGGCGGATGTCGCGCAACCGGTCCTGCCCGATCGAGTAGCGCATCTGCACCGCAAGCTGGAAGGGGGAGCGGACGGCAGTCGCACCCGCGCCCGTCGCACCGAAGCGCTCGTTCACCGTGTACTTGAACTGGTTGGTCGTCGCATCGAAGCCGGTGACCTGCAGCAGCGTGTTGTCGGGCCGCGCGAAGCCGCCCCACCCCTTGATCCCATCCGCACCATGGAGCAGTTCGTCCAGCCCACCAAGCATGTTGATCGTCGAGAACGAGATCGCCAGCCGGTTGTCGAACATCCCCGGACGCCAGTTGGCCTGCATCGAGAGGTTGGGTGTCCACGGACCGGTGCAGCTGTTGCGCTCGGCAATCCGGCCGAGCTGATTGGCCAGGCACTCGCGGGCATTGCCACTGAGGCTCCCGAGCAGGCGCTCCATGCCGGCGGCCACGTCGGGGTCATTCGCCGTGGCAGGATTGTAGATGTACGCGATGTCGTTGCGTGAGCCATCGCCGTTGATGTCGCCCTGGACCGTGGGGGTGTACGGCGTGCCGGAGGTGATGCTGCCAACCATTGTCATCTCGAAGGACTGCGAGAACGGCCAGGTGATGTTCGCCTGAATGTTGTGGCGACGCTCGCCGCTGCTGCGGGCCCAGAGGAATTCATTCGGGTCGCCCGGTGTCGCAATCGAGCCACCGCCCGAGAAGCCGCCGCCGACGCCACCGCGACCGCCACCGAATCCACCGCCGCCGCCACCGGCGCCACCCTGATCGCGTGACCGCAGCCAGGAGTAGCTGAGGTTGATCGTGGCACCACGGCGCAAGAAGGTCGAGACCGCGGTCGTGAATTGCACGGACTCGTTCTCGAGGCCACTGAATGCCTGGTTCACGCGTCCGAAGCTCTCATCCACGCGCGACGCGGCCAAGGGAATCGCACCGGTCCCACTGATGATCGCCGAAGGACTCACGAAGACCGGTCGGTTGTCCTCGCCCGTCAGGGAGAACGCCGGCGTGGTGTTCAGGTTCAGGTCCCGCGAGGCCGACTGGTCGATGCCCTTCGTGTACGAGGCGTCAATGTTGAGGTTCCAGGTATTCCAGAAGCGCTTGCTCGCGCCGAGGTTGGCGCGAATCGTCTTGGCGGCGCCGTAGTCGCTGGCGTACGTCGTGACGTTCGGCACGCCGGCACGGGCAGGCGTGGCGGCACCGAGGCATTCCGTCGGGATCAACCCGGTGTTCTGTGCGAACCCGCTCCAGTCGGCGTTCGGGACCGCACTGCCGACGCAGATCAACTGCGATTCGGTATTGAGGAGTCCGGACTGTGCCTGTGCCGTACCCGGCAGCGACGACGGCATCGTGCCGCGAAAGACACCAACGCCACCTCGCACGGTCAGGAGTGGCGGGGCGAAACCACGCTGCGCTTGGCCGCGCTGCTCCGCGGCGGGGATGTTCCAGGAGAAGCCAAGGCGCGGAGTGAAGTAGGTCTCCGTGGGCAACTCGTCTGTCCGCACACCGAAGCGCTCGAATGCCGCCTGGTTGAGCTCGGGCGCGCCGCCGAACCACGACCGCTCGAAGCGTCCGCCAAACGTCACCTGGAGGCGCGAGCTGGGCCGCCAGACATCGCTGATGTAGATCGCGGTGTTGTTGCTGCGGCCATCGCGAATCGTGGGAGACAGCGTGCGCGTGAACTGCGCGGCCTCGTTGGCCTCGAAGTCCGCCAGCGAGTTGTAGGTGTAGGTGCCGAAGCGATTGTTGGTGACGTCCTGCTCGAACGACTGGGTGTTCACCAGGACGCCGACACGATACCGGTGCGCTGCGGATGGCGAGAAGAACGAGATTTCGTTGGTGGCCTCGAATCCGGTGTTGTAGGTGCGCGACGGGAGGCCACTGTTGCCGCCGAAGCCGAGCGTCGTGCTGGCGACCGAGCCATCCTCGAGCACCGACAAGTTCTGCACTCGACCGACCGGCGTGAAGAGGAACGGCGTGCTCTCGTTCTCGTCGATCGTGTAGCCGGCGCGAAACTCGTTGGTGACCGCAACGCCAAGACGTGACGAGATGGACAGGGCGATGCCGCCGCCGTTGCCTTCGGTGGTGCCACCAACCTGTGCGAGTTGGGTTGACCCGATGCGCGCGGGTTCCTGCCCATTGAGGCGAAGGTCGCCGCGCAGGGTGAACGAGTGGCGATCGGCCAGGTTGAAGTCCACACGGGCGAGACCGGTGAAGCGATCGTTGCTGCGGTTGGGGTCCACGATCCCGACCTGCGAGGTCAGTCCGGTAGCCCCAACGAGTGCGATGAAACGATTGACCGAATCCACGGATGCACCGAGGCGTCCGAGGGCGTCGCTGTTGGCAGAGGTGAGCGAGGCGATCGGTGCCACGTTGTGATCATACTGGAATGAGCCGAAGGCGAAGAGCCGATCACGGATGATCGGGCCGCCGAAGCCGCCACCGATGCGCTGCTGCGTCTGGCCCTGATTGAAGACATCGCCCGCCGTACCACCCCACGCGAGCGACTGGCTGCGCAGGTTGCTGCTGAGCGAACCCTGCACGACGTTGCTGCCACCGCGAGTGCTGGCGGCCACCAGCCCGCCGCTGAACTGGCCGCGTGCCACGTCGAAGGTGTTGGTGATCACACGGGTGTTGCGGATCGCGTCCTGCGGCAGTGCGTCACCACCAAAGGAGATGCCGTCCACCGTGTAGTTGTTGGAGGTGCCGCTCTGCCCGGCGATCGAGAACTGGGCCGCCGTCGAATCGGAGCCCGCCGTCACGATCACGCCCGGCACCAAGGCCGCGAGCGCTGCGAGATCGGACGCATCAATCGGCAAACGCAGCGCCTGTTCCGCACTGAAGTTGCGCTCGGTGCTGCCGGGCGTCGGGGCGTTGTTGCCGCCCGGCATGCCGCGGGTGGCGGTCACCGTCAGGTCCTGCAGCCGCGTGGGCCGATCGCCGAGTTGGACATCAAGCATGATGCGGTCGTCGTCGGGCTGTCGCGCCACATTGAAGAGGGCAGGCGTCTTCCCGATCATGGTGATGGTGATGCGGTACTGCCCGCCACCATCGTTGAAGAAGATCGTGTAGCGACCACGCTCGTTGGTGGTCGTCTTGCGGGACACCTGTGTCTCGATCGAGTAGGCCTCGACCGTGGCGCCGGCGACTGGGGTGCCCGTGGAGTCGGTGACTGTACCGACGATGACGTCCACGGCGGAGCCCTGCTGGGCCGCGATGGGAGTCGTGAACATCAGCGCCGCCAGGCAGCTGGCCAAGCCCGCGAGGCGGGCCATTGAGCGTGGTACCATGGGGTCATCCAAGGCGATGGGTCTCGATGCCGGACCGGCGGATTGCCGGAGCACATCACGGCTGTACTACGCCCCCCTCCCGGGGCGAGGTTGAGCCGGAAACCCGCATGAAATGGGGGCTTAACAACCAGAGCGAGCCTGCGTCTTTCGCACTTCACCCCCTTCCGGTGTATCCTCCGACCAACGCATCACTCGGGGGACGGTTGGGGATCGGACGAATCGGAGGAGGGCTCGCGCCGCGGGCCGGAATGCGCGCGATGCGGCAGGCTGCCGGCAAGGCGCCGCCTGAGGGCACCAAGAAGAACAAGGTTTCCAGCGAGGTCGTCTGGCGCGAGGCCCGTGAACTGGTCTGGCAGCACCGCAAGCGGTTGACCATCGGCTTTGTGCTGATGCTGGTCAATCGCGCGGCGGGTCTTGTGCTTCCGGGCTCGTCGAAGGTCCTCATTGACGACATCCTCCCCACCGGCAATGTCGAGCGTCTCGGCCTGTTGGCGGCTGTCGCTGCGGGGGCGACCATCATCCAGGCGGGTACCTCCTTCGCGCTCTCCCAGCTCCTGGGTGTGGCGGCGCAACGCGCGATCACGGAAATGCGTCGCACCGTGCAGTCGCACCTGATGCGTTTGCCGATCAGCACCTTCGACGCGACGCAAACCGGCCAACTCGTCTCGCGCGTGATGAATGATGCGGAAGGCATCCGCAACCTCGTGGGGAATGGCCTGGTCCAGCTCGCCGGTGGCCTGCTCACCGCGATCGTCGGGTTCGGGGTGCTGCTCTGGCTCAACTGGCGCCTGACCGCCGTGACGCTCGTGCTGCTGGGCCTGTTCGGGGTGGGGATGGCGGTCGCCTTTTCCAGGCTGCGGCCGATCTTCCGTGAGCGCGGCAAGCTCAACGCCGAGGTCACCGGACGACTCGTTGAAAGCATCTCGGGGATTCGCGTCGTCAAGGCGTATACCGCGGAACGGCGTGAGCGCCTGGCCTTCTCGCGCGGGGCGCACACGCTGCTGCGCAACGTCGCGAAGACCATGACCGGCGTGAGTGCGACGGCTGCCGGCTCCACGCTGGTGGTCGGCGCCATCGGGACGTTGCTGATCATTGTCGGCGGACGGGATATCGTCGCTGGGCGGATGACGCTCGGTGACTTCGTGATGTACATCTTCTTCACCGGCCTGGTGGCGGCCCCCTTGGTGCAGATCGCGTCGATCGGCACCCAGATCACCGAGGCCTTTGCCGGACTCGACCGGATTCGCGAACTCCGCGACGCCCTCCCCGAGGACGTCGACGATGACTCGCGCGAGGCAGTCGGTGACGTGCGCGGCGAGATCACGTTTGAACAGGTGACCTTCGGCTACGACCCCGAGACGCCGGTGCTCCACGACATCTCGTTCACCGCACCCGCCGGGGCGACGGTGGCGTTGGTGGGCTCGAGCGGTTCGGGGAAGAGCACCCTGATTTCATTGGTGATGGCGTTCAACCGTCCCGACACGGGACGCATTCTGGTGGACGGACGCGACCTCGCCAGCCTCAAGCTGCGTGACTACCGCTCCAAGCTGGGCATCGTGCTGCAGGACAATTTCCTGTTTGATGGCACGGTGCTGGAGAACATCCGCTTCGCCCGCCCCGATGCCACCGACGACGAGGTGCGTGATGCCGCGCGCGTCGCGCACTGTGATGAGTTCGTCCTCGGCTTCACCGATGGCTATCAGACGATTGTCGGCGAGCGCGGGGTGCGGCTGTCCGGTGGGCAACGCCAGCGTGTGGCCATTGCGCGCGCGATCCTGGCGGATCCCGCGATCCTGCTGCTCGACGAGGCGACATCGAGCCTCGATTCAGAGAGCGAGGGCCTGATTCAGGATGGGTTGGCGCGTCTGCGGGCCGGCCGGACGACCTTCGTGATCGCTCACCGCTTGTCCACGATCACGGCGGCGGACAAGATCATGGTGTTGGAGGATGGGCGGATTGTGGAACAGGGGACGCACCACCAGTTGGTGGAGCGGGAGGGCGGGCGCTACCGCGCGCTCTACGAGCGGCAGTACGCGCAGGCGATCGATCGGTACGTCAATCCGGGCGAGGAACTCGCAGGTGCGGCACGGCCGCGCCCCTGAGCCCCCCCACCGTCAGACGCCACCGACCTCGCGCAGCAACTGGGTAAGCGCCTGACGACGCTGGAGGCGCTCGTCGAGCCCGCCCGCGGCCAGCAGATCTTCCGCCTCGTCGACCTCATCGGCCGCGGTCGTCGGATCGTCGGGGTCCTGTCCTGCTTCGGCCCGCCGGAGGCGGTCCTCTTCGTCAAACATCGCGTCGCCAAACATGGTCAGCCTTCAGGGTTCTGCGTGGTGCGTCGTTCCGCCACGCGTCTGGGTGACACGGAGCAACGCGGGCCAGCGGGGTGTCTGGCGGGGGTTGCATCCGATGCTTCTTGTACTACACGCTTCGTGCCACGCTCGTCAGACTCATGACACGGGTCAAGGTGATCGCGGGGTGTGACATGCAGGTCACGGTACCGCAACAGGTTGGCCAGCAGCCGTGCTCGAGGATTCGGCCTCGCTTCCGAGAAGGATCGGCCATATTCGCGACACCCTGCAGGGCGGGAGTGTCCTGATCCTGCCACGTGGGAGCGAGTGTGACAGGTCTGGCGGCGACAGGGAGACCCAGGAGATTGGCATGACGGCAGAACCCATCACCATCCGAACCGCAACCGAGGCGGACCTCCCCGCCGTCGTGCGGATGCTCGCTGATGACCCCCTCGGCGCAGGGCGCGAGCAGTATGCCGACCCGCTGCCCGCGGCGTATCGGGATGCCTTTGCCGCGATGCGCGCGCAGGGCGGCAACGACCTTCTGGTGGCCGTCGAGGACGACGCGGTGGTGGGGTGCCTTCAGTTGACGATTATCGCCGGCATCAGCCGCCTTGGGGCGTCCCGCGCCCAGATCGAGGGGGTGCGGGTCGCGGCAACCCATCGGGGCCTCGGAATCGGCGAGATGCTGATCCGCGATGCGATCGAGCGCGCCCGACACGCGGGCTGCGTCCTCGTCCAGCTCACCACTGACAACAGCCGAACCGATGCCCAGCGATTCTACGAGCGTCTGGGGTTCGAGGCCACGCATGTCGGGATGAAACTGCGCCTCGGGGATTCATGACGCAGCTCCGGTACAACGCTGATGGGACGGCCAGACCGCCCGGGAGGAAATCCATGCCGTTCGACATCCACCATCTCGGCCCCAGCGACGTGCCCTTGTTGGAGGGGATCAACGCACTCTTCGCCGAGGCGTTTGATGATCCCGGGAACTACGCCAGCGCCCGTCCAGGGGCGGCATACCTCCGCGACCTGTTGGGCGACGCCACCTTTGTCGCCCTCGCGGCGGAGGACGAGGGCCAGGTCGTCGGTGGCCTCGTCGCCTATGAGCTGCGCAAGTTCGAGCAGGAGCGCAGCGAGTACTACATCTACGACCTTGCCGTCCACGCGACGCATCGGCGTGAAGGCGTCGCCACCGCGTTGATCGCGGCACTCCAGCACATCGCCGCGGCACGAGGTGGCCATGTGATCTTCGTGCAGGCCGACACCGGGGTCGAGGATGAACCGGCCATCGCCCTGTACACCAAGCTTGGCAGCCGTGAGGACGTCCTGCATTTCGATATTCCGGTGCCAGGACATCACGACCAAGACGACTGAACGGCGTGGCTCCGACCGCCGGGTGCCGTGATCGGATCCGGCCCCAGTTCAACAGCCGCGCGAATACCACTCCGCGGTCAGCACGGCATCCTGCCACGCCGGGATCCAGCCTTCAGCGGCGGTTGGCGGCGTGTCGGTCCCCTCGCACGGTGAGTACTCGAGGACGCGCACCTGCCACCAGAGACCATCCGCGTTGCGACGGCTCGCGAGGATCTCCACCGGGGTCTCATCCTCGCCGGGGTCGATGCCCGGTACCCGCACGGCCGGCTGCGCGCGTTGGGGTGAGGCGCGGAGTCGCCGATCCCACGCGAGTGTGAGATAGCTCAGTGATCGCGGCAGGATGCTGTCCACTGGGATGACGGGCTGGTCATCCGGCACCGCAATCCATCCGCGCCGGCCGTCCTCCAGCGAGACCTTCAACCACCCCGATGCATGTGCGCGCACCAGGATCGCGACTTCTTCGTACCCCAATTCACGACGCTCGAGTTCCGCAATCGTCGAGATGGTGGCTATCGATGCGGCGCTCGTGCTCGGTGCGGTCCGCGCCACCACACCATGCGAGAGCCACATCGAGTCGGCAGCGCGCGATGGGGGGGCGAGAGCAATGATCGAATCGGTGCGTACGGTGTCGGCGACCACGGGGGTAGTGGCGGGTACGGTCGCTTGCCGAACAGCCGGGGTGGCGTCGTCTTGCTGCCGCACTGGGGCTCGCTGAATCAGCGCGAGCACAGCCAGGAGGGCACCACCCCAGCCGATCACCACCCAGAGCCAGGGGAGTGGTGCTGGTCGTCGCAGGCCCCAAATCAGGATCGTGATTGCGAAGCCGCCAGCAACGACGAGCGCCCACAGTGCCGTGGTGGCAGCGTCAGCGAGCCCCGACCCGGAGCCGGCCAGCGCCGCGGCGACGGTACCCCCCGCGGCGAAGCCGATCACCATTGCCGGGAGCGCGAGTCCGATCGCCGCAGCCGTCTGTCGAACGGAAGCCATGAAAGAAATGTACCGCGAGGGGATCGGAGAAGGGGACGGCCTCGCTCTGTCAGTCGCACAGGTGGTGTTGCTAGGTTGTCGGGTGTGAGGATTCTATCTTCGGCCCCCCTGCGGGGCGCCGTTCAGCGCTTCGCTGTGCTCTGGGGCGTGGCACTCCTGCATCACCAACTCGGTTACGGCGTGGCGTGGGACGGGGCTTCCGATATCGCCCTTACCGTCAGCGCGGTCGTGCTCATCGTCGTACCGCGGCTCGCCGTCCTCACGCTTGCGGCGGTGGCCCACCTGCTGGTCGTGGGGGATCATCTTCCCTCCGTCTACAACCACTGGTGGTTTGCGGCGTGGATCTCCGTTGCCGCGCTCTTCGCAATGCTGCCGGCGTGGCAAGCCCGACGCGACGGGAGTGATTGTGCCTCGACCGCTTTTCACGAAGGCTTCGCGCCAGCCGCGCGCCTGTCGCTGATTCTCCTGTATCTCTTGGCTGGATTCCACAAACTGAACACCGACTTCCTCACGCCCGGCATCAGCTGCGGCACGGTGTTGACGACTCAACTCGGGAACACATTCGGCGTGCCGGAGCTCGGTTCCCAGCTGGGGGTGGTACCCGCGGTACTGACCCTTGCCGCTGAGTTGGGCATCCCGATGCTGCTGCTCTTCTCCCGGACACGCGCAGCTGGAATGATCGGCGCATTGGGGTTTCACGTCGCGATGGCGCTCGCGGGTTACCCACGCTTCTCGAGCACGGGTCTCGCCCTGCTCTTGCTCTTCTTGCCCGCGGGGACACGGTTGCCCTGGGTCGAGCGTATCTGGACCTCACCGACTTCGCGTCTGGTGGTGGTTGCGGTCCTGATGGCGGTGCAGTGGGTGGCTCAGGACGTGGCAGATGCGCTGCTGTTGTTCATCCTCCTCGTTCTCACCGCTGCGCTCGCAGTCGCTGTGTGGCAGGTGGCCCGCCGCGGCGAATGGAGCCTGCCCAGGGGGCGCATCTCATTGGCCCACGTCGCGCCGGCATGCGTGTTGGTGATTGGGTGTCTCCCGTACCTCGGGCTCGCCACTGATCGGACGTGGGGGATGTACAGCAACCTCCGAGTGGAGGGCGGCACGACCAATCACCTCCTCGTACCAGTTTCTTCGCAACTGTTCACGTTGCAGCGGGATCTCGTCGCGGTACTGGACTCGGACGCTCCCAGTCTGAGGTCGCTTGCGCGCCATGACATGCTGGTGCCTTGGGTCGAGTTGCGAGCACGGGTGGCCGAGGCCGCTCCCCACAACGGGAATGCGATAGAGTTGACCTACCGGCGCGACGGCCGCCACCACCATGTCCCCTTGGTCAGCAACGATTCGATCCTCTCCCGACCAGTGTCCATCTGGCATCGCAAGTTGTTCCGCTTCCGCCCGGTCGAAGCGAGCGGGCCGAGGGCATGCACCGTCTGACACGGCGACCCATACGAATCGCGCCCCTCGTGGGCACCTTCGACAATTCGAGTTCACCCTCTACACGTCTGCTCCTCCGTCGGTATCCTACCTCCAGTGCAACTTGAACCGACCGTACTCGCCGCCCGCGCCGGGGATCCCGACGCCTTTGCTGCGCTATACGACGCTCACGCCCCTCGGGTGTTTGCGCTCTGCGTTCGCATGGCCGGCGATCACGCGGCCGCCACGGACTTGTTGCAGGACGTCTTTGTTCGGGTGTGGGAGCAGCTGGGCAGCTTTCGCGGCGAGAGCAGCTTCAGTACCTGGCTCCATCGGCTGGCAGTGAATGTCGTGCTCGTGGACGCCCGGGGAGCCACGCGACGACGCAAGCGGGTCACGGTCGAGGGGGATCTGGGGGACGCGCTTCCTGATCCTGGGGGACGGGCTCCCGACATCGCCTTGCAGATGGATCTTGAACGAGCAATCGCACGCCTCCCGACGCAAGCCCGCGCGGTTTTCGTGCTGCATGATGTGGAGGGTGTGCCGCACGACGAGATCGCCACCCAGCTTGGTATCGCGACGGGGACCGCTCGTGCCCACCTCTTCCGCGCCCGTCGACTGCTTCGGGAGATGCTGCGATGACCGATTGTCCTGATACGATGCAGTTCGCTGCCTATCTCGACGGCACGTGTGACGACCTCGCGGCAGAACGGCTCGAGCGCCATGCGGCAGCGTGTGAGTCATGTGCGGCCAGGCTGGAGGCGGCCACCAGACTGCCTCAGGTGTCGGCGCTTGCGAACACGCTCCCCCCCCCTGTCGAGGCGCGGCAAGCCGTCCTCCATCGTGTCTCCGTGCGGCGGGGGCGGCAGCGCCTGTTCCGCTGGGCGGGTGTGATTGCGGCCGGATTCGCGCTGGTCATGATCGGATCACTGGCCGGACCACCGCCGAAAGAGGCCTCGACGCGGCCACCGTTGGGGCCACCGTTGGCGCTGGAGATCTGCGAGCCGGCAGCGGGGTTCCACGAGGTGCACGTCACGCAGGCCATCGGGACACTGACGGTTGAAGCTGTTGCTGGCGCCACCGATGTCACCTGGTCCGGCACGCGGGACGACCTGACAGACGTGGCGGTGGATCGGACGGATGGTGTGTTGACGCTGTCGCTCGCCCCGCGCGACGGAGCAGGCTGGCCCGCGGAGGCGCATGGGACGCTGGTCGTGCCTCCGTCGATGCGGGTGGTCGTCGTCGGTCGCGGTCTTCTGGTGCGCGACCGGGGCGGGACTGCCGGCATCAGCATTCGGGGGCGAGGAGAGATGAAGGTGGTGAACGGACAGCGGTGAGTCGCGCAAGGCTACACCTCGTACGGCTGTGCGGCATCCAATACCCACAGGCAGGCATGCGTTTGCGGCCTGATCACCCAAACAGGACCGGACGATGCACACCAGCTTCAGCACACTCGCCATCGGGACCCTTGTCCTCAGCGCCGCTGCCATCGTACACGAGGCGGGAACCGGGGTCGGGGTCTCCCCAGGCACGCTGTCGGACGCGGCGCCGATGGCCGTCGCTCGGGCGGCACATACCGCCACCGCGCTTTCCGACGGACGGGTGCTGGTGGCTGGTGGCTTCACGGTGCCGGGGTCACCGCAGGGAGCAGAGCTGTACGACCCAGCCACCTCGCGTTTCGAACCTCTGCCACCGATGCACACGACACGGCATAGTCACACCGCGACGCTCTTGCCTGACGGCAGGGTGTTGGTGACGGGCGGGTATGGGACCGGCAACACCACACTGGCCAGTGCGGAGGTGTTTGATCCCGCCACCAGGCGATTCCTCCCGGTCGGTTCGCTTACGGAACCCCGGTCTGATCACATCGCCGTCCTGCTCGCAGATGGCAAGGTGCTGTTGGTCGGCGGACTCGGACCGGGGTGGACGTTTCTCGCCTCGGCCGAAATTTTCGACCCGAGCACAGGTACGTCCACCCGCACGGGTGCCATGGCCGTGGCTCGCGAGAGTCATGTCGGGGTCCGGCTGGATGACGGGCGCGTGCTCGTGGTGGGCGGTCACCGCGGCAGGCGAGCCGAGATCGTGCTACACGCATCCGCGGAACTCTACGACCCGGTCACCGGCACCTTCGCTCCGACAGGTGGGATGCGGACACGGCGGCACAAGCACGACGCCGTGAGACTTCCCGACGGTCGGGTGCTGGTCACCGGTGGATCGGACGAGCGGGACAACCGTGGTGTGTACGATTCTTCAGAGCTGTACGATCCGACGACCGGTGTCTTCCGTGACGGCCCGCGCATGCAACGCGGTCGGTACAAACATGCGCGGAGCAGTCTCGTGCTGTCGAATGGCACGGTCCTGATCGGCGGCGGTGCATCGCGCGCGGAAGTGTACGATCCACGAAGCGATCGGTTCACGCTCGTGAGTGGACGGGCGGAATTGGCCGGTCAGTTCGGGGCTGTCGCGCCCCTCCCCGACGGGGGCGCGCTGATCACTGGTGGGTACGGTGCGGATGTCGGCCCGCGTCCATCCGCATGGCGGTACCGGCCCGAGTGATCTCACCGCGGCAGAAGCATTTCCAACACCGAGGACTGCGATGCCCCGGCCGCAGTCCCCCCCCCGGGAACGAGGAGACGGCCGTTGTGGGCAACCGGATGGTGCCCGTGTCGCGCCACCCCGAGGGGCGGGCCGATGCGCCACCGATTCGCGACCGGGTCATAGATGTCAACGCGAGCATAGGTGCCGTCGTCCGTGGCACCTGATCCGTCGAGTGTTTCGCCGCCTATCACCCAGAATTCGCCGTCGAGCCAGACCGCCTTGCCGGTACCGCCCCGGGCCTGCGGCAGGGGCGCCGGCGCGCCCGGACTGCCGTCGCTCACCGTCCATTGGGCGGTGCGCGGATCATAGATCTGGACGTCATCGTACCCGTTCGCCACCACGTTGTGGTCACCGCTACCAGGCCCGCGACCTCCGAAGATGTAGAAGCGCTCGCCATCGGTCGCGGCAGCGGCATGATTGCGGGGGCGGGGCATCGGTGCGATCGCTCGCCACGTGCCACCTAACGAGTCGAGCACCCAGGCGTGCGCGCTCGTGGTGTCGCTGACGATCCCCCCGGCCGCGTAGAGCCGACCATCGACCACTGCGGCCGCGAGTGACCCGAGTCGCTCGGGCAGCGGTGGGCCGGTGCGCCATGTGTTGCGACGGGGATTGAATACTTGCACCTGCCCCTCGCTCTCCCAACCGAACCCACCGATCAGGACCAGCTCGTCGTTCCATACCTCGGCCGCCTGATGATCCCCCGGATTGGGGCGAGCCATCCAACTCCCCACCGGATCCCACCTGCCGGAGTGAATGTTCCAGGCGAGCGTGTGCTTGCTTCCCGAGCCGAGCACGAAGAGGTGCTCACCCACCACGGCGGCTGCAACCTCTGCGAGCGGCGCGGGGAGGTTCTCGCCGCGATGCCAGACGCCGGTGAGCACCGTCTTGGTCAGTGAATCCGGGGTGGGGTTGTTGCCATATTGCGCGCCGAACCCAGTGTAGATGGTATCGCCAATCATTGCCGCCACGGTCCCGAGCCGAGGCGTGGGGAGTCGTCCGAGCGGAACGGTGCGACCAGTCTGCAGGTCGTAGCCAAGGATGGCGTCCACATTTTCCTGTGCGGTCGGTCTGGAGCGTCCACCGGCGAGCACGACCATTCCACGCCACATCGCGGTGGCAGGTTCTTGATGCGAGACCGCGTAGGGGAGGGGGGGGGCGACCTCCCACCGATCGGTCCGCGGGTCGTACTGATGTACATGCGCGACGTCGACTGGAACGGGGTCGTGCCCCTGATTGCCACCGAAGACCCAGATGGCACCCTCAGCGTACACGGCCGTCGCATGCCCCCTCGGTTCGGGGAGCGGCGCTCGTGCCGACCAGATGCTGTCCCCTGGGAGAAGCATCCAATGCTCCCCGCGATCAATATTGCGATCCTCGGCCCAGCCACCGAGGTAATGCAGGGTGTCGCCTCGGCCGACCAGCACGCCGCTGCCGCGCGCGGCGGGAAGCGCGGGACCGGCAAGCCAGCGATCCTCGGCGATCAGGTATCGCCACACCGCCGTGGTGGGCGGACCGGGATGGTCACCGGTGAAGCCCCCGGCGAGCCAGAGCGTGTCGCCACGCACGACGGGATTGAAATGTGTCAGCGGTGCCGGCATCGGTGCGCCGCTGCTCCAGGTGCCGTCGTCGAGGTTCAGGATGTCCACGCGATCGGTGGTCTCGATCTCGCGATTGCGGAAGCCTCCGAGTACGAACAACCTGCGCTTCACGACAATCGCACCCGGCTCGTAGCGAGGGTAGACCATCGCCGCAAAGCTGGTCCATGGCTCGGGTGCTTGCGGCGTCGTGGTCCCCCACAGGAACGCCTGCACCCGCTCAAGTGGCCAGCGCCGGCCAGTCTCGAATGCCAGGGCGCCAATGAGGATGGCGAGGACTGCCATCGCCCACCAGGGGGCACCTCGTCGGATGATGTGGCTCACGGTCTCTCCAGCGTGAATGCGCGCAACGTCGCCCCTGCACCTTCGCCCGTTGCAATGACCACGTACTGTTGTCCGTTCCGGGTCTGGTATGTCATCGGGTTGCTGTATCCGATCTGTCCGAGTGGCCATGACCAAAGCACCGCGCCGGTCTGTGCGGACACTGCGAAGAGTACGTCGCCGCCCCCCGTCCCGAACAGCACGCCACCGGCCGTCACGATGCCGCCAGGGGCGCCAGGTACGCCGAGGGACGCCGCGTCCACGTCCCGAAGGTACGGGTGCGTGCTGAAAGCACGCCGCTCCCCGAACGGCACCTGCCAGGCGACTGCTGCGTCGCCAATTTGTACTGCGGTGAGGTTGCCCCATGGCGGCTTGACGACGGGCACGCTGAGCACGGGGAGCGGCGGGCGACCCCAACGTCGCCCTCGCGGCAGCGAGATCAGCATTGGTCCATCGGGAGATCTGGTGGTGTCCGCGATGAAGACCGTGTCCTCGCCGAACGCGACGGGCAGGCGTGGGACCACGCGCAGCAACGTGGGTTGGTGGGTCCCCTTCACGTAGATCGTCCCACGATGCGGATCCGCAGCCAACGCCCCCCATCCCGCGCCGCCGATCCAACCGGGTGTGCTGACCGTTCCTTCGCGGGAGGGCGGGGAGAAGATTGGGCCGAGTCGATACTGCTCGAGCACCGCACGGGCGCGCCGCTCGAGATCAGGGGTGAGGTCCACGGCATCGTCCACCGTGAGCGCTTGTGGCACAAACGGGGGGGGACCACCGCTGTGTGGCTGGGTCGGGGACGCCAGTTCCCCAGCGACGTCACTCGGCGGTACTGGGCGTTCGTCCAACGGCCAGAGTGGCTCACCGGTGAGCCGATCGAAGAGGTACAACCAGCCTGTCTTGCCCGCAACGACGACCACCGCACGTGACCCCCCTCCGAGCTCGAGCAGGAGTGGTGCGGCGGCGAGGTCGTAGTCCCAGAGCCCATGATGCACGAGTTGTTGGGCCCAGACCAACTTGCCCGTGCGCATGTCGAGACAGACGACTGATTCGGCCCAGCGGTTGTCGCCCGGACGAGTGCCCCCGTAGAAGTCATTGCTCGGTGAGCTGGTCGGCAAGTAGAGGAGACCGCGCAGCGTATCGATCGTCATCGGAGCCCAGGTGTTGATGTGCCCGGTCGATCGTGCCGAGGCGTCTGTCCAACCATCGCGCGCGGGATCGCCTGCTGGCGGAATCGGATGCCATCGCCACAACTGCGCCCCGGTCCCGGCATCGAATGCTTGCACATCGCCGGGTGGATCGCCGGGGAAGATCAGGCGATCACTGATCGCACTGCCGACGACCACAATGCCGTTCCAGATGACCGGCGGAGACGTCCCACCGAAATTGGCGCGCGCGACGGGCCACTCGAGTGCGGCCGTGAGGTCCACTCGCCCCCGCATGCCGAAATGCGGGACAAGTGACCCCGTCGCGGCATCGAGCGCCACGAGTTCTCCTCTGGTCGTCATGTAGATGCGCCGCTGCCCATCCACCAGCGCCGCGGCCACACCGCGGTGTACAAACCCTGCGTGGTCGCCCCCAACGGGGCCGCCACGCCAGGCGGCCGGGTCCCACGTCCAATACTCGCGTCCGTTCCTCGCATCGAGCGCAACCACCTGGTGAAACGGTGTGCTGAGGAAGAGCGTGTCACCGATCATGATCGGCGTGGCCTCGAACTTCCCGGGCAGCACGCGCCCGCCGGTGCCCGGGTCACGCTGTGGACGTTCACCGGTCGCCCAGCTCCAGATGGGACGGAGTTGGCCGACGGTGACGGTGTCAATCATGTCGGCAGCTGAATACCTGGTCTGTGCAGCGTCCCCCCCCCACACTGGCCACTCTACCGTGACACCGTCCGTCACGGGCTCCGGGGGGGGCTCTGTCCCCGCGCATGCGACGAGGCAACCGAGCAGTCCAAGTCCCGCGACTCGCCCACGCGCGCCCCACCGACACGTGCCCGACAGGGCAGGGACGAGTGCGGGGGCGCGCAGGCGTGGTTGGCGGAATGGCATCGAAGCTCCTCGGGTGGTCACGACGGGTCAGGCAAAAACAGCGTGGTGCAATGCGTCGGGGGAGTCGCACCAACATACCACCACCACGCCCGGCGCTCTGTACCGCATTGGTGGATCGGGACGTTGGTCGCGCGCAGCCCACGGAATAGGGCGCTCTGCTCCGCTGGTTGGGCGAAGATGACGAGGACATGGATGCCGCGATGGGCCTCGGCGGCGATGCGTCGCCCTTCCGTGTCGCCCCATCCGGTGATCGGGAGGATGTCTCGATTGCCACCGAATTCGATCCGCATGCCTGCAGGTCGTCCCAGTATCTCGCGTGGCACGATGCCGTCCGTGCGATCCGGGACGACTGATTCGAGCCGACGATCAAGCGTGTTGTGGAAGAGCGGCCCCCCGGATGAGCCCAGCGCGGCGAATGCATCCAGGCGTGCGTGGTCAGGGCGCGCCCAGTCCGTCGAGGCGACAAGCCATTGGGGCAGCGACCCTGCGGAGAGATAGACGACATCGGGTTGCGCTGCGAGAACGCCCTCGATCATGGCCCGACCGGCATTCGGTGACACGCGGCGGACGCCTTTGACCGCGCCGGAACCCGCGAGCAGGACCACCACGATCCCCGCGATCCAGCGAGCCCACCGCGAGGTGGTGCTGAGGGTGATGATGGTCCATCCCCCGATGATGGCCATTGACGGGACCGTCCACAAGGAGAGCCGTGCGCCAATGGCCACGTGATCGGTCAGCCAACCGACAACCAGCACAGCAAATGGGCTGACCAGCAGTACGACGGCACGTCGATGGCCCCGTTCCCACAGCAAGCCGGCCCCGAGGACCCCTGCGGCGACGACGAACAGCCAAGCGTGCCGAGAAGGTGCGGCGGTGAACAGGTAGGTCATCTGGGTGACGAAATGCCTGGTACGTCCTAGAATTCCGGGGGTACCCAGCGCCGCCATGGCGTCGGACCAGAAGGACCGCATGGTGGGATCCAGCGCCGCGGGCCGATAGATCAGGAGCCACGGTGGGATGAACGCACAGAGCCAGAGTGCGCCAACCCCCAGTGCTGTGGCGGCCGTCCCCCGGTCGCGTTGGCGCACCGCCACACCCAGCATGACAGCGCCGATTCCTGCGAGCACGAGAATCGCCGTCAGGGAGAACAAGGTCGCGACCATGCCCAGGACTGCGAGACGTCGCCACGCCCGTTGCCGCGCGGCCGCAGTCTCCGCCGCTAACACATCCCAGGCGAGACCGAGCAACACGATCGCGGCGAGTGCGTCCACGGCATATGGCTTCGCTTCGTTGGCATACGCGATCAACGCACCGTTGGTCGCCACCAGCACCGTGGCAACCAGAGCCGCCTCGGCTCCAACCATCGGGCGGGCCACGCGCCAAACGACCCACGGAGTGGCGATGCCCGCGAGCAGCGCAGGCAGGCGCAGCGGCCATTCGTGCATCCCGAGCGCCATCACCAGCAGACCTTCCACCACCATCCAGCCCACCGGCGCGACTTGATCCCATTCCAGCGGACTGAACAGCCTGCTCGGCGTCAGGCGGCCGACGTTCAGGGCGATCATCGCCTCATCGATCCAGAGTGACGGACGCTGCAGGAAGAGCACCAAGCGCAGCACTGCCCCAAGGGCAACTGCCACAAGGGCCCACTGATCAAATCGGGTGTTCGACAGGCGCGAAGGGGGCATCGCGTACGGCTCCGGAACGCTGGGGGCGAGTGGTACGCGTGCGGAGCCCGCAAGGGATGCGCCACGGGAGGAAGGGAACGCTACCTGGCCTGCTCAAGCCACTGTCGTGCCCGGACAGTCAACTCGTGATCCTCACCGCGTTGCGTCCGCAGACGCTCCACGGCGCGCTCGAGGAGCGCCACGGCCGCGTCCCGACGCTCGAGTCGGGCAAGGCAATGCCCCACCACGGATTCGCCCGACGCCACAGCCCAATGCTCCGGGCCCAGGGCGGCAATCCGCGTGTCGAGCGACGCACGCGCCAAGCGCAGCCCCTCTGCTGCGGAGGCGCTCTCAGGCAGTTGACACAGCGCGGACCCGAGCACGGTCTGGATGTAAGCGGTCGTGGGGTGATCTGACGGCAAGGTGGTGAGGGCGGCATCGAGTGGTGCCCGCAGTGCGTCGACCGCCTTCGCGAAGTAGCCCGTGGATTCGTAGAGCGAGGCAAGGGAGGTCGCGGCCGTGAGGGTCGACTGGTGCGCCGCTCCAAGCGAAGCTTCGAGCATCGGGATCGCGCGGGCGAATGTGGCCTCGGCGTCCTGGGGACGCCCCAACAGACGGAACGTATTGGCTTGATTGACCAACAGCGTCCCAAGACGCGGTGCGCTCGCGCCGGCGCGCTCGAGGATGCGCGCCGCCGCATCGTAGATGCCCGCGACTTCTTCGAGCCGATCCGGTTGTGCGGACAGTGCAACCGTGAGGTTGTTGTAGATCGTCGCCAGCCCGAGCAGGTCGGCGCCACCATTCGCGGTGTACAGATCGATGGCACGTCGAAGGGCAGGTTCAGCGACCGCAACATCCCCGAGTTCGATGTCGATCGCCGCCAACTGATTCAGCGCACCCGCCAGTTCCTGCCAGGAATCGGCCTCGGGGTCTTCGAAATGCTCGATCGCCTCGACGGCGAAGCGGCGTGCCTCGGGCAACCGGCCATCCTCGTGCAGCGCCAGTGAGCGCGCGAGCAGAATCGAACCCGCCTGGGTGGCGCCGATGTCGGTCGCCGTATCCAGCAATGCGACGGCGGCGGTGGTCAGGCGATCCGCGCGCTCCAGTTCCCCGCGACCCGTGGACACCGCGCCGAGTGCGGCGAGGATATAGGCACGCGCGGCGGGCTGGTCGCGGAGGACAGAGTCGAGTTGCACTTCGGCAAGGGCAAGGACGTCCTCGACGGATTCGGCCATCTCGCTGTCGCGCCAGGGATCGCCCGCACCGAGCACGGTCCTGAGGAATTCGACGGCAGACGCCGCGGTCGTGGCCTCGGCCCGCGCGACATCGCGTTGCCGCGCGGCAACCCCCGCCTGCCACCGCGTCACCGAGATCCCCGCCACCAGAAGCGCGACAATGGTGGTGGCCGCTGCCACGCCAGCCCAGTTGCGCGCGACGAAGCGCGATACACGGTAGCCCAGTGTTGGTGGTCGCGCTTCGACCGGAAGGCCCTCCCCGTAGCGACGGATATCGTCCGCGAATGCAAGCGCGGAGGGATATCGATCCACGGGATCCTTGCGCAGCGCGCGCAGGATGATCGCATCGAGATCCGCAGCACGCGAGGGCAACCGCGCGCCACGCAACGCGAGCATCGCACTCGGCGCTGCCGGCACCGTCTCCACCACGAAGCGCTCGATCTCCTCCAGCGCGCATCCCGTGGGGATACGGTACGGCCTGTCACCGGTGAGCAGGCGGTACAGCAATACACCCAGCGAGTAGATGTCTGTCGCGGTGCCGGGCGCGTCGCCGCGGAACTGCTCCGGGCTCGCGTAGTCGGGCGTGAGCATGCGGCCACCGGATGGCGACGCGGCGGTGACAGGGTCCTGCGAGGTCTCGCGCTCGAGTTCCGCGATCCCGAAGTCAAGCAGCTTGGCGGTGCCATCCGCGGTGACCAGGATGTTCGACGGCTTGATGTCCTGATGCACCACCAGCCGCTGGTGCGCGAAGTTCACGGCGGCGCACACCTGGGTGAAGACGTCAAGCAGACGCTCAAGCGACGGACGCTCCCGAGCGCACCAGACATCAATCGGCTCGCCTTCGACGTGCTCCATCACCAGATAGGGGAGGCCGTCGGGTGTCGTCCCGCCATCCAGCAGGCGAGCGATGTTCGGATGTTCGAGCCCGGCGAGGAGGCGCCGTTCCTGCGCGAACCGCTCCACCAAGGCGGGTGTGCCGAGGCCGAGGCGGATCACCTTCAGGGCAGCGTGCTGCTCGAAGTCCACCTCGACGCGACGTGCTCGGTAGACAGTACCCATTCCGCCATGGTGGAGGACATCCTCCACGAGCCATGCCCCGACGCGCTGGCCCACGAGCGCAGCGTCGTGCTGCGCCGTCATCACCTCGGCGAGCTCCTGAGCGAGCGGTTCGGCCAGGAACATCGGGTCGGCAAAGTGCGCCTCGATCAGCGCCGCCAGGGTGTGTGCCAGGTCAGGGTCCCGTGTGCGCACCTCGGTCAGCATGGCATCGCGCGCCGGCTCGTCGAGATCCAGGGCGTCGGCGAAGAGGTTGACCACCGCGTCGAGCCGGGCGGGGGGCGGCGGGTCGTGGTGTGCCTCAGTCATGCGACGAAAGGCTGTCGAGCGTGGTGGTGGCAAGGCGGGTCCGAAGCCACGCACGGCTGAAGGCCCA
>JAABRY010000142.1 GCA_011390645.1 Gemmatimonadota bacterium
CCACGCGGTTCGGATACGCCGAGGACTCGGCTCGCTGCAGCGCCTCACCCAGCGAAAGCGGGGTCTGGGCGCCGATCCCCACGGGGACGAGCATAGCCAGCACCGCGGATCGGAAGAGAGAAAGTGTTGTCATAGAAACAAGTATATGAGCAAGTATTGATATTGTCAACACCGGGGGGCCCCTCAGTTCGCTGCTCGCTGCTCGCTGCTCGCCGCTAACCCTCGATTTGCATGAGGTGGAGGGCCCCGTCGCGGTCATCCTCCGTGGCGCAAAGCAGGGCGAGCCAACGCCCATTCACGGCCGAACGACCGCGGAAGCCGGGGCAGTCCAGGACCAGGCGCCCCAAGTACTTCGCCTCGGCGAAGAGGTCGGCGAAGGTCGTGTCGCCTGCCGAACCGATGATCCAGACCCGGCCCTCGGCGTCGTGGCTCGGGGGCGAGAGGTGGGAGAACCACCGGACCGAGTCGCGGATGGCGCGCTCCCGGGCTGCGGCCAGTCGATCCGGACGCCGGCCGATGGCGGAACGTCTGAGATCGGCCATGTACTGGTCGACTTGAGCGGGGGAGCGACGATTCACCGGCAGCTCGCGGCCGAAGGTATAGCGCAACCGTCCCGACCAGTCGTAGGCCAGCAATTGATAGGAGAAGCCGTTCCCGATCAGGAAGCCGCCGGGCCACTCGCCCACCACGGCAGGGTTCCCGAAGCGCAGCGCGTAGCTCGTGGTGCGAGGAAAGACTCGCTGGTACGCGCTGTCGAGAGTGGTGATCAGCGGACGCACCTTGCCGGTGGCTGGGTCGAGCAGCACCGGGATCGTCCCGTCGCGCCGTTCGGTCGTGCCGACTATCCCGTGCCCGGTGACGAGAAGCGCGGGAGAGATGCTCCCCTTGGCGGTCACACTCCCGAGCCAGCGACCATCAGTCAGGGACCACTCTGCGACCTGCAGCGCACCGAGTCCCCAGGCGACGATGCTCGAGTCAGTGACCGCGAGCGGCATGGCCATCCGCAATTCACCTGGGGCATCGCCCTCGGCCACGAGGTACTGCCACCCGGTGTCCAGGCGATGGACCGAGAGTGCGCGCGGTGCACCGGGCACACCACGCACCAGCGCGACGCCCTGCGGACCGAGTTTCAGGGCAGCGGTGGTGCCGCCCACGGCCTCCAGGTCATCCGCAACGTCGACGGGCACGAGTCGAGGCATGGCATCCGTCACCGCCGGGCGCGACGGCTCCCCCCCCCAGCATGCACCGAGGAGGAGAGAGATGCCGGCCAGCCGCAACAGCCTCACGACGCGGGAGTGTACTTCCCGCAGATCGCCAGCGCCGTCCGGGTGTAGATCATCGTGTGTGGGTAGGTGGTGTCGCACTCGCTCCAGGTGCCGTAGTGGCTCTGCTCGTACTCACACGTGGCGCCGGTATAGGAGCACTTGACGGTCATGGGCGGGAACCCATCATCGTCGGCAGCGGCGAGTGAGCGGGTCACGCCGGCAAGGAGGAGGAGACCAGTGGCGGCGACGGTGGCGGCGAGGATCTGCTTGGACATGGAATGGCTCCGGAGAATTGGTGGTACCGCTACGAAAAGGGAGAATGCACAACGGGGCCGGAACGCATTGCTGCGTTCCGGCCCCGTCACGCTACCGCGTGCGCGGCTCCGGCGCTAGTCGGTGCCGAGAATGCGCTCCACCACCGCGGCCGCCTCCGCGATGGTGAACGGCTTCTCCAGCACGGGCCGACCGCACTCGACGAGGAAGTGGGCGGTCCCGTCTGCGATCACATCGCCGGTCACGAACGCAAAGCGTCGCAGCAGCTCCGGACGGGCTTCCAGCAGGGTGTCATGCACCTGCTGCCCCGAGATCCCCGGCATCCGCAGGTCGCAGAAGATGATCTCTGGCGCCGGCACGGCCGAGTCACCGAGGAGGGTGGTCAAAGCCTCCTCACCACGCGACACTTCGCGCACCCGCCAGCCGCTGCGACGAAACATCCGGCTCAGCGTGGCGCGCACGGCAGCCTCGTCATCAATCAGCAGCACCTCCGCCACTTCGCCGTTGCCCCGGCGCGGCGGCAACGGAAAGGTGACCGCCTGCGTGGGGCGATGTCCCACGACGGCCGGCTCCGGTTTCGGCAGCGCGATCGGCAACTGGATCCGCACCCGGGCGCCAATCCCTTCGGCCGGCCGGTTGTCGAACACGAGGGTGCCGCCCTGTTGCTCGATCAGCCCCAACGACACGGGCAGTCCAAGCCCCGTCCCCTCACCAAGCGGCTTCGTGGTGTAGAACGGCTCGAACAGCCGCGGCATCACCTCGTCCGGGACGCCCGGGCCAGAATCCTCGATCACGATCTCGGCCATCTGGCCCACCACCCGAACGATGACGCGGATCGCACCGCCGCCCGCCACCGAATCGAGCGCATTGTCGAGGAGATTCACGAGCACCTGTTCCACCGCCACGACATCGGCGAAGACTTCGAGCGGCACGTCGGGCAGCGTCGTCGTCATCCTGGTGCCGGAGGTGGAGAGTTGGCGCGCCAGCGATGCGACCGCGCGCTGCACGACCGGTTGGACAGCAAACGCAGCCCGGCGGTCCTCGCGCGGGCGCACGAAGGCGAGAAGATCCTTGACGATGTGACGGGCCCGAAAGGCCTGCTCGTTGATCAGTTGCAACCCCGAGCGCACGTCGCCATCCGGCATTTCCGCCACGAGCTGCTCGCTCTGCCCGAGCACGACCGAGAGCGGGTTGTTGAGTTCGTGGGCCACCCCCGAGGCAATCCGTCCGATCGCCAGCATCTTCTCCGACTCGGCGATGCGCCGATCAAGCAGAATGCGTTCTTCGTGCAGTGCACGTTGCTCGGTGAGGTCGCGGACCAGCACGACCCTCCCCCCCCCAGGACGACCGTTCAATTCGCCTTGCGTCACCTCAACCGGGAACTGGGTGCCGTCGCGTCGACTGCCAGTGCCCTCCGCAGGCAGGAAGTCACTGACTGGTCGACCCAGGAGCGTGGCAGCATCCGCACCGAAGAGCCGCTCTGCGGCCGGGTTCACCAACTCGATCCGATCGGTATCACCCACCGTCAGGATCGCCTCCGCCGCTGCACCGATGATCGCCGCGAGACGGGCCTCCGAGGCAGCCACGGCGACCATCCGCTCCTCGCGCGCGCGGTCCGCGAGCAACAGCGAGTCCTGCACGATGAGGATGATCACCGCACTCGCGAGGAGCACCAGAGTCACCGCCTCGCCATACCCGGCACTCAGTTGCATCGGGATCAGCGCCGACTCCGGCAGCGTGTCGATGCCCATCGCGGCAAGGACTTCGACCGTGGCAATGACTGCATAGATCGCCAGCGCGCCACCAAGGAGCATCAATCCGCGGCGGCGCACTCCATCGGCCCGGCTGATGACCACCACCGCCGCGGTGAAAAGCAGCGTGGGGACGAGGAGGTCTCGCGTCCAGGAGGCGATCTCGTCGAGGCCGAGGACGGGAATGAAGACGGTCGCGCCGATTCCCGCCGCGATCAGCATCACGGTGGTGCGCGTGGGTGTGCGCCCTTCGAGCAGACAGAGCGCACCAAGCAGGACGAGCGCCGGCGCGGCGAAGGTGGCCGGCCAGTGTCCCCACATCAGGAAATCGGTGATCGGGTGGGGAAGGTGGCCGGTCAGCAGTGCCAGTGACTCGAGAGCGAACGCCGAGACCGCGATCGCATGCGCCGCCCAGACACCGAGCCAGATCGCAATCGTGCGACGGGCGTCTCCCTCACCGCGAAAGAAGAGGAAGACGCCGAACAGCATCAGCGCGGTGATCCACTGGAGGACCACGGCGAGCAACTGGACGTTCGCGAACGGTCTCACGAGGGTCCGTGGAAAGAGAATTGGGAAGCCGGAAGAGTAATCACCGATCGGGGTGTCGAAAAGGCGACACCCCGTTCGCGTCCGACCTACCGGTAGATCTCACCACCAGACGTCCGGAACTCCGCTGCCTTGGCCGCCATTCCCTGCTCCGCCTCCGCCAGCTTCGCGGCATCGCGGATGTCCTGCGAGATGCGCATCGAGCAGAACTTTGGTCCGCACATCGAGCAGAAGTGCGCGACCTTCGCGCCCTCCGCGGGGAGCGTCTCGTCGTGATACGCCATCGCCGTCTGCGGATCGAGGGCGAGGTGGAACTGATCGCGCCAGCGGAACTCGAAGCGCGCCTTGCTCAGCGCATCGTCCCGCTGTTGCGCGCGCGGATGCCCCTTGGCCAGGTCCGCGGCATGCGCCGCAATCTTGTAGGTGATCACCCCGGTCTTCACGTCGTCGCGGTTGGGGAGGCCGAGGTGCTCCTTCGGTGTCACATAGCAGAGCATCGCGGTGCCGTACCAGCCGATCATCGCCGCACCGATCGCACTGGTGATGTGGTCATACCCCGGTGCGATGTCGGTGGTGAGCGGCCCGAGCGTGTAGAACGGCGCTTCGTGACACCACTCGAGCTGCTTCTCCATGTTCTCCTTGATCAGGTGCATCGGGACGTGACCCGGCCCCTCGTTCATCACCTGCACGTCGTGCTCCCACGCGATGCTGGTGAGCTCGCCCTGCGTCTTGAGCTCGGCGAATTGCGCCTCGTCATTGGCATCGGCGATGCTGCCGGGGCGGAGCCCGTCGCCCAGCGAGAACGAGACATCGTACGCCGCCATGATCTCGCAGATCTCGCGGAAGTGCGTATAGAGGAACGACTCCTTGTGGTGCGCGAGGCACCACTTCGCGATGATGCTGCCGCCACGCGACACAATCCCCGTCATGCGCCGCGCCGTCATCGGGATGTAGGGCAACAGCACTCCCGCATGCACCGTGAAGTAGTCGACGCCCTGCTCCGCCTGCTCGATCAGGGTGTCGCGATACACCTCCCAGGTGAGGTCTTCGGCGATGCCATCGACCTTCTCGAGGGCCTGGTAGATCGGCACGGTGCCGATCGGTACGGCGGAATTGCGAAGAATCCACTGCCGGGTCTCGTGGATGTCCTTGCCGGTGCTGAGGTCCATCACGGTGTCGGCGCCCCAGAGTGTCGACCAGCGCAGCTTCTCAACCTCTTCCTCGATGGAGGAGACGACGGCGCTGTTGCCGATGTTCGCGTTGATCTTCACGTGAAAGCCGCGACCGATGATCATCGGCTCGAGCTCGGGGTGATTGATGTTCGCGGGGATGATCGCGCGGCCGCGCGCGACTTCACTGCGCACGAACTCTGCCGGCAATCCCTCACGCAGCGCCACGAACTCCATCTCGGGGGTGATCTCGCCCCGCTTGGCGTAGTGCATCTGCGTCACGGTCCCGGTGCCGCGGAGCACCGTGCGCCGGAGCCCCTCCGGCATCGCCACCCCCAGCGCCTGGTCGCGCTCGGGATGCGCGGTCACACCACGCGCAGCGATCCATGCTTCACGGAGCGCGGGCAACCCCTCGTGCACATCATGACCCTGTGGGCCCGACGTGTCATAGACGCGGAATGGGGCGTTGGGGGTGCCGTCGGGCGAGTCAGCGAGGGTGATCTCGCGCATCGGCACCCGGACCCCGTGGGGGCCTTCGACATGGACCTTGGCAGAGCAGGGGAAGGCATCGGCGAACGACGCCTCGGGCAGGGCAGTGGTGGCCATCGGGCCTCCGGGCTTGAGTCGCCTCCCTCCGCCGGTATGAGCCGGGTCAGGTTCGAAGGGTACGTCTCAATCCGGGCCCCGAGGTGGGCCGGGATGCCCCTGGCGACGAGGGAAGTATAGCAACCAGCCGGCGGCGTCAGCCGCCGGGCGCCGCCCTGCGGCGCAAGTGACCCCGGTGAACCCGGCGGCTGACGCCGCCGGCTGGTGCGGACGCATCGGCGTTGTTGGGGGGGGGCGGCTGACACCGCCCCCCCTCACCCCTCACCCTTTGCCCCCTCCCCCCCCCTATGGCGCGATCTGGCCGCAGACCCGATATTGGCCATACGGGTCGCCTCGCGGCCCGGCCACTTATGTATTGGAGGCTCCATGCGTCGTTTCGTTGCTGCAGGATTCACCCTTGTTGCCGCACTCGCCCTCACCGCCGCGCCGGCCCAAGCCCAGTTCTTCGTGGGCGCCGGACTGGTCTCCCCGAGCGGGGACTTCGCCGATGGCTTCAAGGCTGGCCTCGGCGCCAGCGCCGGTGTCGCGGTGTTCAAGAGCGGCGATGAGCGCTTCAAGGTCTGGGCCGAGGGCCTCTTCGCCAGGAATGACCTCGACATCTCCGTGCTCGACGGCTCCAGCACCATGATGGGCGCCTTCGGCTCCGCCACGCTCGACCTCGCGGCCGGTGGCGGCGCGATTCCGTACATCGTCGGCGGTGCGGGCTATCTCTCGCAGAAGATCGAGATCGAGGGCGAGAGCGAGACCGAAGGCGGCCTCGCCCTCTTCGGTGGCGGCGGCGTCAGCTTCGGCAAGCTCTGGCTCGAGGCGCGCTACACCACTGCCTCGATCGCCGACGGCACGACGGCCTTCCTGGCCGCGATGGTGGGATACAGCTTCTAAACTGCGAGTCAACGGTGAACCGTGAACGGTGAACGGGGGAGAAGTCCCGTTCACCGTTTACCGTTCACCCAGTTCTTCACCCCTCCATCAGCACCGCATCAAGCTGGCTCATCGCCGAGCGCATCCCCTCCATCATCCCCATCTTGATCAACTCCTCCATCGCCTCCGCGCTGGGGAACCAGGTCGTGCTCTCGAAGCGCGAACCGGTCGGCGTCGCGCTGAAGGCGAAGACCATGCGCATCGTCGGCATGTCGGGATTCGGCTGACCGTGCTCGTCCGAAAAGCCGTCCTCCACCTCGATCCGCTTGAGCGGCTGGACGTCGAGGAACTTGAACCACCCTCCCGCCTTGGTGCCGTCGGGCCCGGTCATGTAGTACTCCGAGCGGCCACCGACCGCCATGTCGTGGCGGGTGAACGTCGCCGGCCATTCGACCGGTCCCCAGAAGCGCTCGAGCTGCCGCGGATCAGCATATGCTGCCCACAACCGCTCCACCGGCACCGGATAGTCGGCGACGATCGTCAGGGTCAGGGCCTTCGCATCGGAGGTGACTGAGGTGATCGGCATCGCTACCCCACAGCTGAGGTTGGCTCGGCGAGAATCGCATCGAGCTGACTGAAACGGGATGTCCAGAGCATTTCCAACTGGGTGAGCAGCTCGCGCGCTCGCGCCAGTTCCTTCGGGTTGCCGATGACCATCCGCTCGCGGCCGCGGGCACGCTTCGTCACCAGCCCCGCCCCCGCCAGCACCGCCACGTGCTTCTGCACCGCGGCAAACGACATCGCATACCGCTCGGCCAGCGCCGACACCGAGGCCTCCTCACCCGCGAGCACGCGGGCGACGATATCCCGACGCGTCCGATCCGCGAGCGCCCGGAAGAGGCGATCGAGGTGCGCGTCGGAACGACGAGGGCGGGGACGATTATGTACAACCATATGGTTGTAGATTAAGGCAAGAACAGGTTCCGCGCAAGGGGTGAGGCGTGAACGGTGAACGGTGAACGGGGGGTGGCGCATGTCATCCCGAGCGAAGGCGCGCAGCGCCGCAGTCGAGGGATCTCCACGCCCTCTGAATGCGATACCCTGTCCGGTTGCGTC
>JAABRY010000143.1 GCA_011390645.1 Gemmatimonadota bacterium
CATCCGTGGCTCCTTGGGTGGCACTACAGGAGGCGGTGCAGCTCAGCCGTCCCGCCGACACGCTCGTGCTCATCGCACCACCGGGGCGCGAGCGTTGGCTCGGACCGCGACCCGTGATCAACCGCGCGGTGGAGGTGATGCTGCTGGGAGCCTCCGGGGTGCGTCCACCGCTTTCACAGATCATCCCGCGGCGCGGAGGTGACGAGAACACCACTCCGCCTGCCACTCCGCTTGCCCCCCTGCTGTGGTGGCTCGCCCTCGGTGTGCTCGCGACAGAGCGTCTGGTCGCATCCAGGAGCAGCGGCAGCTGATGGATCGCGTCGCCGAGGCTCGCACGCTGTTGGAAGACGTCGCCGCACACTGGCGTCGCCAGCGTCTGGCCGCATGGGGCAGCGCCGTCGCGGCGTGCGCGCTGTTCGGTGGCGTACTCGGCGTACGGGTCGGGCTCGCACCTCTCATCGGCGCCGTGGTGGCTGGTACGCTCGCGGCGGGCTGGGGTGCACGGATGCTTCGCGCCCGGCCCCTCACCCCGCGGACGGTGGCCGAGCATGCCGACCGGACGATCTCCGGCCTTGAAGAGAGCACCACGTTGCTCCTCGCGGAGAGCACGTCGCTCCCTTTCCTTGCCCGCGTGCAACAGGCGCGAGTGGCAGAGGCACTCCTCACAGCCGATCGGATTCCGATGCTCCCGCACGCGAGTGCGCGCCTCGCGGCGCGCGCAGCCGGGATCGCGGTCCTCGCCTCGTTCGCCCTGGCGCTTCTCCCCGCGCGGAGTCCCGCACGTTCTCCTGAGGGGGTGGAGCGCCCAGCCGCGGCGACACCACCAGCACAGGTCGCACTCGGTGAGATCACGCTCGCCTGGACGCCCCCCGCGTACCTGCGGCGCGCGCCGCAGTCAGGTCCAGCGGGCGAGGTCATCGTGGAGGAAGGCAGCACGGTGCGCTGGCGCATCGCCGCGCCGCACGCGATCGGAGTGCGCCTGGTGGATGCACGCGGAGACACGCTGGCGGCGACGAGGTCAGGCGATGCATGGATAGTCGAACAGACCGTGGACGCCCCGCTACTCTGGCGCGCGGAGGCTATTGGCGACGATGACACCATCGTGCGCGGCCCGGACACTCGCCTCGGCGTGCGGATCGATGCGCCTCCGGTGATCGCCGTGCTCGCCCCGGTCGGGCGCGTCACTCTCGACTGGACGGAGCCGCACGTGGTCGTCGTACGCGCCCTGGTCTCCGATGACTACGCACTCGGGTCGCTCGGCCTGCGCGCCACGCATGCGCGGGGCCGCGGCGAGGGCGTGCGGTTCCGCGAGACCGAGCTTGGCGTCGAGGTGGAAGCGTCACCCAGCCCCACCAGCCGCGTCGTCTCGCGTCGCGTGGATCTCGACTCGCTCGGCATCGAACCAGGCGATGAGGTCTATCTCGCGTTCACCGCAACCGACCGCAAGGCCCCGCAGCCACAGGACATCCGCTCCGAAACAATCTTCCTTGCCGTGCGCGACACCTTTGACCTCGGCACGGGTGCGCTGGCTGGGGTGGCAGTCCTCGTGGAACCAGCGTACTTCCGCAGCCAGCGCCAGATCGTCCTCGACACCGAGGCGCTGTTGCGCGACGCCCGGCTCGGCACGGTCCGCGACGTCACCCCACGCTCCTTGGAGATTGGGCTCGATCAGGAAGCGTTGCGCCTCCGCTACGGTGCGCTCGTCGGCCAGGAAGCGGAGGGCCTCGGCGAGGACGATCACGACCACGAGGAGGAAGTCGACGAGGATGGCCGGCCGGTTCAGGTGACGATGGAGGACTTCGTCCATCGGCACGACATGGAGGAGAACGCCACGCTGCTGGCCGAGTCGGTGAAGAGCACGCTGAAGCGTGCCTTGGCGGCGATGTGGGAGGGGGAGAAGGCACTGCGCACCGGCAGGCCCCGCGATGCGTTGCCGCACGAGTATGCCGCGCTGGCCGCGCTGGAGGAGATCCGCCTCACCGAGCGGGCGTACGTCAAGCGGATCGGCTTCGAGCCGCCAGCGGTGGATGTCGAGAAGGTGCGATTGTCGCGCACGGCGAAGGATCTCGGGCCCACGGCCGTGACGGCTGAGGTGATCGACCATCGTACCGAGCCGGAACTGCGCGATGCGTTGTCCGTGCTTGACGCCGCGCCCTCGCTGGCGCGCAACGAGGTGCTGGAGGCCGCTGGGCGACGACTGGCAACCATCGTGGTGGAGGGTACGGCACCCGGGCTTCACCTGGAAGCGCTGAGTGCGCTGCGATCACTGATTGACGGCAATTGTGCAGACTGTATGGCACAAGCGCGCGCCGGATTGCTGGGGGCACTCCCTGTCCCCCCCCCACCAATCACCCCGACGCGCCGATGAGTGGCGTGCCGATGTTCTGGCTGGGAGCGATTGCGCTGTCGGTGCTATTCGCGTGGCTTGAGCGCGGTAGGTGGCGTCGTTCGGCGGCCGCCGCGCTACCCCTGCTGGTGGCCGCGTTGGCGTTCCCACCGAGGTTGCCCGGGCGGATCGAGGGGGCGCGGACCCTCGCGGCAGACGCCGACCGTGCCACCGTCGAGGCGACGACCCGAGCGGTGCGCCCCGGTGGAACCATCACCGTCACGGGCGACGGGCTGCATCCTGACTACTGGCCGCTGCTGGCCGGGCGGCGCATCGAATGGGCCGATCCGGAGTCCCGCACCGGTCTCGCGACGCTGTCGTGGCCACGGCGTGCGTGGCTCGGCGAGCCTGTCCGTTTGGAGGGCGTGATCACTTCAGCGGACTCCGTGACCGTAGCACTCACCGGTCCGGCAGGAGAGCGCGACAGTGTCAGGACAGATAGCACCTTTGCCTTTACAGCCGTGCCACGTGCCACCGGCGACGTCGCCTGGTCGCTCGCCGTGGGGGAGGGACACCCTGACACACTCGGTGTGGAGGTGCGAGACCCGCCACTGCTGCAGGTCGTCATTCTCGCCGCGCGCCCGGACTTCGAGTTGCCCGCACTTGCCCGGCGATTCGAGGCGCAGGGCGCAGCAGTGATCTTGCGCACGCGCCTCACTGCCAGCGATGTGCGCACCGTACGCTATGGTCAGGCCGACGCGGGCGATCCTTTCGCGACTGATGCACTCGCATCGCTGGACCTGCTTGTTCTCGGCGACGGCGCGGAGGCGACGCTGCCTGGCGCGGTGCGTGAGCGCATCGTGGCGGCAGTGCGCGATGGACTCGGCGTCGTCCAGATGGTGAGCGAGCCACGTGACAGGAGCCCCCTGTTCCCATTCGAGGCGGTACGACTCCGTGACGTCGAGCAGCGTGCATTGATCACACTCGACAGCGTGCAGCTACCAGGCCGCGTTCCGATTGCACCGGTCCTCGTGAATGGCGGCGAGGTGCTCGCCACCGATGCTGACGGCGTTCCGACCGCGAGCGTCATGGCAGTGGGTCGCGGGCGGATCGTCGCGAATCGGGTGACGGCGGCATCGGGCTGGAGCCTGAGCGGCGAACTCGCGGCCGAGTCCGCGTGGTGGGCCCGAGTGGCTGGTGCGGCAGTGCGGCAACCTGACGGGCAGTGGATGGTGTCGGACAGCGCGCTGGTGCGCGTGGACGAGCCCGTGCGGTTGCAGTGGCTCGGCGACACTGCAGGTATCACCACGCTGGTCGAAGGTGATGTCACCGATACCGTGCATTGGGCCTCAGCCGACTCGCTCGGCGGCGAGGTCGTGCTCTGGCCGCGTGCGGTGGGCTGGCTCACGGTACGGCGTGTGGAGGACACCCTTCGTGTGCTGGTGCGTGGTGCCGCCGACCATCAAGCGATCGCATCGGCCGCGCGGCTTGACGCGGCGCAGGCCGCCGTCGCTGCCGCGGTAGTCGACGGTCCGCCAGCGGACCCACTCCCTCGCGAGCTGCCGCGATGGCCGTTCGGGCTCGCCCTGCTTGGCGCGGCGGTTGTGGTGTGGCGGCTGCAGGCAACCTGAGTCCACGTGCCACACGGCAACCGCGCGAACGATCAGTCAACAGATGGGATGTTGTCACTGGCGACCATCAGCCGGTGAATCGTGATGTGGGTCGCTCCATCGTCGTCCTGTCGGAGCACCACGATCCCCTCCTCCGCGAAGCCGATGAGCAGCGGGTCACCAATCGCGGTTGGGGCCGGAACGATCAGCCTTCCGAGAATATCTCCATCGAGATTGATGGCGGTGTAGAGGTAGGGAGCCGTCGGGCTCTTCCGATATTCCTCCACCCAGATTCGACCCGCTTGGTCTGCTGCCACCCGATTGAACATCGGCCACTTGGTAGGCTTCGCTGACTGACGAGCCTGATCCGCCATTCGCCGTTTGCTCTCCGGAGCGTTGGTGCGCTTCCCGAAGAACCTTGGTTGCATCGCGGCCTGAGACGCTCGCGAGATCATCTCCGGAGGATCAGTGAAGCGGATGATGCGCTCAAGGACGCCGTTGGAGTCAAGCACGCGGATTTCACCGGTGCGTGGATCACCGTAGAAGATGTGGTGCGCGACGGCGGTCACCGACGCGGCGATCGACAAGAAGAGGCTGGGCGTCGAGGACCAGAAGCGCCCCAGCGTATCGATCTGGGCGCCGTCGACGCTCCGTCGCACCAAGAGCAGGCCGAGGGCATCGTCCATCATCGGGGTGCGGTGCGTCTCGATGAACGTGCCATCATTGAGACATCCGCCGTACCATGGGACCTCGACACTCCCAACTGGAATACCCCCTACGATCCTCCCGGACTGATCGAGGATCGTCACGCGGCCATTGACGGGATCATTGACGACAATGGTGTCGCCACGCGTGACACAGAGACTGGCCAACTCCTGGAACTCACCAGGGCCTCCCCCCCGACGTCCAGTCATGACGATGGTAGCCCCGGTCGCAGCGTGAATGCGCACGCGCGTCCCGTCCAGGATGGCGTAGGTACCATTGGAGAGTCGGGCGGCGAAGCGCGTGCCGCGACTCGCGTCGAGCTCCAAGTCGGGATCGGCCTCCAACCCACCAAAGTCGGCCACTGGCACCGAATCGAGTTCCCAGGTCATGGGATGCGCCGCGCGGGGCGGCACGAGGACAATGCGGATACCTGCGCTGTCGTGTTGGCTGCCATGCACGACGGGCCCTGGCGCCGCAGGTACTGGGGCGGGTGACCCGGATGGGGTGGGGTCGGGGTCCGGTGAGGAGCACCCGGACAGCACCAGGATGGCAAGCGCCAGCACTGATCGCGTCACCCTTGCTCCTCGTCGAATAGAGCCTCCCACTGCGCGGCACTCATCTCGTCCCGGCATGTCTGCATCACCGGGCCATCGCCTCACGCCTGCACGTCGCGCGTCGCCGGATCCTCGGCGAACCGGGCGACCACAAAGGGACAGGTGGCGCGGAGCTTCGTGTCCGTGTCTCGTGCCCACGCCACGGCGGCGTCAATCAGGCGACCACCGATCCCATGGTGCCTGAGCTCGGGTGCCACCTCGGTGTGATCGATGGTCACGACCTCCGGGCCCGATCGCCAGTAGGTCATCTCGGCAACGCGCACACTGTCCCGCGCGATGAAGAACGCGCCGCGTTGCGCCTGCTCGTCGTGCTCGATCGTCTCGTTGCGTTCGTTGGTCATGGAACCTCCTCTACCGGAGACGAGCGGTACACGCGGGCCAGTCACACCCGGCGCGCGTCACGCGTGGACGTCGCGCAACGATTCGTCCTTGGCAAACTGCCCGCTGGCGAAGGGGCAGGTCGAAAGAAACTTCGTATCAGTCGCTCGGGCCCATGCGACCGCCGCATCAAGGAGGCGACGGCCCACGCCCTGCCCGCCGAACTCGGGAGCGACTTCCGTGTGATCGATAATGACGAGCCGGGCGTTGGCTCGACTGTACGACATCCACGCGATGCGCTTCCCGTCATGCTCGATGTAGAAGGCGCCCCGATGGTCTGCTTCTTCATGCTTGATCTCGTCGGTCATTTGTCCCTCATCGGTTGTCCAGTTCATCCGCCCGGGCTCGAGCCGCGGCAATTACCTCCGACGGTGCGCCGGTCGCCTCCAGCAGAGCGATCGCGGTCCGTGTGCTGGCCGGCCCCTCACGCCGCAGGTAATCGAAACGCAGGCCATCCTCGGCGACGGTCTCCCGGAAGTGGAAGGGCGCGTAGCTATCCCCGAGCATCGCCACCAGCTCTCCGTCGTGCGTCGCCACCATCACGACGTGTGGCGCGAGACCCATCACACCAGTGAGGACGAGCGCGGTGATGCCCAGCAACAGACCGGTCAATGGGACGCACGCGGAGCAGGGCTGGATGACACCGCGGACTCGCGGAACAGCTTCGCGAGACACACCGCCACCGCGCAGAACACCACGACATACCCGAGGATCCCGATGTTCCGCAGCTGCATGTTGCCTGCAACCACGCCGCCCAGCCCCAGCAGTGCGAGCACGCCGGAGGCAACCATCAGGCGGCGCGTCCGATCTGCGAGTTGGCTACCGACTACTGCCGGCGCGGCGAAGAACATCGCCCACGGGAAGAGGAGATCCCACGCCAGGATATCGAGCGCATACACGATGGATGGCCACCGGAACGACAGCACCAGCGGAGCCCACGACTGTCCCATGAATGCAGTGTCGCGGCTCAACGTGAGTACCAGGAAATGGACCACACTGGTGAGACCAGCCAACAGCCCGGTGAATAGCAGCGCCACCAGCGTCAGGGCCTTGAATCGAGTCTCTGCCCATGCATGCAGCGCCGCCATCATCGCGACCATCGCCGGCATGAGCAACAGAATGAGCACCTCGAGAATGGTGAACATCGGGTCGCCGATAGGATCGTCTGGCGACTCCAAGGAGATGAGGCCGATGCCGAGGACCAGGGCGTACCCCGCAATCAGGCCTGCCGTGAGCCAGGCCGCGACGATCCCGAGGCGCAGCGGAGTCGTCACTTCACCACGATCAGCACGGCGGTGCCCTGCCGTACGGGGCAACCCTCGTGGTGCAGCGCCGGCGAGAACTGCAGTGTCCCCGCCAACGAGTCGACACGAGACCGCAAGGAATCCGACATCCGTGCCGGGAAGGCGTGCCGGATGGACCTCGCTTCCGGCCGTCCGAGAGTGTCGACGACGAGCGACACGTTGTAACGTCCCGCGCTGCCGATCACGAATGGCTCGGCTGGCAGGTTGAGTGGACGGGTTGGCTTCTCCACCTCAAGCTCGTTGAAGACGTATCGCGCCGAGGAATCGGCATCCGCGAAGACGCGTGGCGGGCAACCTGGAGCCGTGCGGGCGGGGAGTTCGGGGAGCACCGTGAATGGTGGCAGCGCACCGCGCTCACGGTAGGCAGCGTGATACATGTCCATGACAATGGTATGTACCACTGGCCCGGCAACGGAGTCGACACAGGTCACGGCATAGTCGTCGAGAATGTGCCCATCGCTCAGGACCGGGTCGCGAGGTCGCAGGCTACCCCGACGCATGAAGGAGGGCGCCGCACCACCGGGACAGACCAGCCGTCGGAGAAACTCCCGCTCCCCGAAGACGCCGGCCGCCCGGACGGGGTTCTCGATCGAGCCCAACGGCGCGGAGGGGGGTTCGGGCGTCGCGGGTTCGGGTTGTACCGCTG
>JAABRY010000144.1 GCA_011390645.1 Gemmatimonadota bacterium
TACCAGCGGATGGTCGAGGAGCTGATGGGCGAGATCCCCGAAGTGGACAACGTCTTCTCGATCGTTGGCCGCGGTGGCTCGCCGAATGGCGGCTTCGTGGTCGGGCGGCTGAAGCCGTGGGAAGAACGCGAACGCAGCGTGGAGGAAATTCTCGGCGAGGTGCGCCCGAAGCTCGCGATGATCCCCGGCATCCAGGCGTTCGCCAGCAATCCGCCGGCGATCGGCGGTCGCGGGTCGCCGATCGAGTTCATCGTGCGGAATCCCGACTACGACTCGCTATTGGTCGCCAATGAGCGGTTGCTGTCCCGTGCCCGCACGATTCCCGGGCTCGTCAACGTCGACACCGACCTCAAGGTGAACAAGCCGGAGCTCACGGTGACGTTCGACCGCGACCGGGCGGAAGACATCGGCGTCCCGGTCTCGGATGTGGCCACCACGCTGCAAACCATGCTGGGCGGAACCCGGGCGAGCACCTTCACCCGCGACAACAAGCTCTACGACGTGCTCCTGCAACTCGATCCGGCCGGTCGCGCGACACCGCAGGACATGGAGAACCTCTTCGTGCGCGGTCGGGGGGGCTCGCTGGTGCGCCTCGACGCGGTTGCCTCCGTGAACGAGACCACCGGCCCGCGTGCCGTGGCACACTACGACCGCGTGCGCTCGTTCACCCTGACGGCGTCGGTGTCGCCGGTGATCTCGCTGGGGGAGGCGATCGATTCGCTGACCGCGATCACCACCGCGGAACTCCCGCCGGGCACCTCGATCGCGCTGGGCGGTGAGGCGCGCGAGTTGACCGAGAGCGGCAACGAACTGCTGCTGGCATTCGCCTTGGCGATCATCGTGGTGATCATGGTGCTCGCCTCGCAGTTCGAGTCGATCGTGCACCCCTTCACCGTCCTGATGGCCGTGCCGCTGGCGGTCATCGGCGCGATCTTCACGCTCAAGCTCTTCGGCAGTACGATCAATCTCTATTCGCAAATCGGCATGATTCTGCTGGTGGGATTGGCCACCAAGAATTCCATTCTGCTGGTGGAGTACGCGAACCAGTTGCGTGATCGTGGCATGGAGGTCGTCGAGGCCATCCTGGAGGCCGGGCGAATCCGCCTGCGGCCGATCCTGATGACCTCCGTGGCGACGATCATGGGGGCGATGCCGATCATGATCGGTACCGGGGCGGGTGCCACATCTCGTCGTCCGCTCGGATACGCGATCGTGGGCGGCGTGACCTTCTCGACGGTGTTCACGCTGATCGTGGTGCCGGTGGTCTGGCTGCAGTTCGAGCGGCTGCTCGCCTGGCGCCGTGAGCGCGCCGGCGCCCCCGCGTTGACCACCGCGACGGAGGCGCAGTGAGCGTCACTCTTGCCTTGCTGGCCACGCTCGCTTCGCCCGCGCAGTCGCCGCGTGACACGCTCCCGGTAATCACCCTGGCGGAAGCACTGCGGCAATCGGTGCAGGTCGATCCCTCGTATGTGCAACTGGTCGGTACGCTGGAGAATGCGGAGTGGGCTCGTCGTGCCGCGCTGCTGGTCTTCGTGCTGCCGACGGTGAACACCACCGCGGACTATCAGGAACTGTCGACCTCCCAGTTCAACATCGGGACGGGACGTCCGGCCACCGCGATCGGCCGTGCCTCGATCGACGCGCGGTATGAACTCTTCACCGGCGGGCGGAAGCTGCAGGGGAGCCGTCAGGCCGCGGCCGAACTCGAGGCCGCGCGGGCGGGTGAGCTGGGTGGTCGCTTCCTGACCGCCCTCAACACGGAGCGCGACTACTACGCCGTCCTGGGCACCAAGGAATTGCTCGACGTCGCGCATCAGCGCCTCGAACGCGCCACGGAACAGTTCGCCCTGGCCCGGTCGCGGGTGCAGAGCGGGGCAACGGTGCAGTCCGATTCGTTGCAGCTCTTGCTTGAAGTGCAACGCGCCCAGGTGGACGTGCTCAGCCGCGAGGCAGCCCTGACGGTTGCGCGCTTGCAGCTTGGTCGGCGCGTTGGCAGTGGTGGCCCGGTGGATGCGGCGCCACTCGAGGTGGCGCCGCCTGCAACGCTCGGTCTCGATCTCGAGAGCGCGGTGCAGGCTGCGGTCGAACAGGGACCGCGCTGGCGTCAGGCGCGGGCGCAGGAGCGAGCGGCGGAGGCGGCCCTCAAGGGCCGTCGCGGGAGCTATCTGCCGACCATCGCACTCACCGGGTCGTACTCGGTGTTCGACGACCGGTTCTTCCCGTCCGGCACCACCCGGCGCGCGATGGGCATCAATATCTCGCTCCCGCTGTGGGACGGCGCCCAGCGTGAGCTCGCCATCGAGCGACTCGGCACGGTGCGTGACGTCGCCCGCGTGGTGCGTGAGGATGTCGAGCGCGCCGCCCGGCGTGACGTCACCGAGGCCTACACCGCCTTCGACGTGGCGCGCGAAACGCTGCGACTCTCCGGTACCGGGGTGGTGGTGGCCGAGGAGGTGCTCCGCGTGCAGGACGCCCGCTATCGCGCCGGGGCGAGCACCGTGCTCGAGCTCCTCGATGCCCAATCGCAACTTGTCACCTCGCAGGCCGATCTTGTTCAGGCCCGCTACAATGTTCGTCTCGCCCGGGCCGCCCTCGAGGCGATTCTCGGCCGCCGCCTTACCCCTGCATCCGACTCGAGCCAGCCGTGACCCCGCGCTCTCTTCTTGTGTCCGCTCTCCTCCTCACTGCCTGCGGCGGTGAAGCCGACGCACCCGCTGGTGGCCCCCAAGGGGGTGGCCCTCCAGCGACGCCGGTCGAGACCAGCATCGCCTTCCGCGACACCGTCGTGGATGCCATCGTGGCGACAGGTCAGGTCGAGGCAGTACAACAAATCGCCCTGCGCCCGGATGTCGAAGGGCGCGTCGTGCAGCTGCTCTTCACCGAAGGACGCCGAGTGGCCGCGGGCGCACCGCTCGTCAAGATCGACGACGCCGAGTTGGTGGCGCAGGTGGCCCGAGCGACTGCCGATCGCGACCTCGCCCAGCAGGCGCTGCAGCGCACGCGCCAGCTGGTGACCGACCGCGCCGCGGCACCCGCCGACCTCGAACGCGCCGAAGCCACGGCCCGCAGTGCGGCCGCTGCCCTCGACCTGTTGGCGCTCCGACTCGAGCGCACCACCGTGCGCGCCCCGTTCGCCGGGGTGGTTGGCCAGCGTCTCGTGTCCCTCGGCGACTACGTCAACTCCCAGTCGGAACTGCTCACGCTGCAGACCGTCTCACCGCAGCGCGCAACGTTCAGCGTCCCCGAACGCTACGCCGCCGAGCTCAAGCCGGGGCAGGAGGTCACCTTCCGCGTCGCCGCGCTGCCGGGACGCGACTTCGTGGCGCGCGTCGACTTCGTTGATCCGGTGGTCACCCTGCCCTCGCGCACCATCACGGTGAAGGCGATCGCCGCCAACCCGGAAGGCGTGTTGCAGCCCGGGATGTTCCTCGAGGCCCGCCTCGCCACGGCCACCCGTGCCGATGCGACGGTCATCCCGGAGGAAGCGATTTCGCCGACCTCCGATGGGGCGTTTGTCTGGGTGATCGAGGACGGCCGCGCCGTGCGTCGCAGTGTCGAGCTCGGGGTGCGCACGCCGGGCTTCGTCGAGATCCGGAGCGGCGTCACCGTCGGTGAACAGGTCGTCGTGGGCGGGCTGGAGCGGCTGGTCGCCGGTGCACCCGTTCAGGCCACCGAGGTCCCCCGACGCCCGCGAGGGGCGCGGGAAGGGTGAGGATGCGCGCGGCCGTCCCGCTCCTCGGGTTGCTCCTCCTCCCGGCGGGGCTCGAGGGACAGGAGGCCGCGAGTGGACCGCGCTGGATGGTGCAAGTGGTCGGGCCGGCGGTGATCGTGCATGGCGATCTCCGCCTCGAAGCTGGGGGGGGGAGATTTCTCCTCGAGAGCGCCGATTCGATGTGGTGGCCGCTCCAGTCACTCGATACCGCAGGGACCCGGTTGGGCTTTGCCGCCGGCGGGTGGCAGTTTGCCGGCGAACGTGCCGGTGACGTCGCCGAGGGGATCGTCACCGACACCGACGGACGCGTGCAGCGGTGGCGCGCGCAACGACTGCAACCCGGCGCGATTCGATGGCCGGTGCGTCCGCGCATCGCGGTCCGCCAGCTCCTCTTCGGCTCCCCCGCCACGCAGGCGGGCTTCGCCGACCCGTGGCTCGCCGCGCGGCCCAGCACTGCCACGCTGCAGGCGGAGTACGCCGCGGCCACCGCCGCGCTCGGCTGGAGTGTCCCCCCCCCTGGCGGCGTCGCCGCCCACGCCACCGCCCTCTCCCTCGGCGTCGATCCAGCCGGCCGCGTGGCGGCCCGTGCCCTCCTGGCCCGCATCGGCGCCGGTCCGGCCGGGACGGCGGAGTTTCGGCGACTCTTCGTCGGCAGCACGGGCACACTGCGCCTCGACCTCCACGATGTGGCCTGGGACAACGCGCAGCGCCGACTTCCCGCCCTGCGGGCCAATCCCGGGTTGGTGGCGCCGGCGTTGCGCGCGCTCGGGCTCCTGCCCGATGGGGGGGGGGACGATCCCATCCGTCTCGTCCATGCGGGCTGGCAGGCGTGGGTACAGGCGCAGCGCGATCCTGCCGGGATGACAGAACTCCTGGCGCGCATCCCGGATGCCCCCTCCACCGCGGCACTGCACGCCCTGCTTGACGGGTACGACGAGGGCCGCGGATGGTGGACGGCGGCCGTCCGCTGGCTGGTCACCGCGCCGTGGCTCGAGGTGCCCGGCGGCCGACAGAGTCCGGCGACATTGTTGGCAGCGTTCTGGGGGGGGGATATCGGGCCGTTGCCCGTCCTGCGCCCGACCGCGTTTGGCAGTCCGCAGGCCGTCCCCGTACTGGGCGCCACCCACCTCGCGCCCTGGTTGCTCGAGAGTCGCAACGTGATCGCCTCCGAGTGGCTGACCACCCGCACGGCCGCCGTCGAGGCACTCACCGCCTGGCGGGCCTTCGACACCAACGAGGCGCTGGACGTGGTGCTCTGGGATGGCCAGCGCGCGGTGGTCACCGCCCCCGCTGCCGTCACTCGCACCCGCTATGGCGCGTTCCTCGAAGCGGAAGATGCCATCCGTATCGAGCCAGGGATGATGCCGCTCTTCGCGGTGGCGACCGTCGTCCATGAGTGGCTGCACATTCTCGTCGAGCGCGCCCGGCTCGCGGGCGATGCGCCTCATGGGCTGCGGCGCGCGGCGTGGGGCGTGCAGCTCCTCGAGGCCGATCCATGGCTGGGCGAAGGGATCGCCGAATGGGGGACCGATGCCGTACTGGCGCCGGCGCGCCCGATGACCCCCCTCTTCGTGGTGCTCGAGGCCGGCAAGCGGATCGGTCTCGCGGAAGCGCTCCCCGATGACCCGCACGTCCTCGGCCATGCCCTCGTACGGGCGCTGGCAGCCCGTCTGGAAGATCCAATCGCAGCGCGTGACCTCCTGGTGCGTCACCTGCACGACCCGGCGGCGGTGGCGCGCGTGGCGGGTCTCGACGGACCCATCGGCACCACCATCTCGCGACCTGCCACGCTCGCGATCCTGCCCGAGTACGTTTTCACGGTGGACGACGGAGTGGCTGACGCTCCCGTCCGCCGTCTCCACCTCTCCGTGCGTCCCGAGGATGACCGATGATCCGACCCACCGCCCTCCTGCTTGCCCTCGCCCTCGTCGCGCCGCTGGCGGCGCAGCAGACCACCCCCGAACGGACCGGGATGGCGCGGACCTCCACGCACGTCGAGGTGCTCGCCTTCCTCGATTCGCTGCAGGGGCGCGGCGCCGCGATTCTTGTCGGGTCGCTCGGCACCTCGACGCAGGGGCGCGAGATTCCCTATGTGATCGCCGCGCGCCCGATGGTGGCGTCGGCGGCAGAAGCAAAGCGAAGCGGCAAGCCGGTGATCTACCTGCAGGGGAACATCCACGCCGGCGAGGTCGAGGGGAAAGAGGTGGTGCAGCAGTTGTTGCGTGAGTTCACGCTGGGCGCCCACCAGTCACTGCTCGACTCGATCATCCTGCTTGCGGTGCCGATCTACAACACGGACGGCAACGAGGCCTGGGGACCGGGGACGCGGAACCGGCCGGGGCAGAACGGCCCGGACACCGTCGGGTTGCGCCCCAACGGGCAGGGGTTCGACCTCAACCGCGACTACGTCAAGCAGGAGGCCCCCGAGACCCGCGCGGCACACGCTTTCATCGCCGCATGGGACCCGGACATGGTGATCGACCTGCATACCACCAATGGCTCCTACCATGGCTACGCGCTGACCTGGTCCCCCGGACTCAATCCCAACCGGACCCCCGCCAACGACTGGCTGCAGGACACCGCCCTGCCGGCCATTCGTGAGCGCGTGCGCGCCCGGCACAGCATCGAAACGTTTCCCTACGGCAACTTTCGCAACCAGCACCCCGATTCGCTGACGCAGGGGTGGTGGACCTACGAGTCGGTGCCGCGTTTCGGCACCAACCTGATGGGGATGAGTCGTCTCGCGGTGTTGAGTGAGGCGTATAGCAACGATCCCTTCCCGCGGCGAATCGAAGCCACACGCGCCTTCGTGCTCGAGGTGCTGCGCTACGTGGCGGAGCGGCCGGCGGAGATTCGGGCGTTCGCCGATGCGATGGTGCGCCATCGCCCCGATTCGGTCGTCGTGCGCTCGACCTTCGCGCCGCCACGGATGGACACGGTGATCGCCGAACTGACCCGCCCAGCGGGTGAGGGGGGGGGAGGTTTCTCCCGACGTCAGCGGACCGGGGAGTTCCGCGCCATCGTGATGCCGGTGGTGGATCGCTTCGTGGGCACACGGTCGGAGCGCATCCCGGCAGCCTATGTCCTCGACGCACAGTGGACCGATGTGATCGCGCTGCTGCGGCGGCAGGGCATTGCCGTCGAGCGACTGGAACAGCGATGGGTTGGCGAGACGGGTCGCTTCCGCATCGACTCGGTCACGATCCTGCGCCCGTTCCAGGGCCACCGCGCCGCGCGCGTGGACGGCCAGTGGCAGGGCGCCACTGCCGATTCGGTCTCCTCGGGGTCCTACCTCGTGTCGACCGACCAACGCCTCGGCATGGTGGCGGCGTTCCTGCTGGAACCCGCGTCGGAAGATGGGTACACGTACTGGAACTTCTTCGACCGGGGCCTCGCGCCACGCGGATCACATCCGGTGCGTCGACTCGACGACCTGCCGAGTGTCGCCCGCACGCTGGTCCCGTGATGCGGTCCCTCGCGCACGTCAGCCTGGTGGCCAGCGCCATCCTGATGGGGTGCACCGCCCCCACTCGTCCGCATGGTGGCCTGCAGCCGGCGCCGGCACTGCCTGACATCAGCGGGATGAGCTGGATGTCGGGAGAACGGCTGCTGGTGGTGCACGATTCCAAGCGGGGGGAGGGCGAGCTCTCCCGGGGACGCGTCGGCCTGCTCCTGCTCCCGACCGGTCCCGCGGGGGTGCATTACCGCCCGCTCGATGTCAGCTGGCCGGCGACCGGCGCGAGCCACGACCTCGAGAGCGTCGCGCGCCTTCCCGGTACCCAGCGCATGCTCCTGGCAGAAAGTGGCGACGATGGCGATGGCCCCGACACGCCACGGCTCTTCCTTGCGGAACTGCGC
>JAABRY010000145.1 GCA_011390645.1 Gemmatimonadota bacterium
ACGATGCCCTCGGCGTCGATCGTGCGCTCCTGGCCACCCCGCACGACCCGCGCCGAGGGCGCGGCCTGCTTGCGCAGCGAATCGATCGCCTGCTCGGCCCGCATCTCGGTCAAGAAGCCCACCGCGGCGTTGATGACGATGACGACGAGGATGGCGAAGCCCTCGATCGTCTCGCCGAACAGGAACGCGACGGCGGCAGCGGCCACCAGGAAGAGCACGATCAGGCTCGTGAACTGGGCCCCCAGGATCGCCCAGGCCGACCGCCCCTCGGGCGACGGGAGCCGGTTGGGGCCGTCGCGTTCGTGACGCTGTGCGGCCTCCTCTTCGGAGAGGCCCCGCTCGATGTCGGTGCCCAGTTCGCGTTCGACCTCGTCGATGGGCAGCGCATGCCAGTCGCTCGCCGTCGCCGGGTCCTCTGCCTCTCGGGAGGGATCGCTCGACGATCGGGCGCGACGTTCGGTCATGGGGAAACGACCCGACGAGCGCGGGTGCCGATGGGCATGAACCCATGGTAACGCCGCTTCGCGGGAGAACCATGCCCCGAACGCCTGCGAGCCAACTCAGCTGAACCCAAACACCAGGTTGACGCGCCCTGCGCGTGACGCGTATCGTGGCTGGCGCACGAAGGGCCTTCCGGGGCCGCAACGGGGTGTAGCGCAGCCTGGTAGCGCACTTGACTGGGGGTCAAGTGGTCGCTGGTTCAAATCCAGTCACCCCGACCAACGCCGCAAGGCCGTGAGGGACACGATTCGGGATTCCGGGCGTGTCCTTTCGCGTGGTCGAATCCGGAGCACTTTCTTGGTACTCACATGCTCACTCGTGACCGCGGGATGGACGGCCCGACATGGTCGGTTCTCTTCGCTGTGCCCTCAACGACTTCTACGAGGAGCAGGAGTACAAGGGCAACTCACCAGCCACCCTCCTGTACTACCGTTCCACCGTAGAGCGCTTCCTCCGCCAGGCCAAGGTCTCGGCCCTCGAGGAACTGACCGAGGCCGCCATCAGGAAGTGGTTGGTCAGCAACAGGCACCTGAGCCACGCCTCCCTCCGCACCTACGACCGGGCGCTCAGGGTCGTCACGAACTGGCTGCACCGCCGAGGGTACTTGGCCGAGAGCCCGATGAAGGACCTCCCGAAGCCGGCGTCGCGGGCGACGAGCATCGTCACGTTCACGCGGGGGGACGTCGCGGCCATGCTGGGCAAGGCGCGTCGGCGCCGGAACCCGTACCGGGACGCCGCGCTGATCATCCTCCTGCTCGACACCGGGCTAGATGCCGCCAACCGCCGAGTCGATGGCGAAACGGCCTGAACCTACCGCACGGCCAGCAGGCGCGGATCCCGGCGTCGCGGCGCCCCATGGGAGCCAGTGAATCAGCTGAGGCCTCCAGCATCCCCGCAACCGATACGGTCCTTGCCTGCGCTCCGGTGAATGCAGGAAGCCCGCTCGAAGCCAACCATCAACGCTAGGCGGTCGACGAGGAGCCTGGGAATACCCCACCAGATACCGTCCCGGAAGCCGAGAGCCTTCTAGGAGGCTTGATGCATCCAGGCTATGCGTTGCCAGCCGATAACACCCGACCAGCAGGCCTCACGGGGAGTCATCGGTGCGGGTTTCGTTCGACCTGTTTTCGGCTCGTCTATGTCGGGCAGTTCTGCCTACCAGGGGGGCGGCCCGTTTCCGAGGTGGGGGTTTCGGCACCTGGCGCCACGCACGCTCGCGATAGTTGAGGCGCAGTTGCCGCACAGGGATGGCATGCGGCAGACGGGGCCGGCCTGTTGGCGCTAGCAGTACCGCTGGTAGACGCGCCGCACCCGCACAGCGCTGCGCGAGGACATCGCGTCCGAGGACCCGGCTTCAGGGTGCCAGCTTGATCACGAACGCGTCCAGCCAGCCTTGGTAGGGACCCGCCAGGCTGCCTTCTGTGCGCCCCACGGCCAGCACGTTGCCGGCCGGGCCGATGGCGACGTCCAAGGCCATGGTGTGCTCGCCGGTCACCCCGGTACCGAACTGACGCGTCCACGTCAGCACCCCATCGGCATCGACCTTCACGACCAAGGCGTCCCAGACCCCGGCCGGATTCGACTCCGCGAGTGCCCCGAGCGTGTCGCCCACCGCCACGATGTTGCCGGCCCACCCGACCGCCACGGCGTGCAGCCGATCGTAATCCGGCGTCCCGTACTGGCGCGCCCACAACGGGGTTCCGTCGGGACCGAGCTTCGCCACCCACGCGTCGTAGGCCCCCTGGTACAGGCCGGGGCCGGGCAGGCTGCCCCCGGTGGTTCCGATGGCGATCACGTTGCCGGCGAGGTCGATCGCTGCCCCGGTAGCCCAGTCCAACGCGCTGGTACCGAACTGGCTGGCCCACATGAAGTCGCCTGCCGCACTCATCTTGAGGACGAAGGCATCCCGCCCTCCTTGGTGCGGTCCGAAGAGACTTGCGTTGGAAAAGCCGGTCATCACGACGTTTCCGGCTGCACCCGTGGCCACGCCGTAGCCCTCGTCGTCCGCGCTCGTGCCCGCCTGACGCGTCCACACGTGGTTCCCGTTCGGGTCGAGCTTCATGAGGAACGCGTCCCAGCCTCCCTTGTGCGTTCCCGGACCGCCGAGATCGCCGTAGGTGGCGCCGACCACGAACACGTTGCCGACCAGGTCGATCGCGACCGCGCGCGCCTGGTCCCACTGGCTGCTGCCCGCCTGGTGGATCCACAGCCGATGGCCGTTCGGCGCGTACTTCGCCACCAGCACGTCCTCGTTGCCCACGTGCGATCCCGCCCCGGCCAGGCTTCCCGTCGTCCTGCCCGCGACCACGGTGTTCCCGCCGGGCCCCACGGCCACGCCGTACAGCCCGGTGATCGCGCCCGCCGTCCCAAGCGTGCGCGTCCACACCTCCGAACCGTCGCTGTCGAGCTTGAGAAGGTAGCCGTCCTGGCTCCCGGCGGCCGGACCGAAGAGATCCCCCTCGGACGTGCCGACCACGTAGACGTTCCCGTCGCCGTCGACCGCGACGCCTCCCGCAGCGTCCCCCTCGCTGGTGCCGTACTGGATCGCCCACAGCTCGTCGGGGTGAGCCACGACGCGAATCGCTGCGCTGGCGCTCTTGCTAGGGTCGGCGTCGCTGATGGCGGTGAGGGTGTAGGTGCCGAGCACGTCCGGCGCGGTGTAGACCACGGCCGTCTCGCCGGAGAACGTGCCGCCCGTCGCCGACCACGTCACCCCGGTGTCCGACGTCCCCGTGACCGAAGAGGTGAACGTCTCGGTGCCACCGATCCGGAGGGTGGCGCTGGTCGGGGTGACGGTGACGACCACGGCGTCGGGGGCCGTCACCGTGACGGTCGCGCTGGCGCTCTCGGTCGGGTCGGCGACGCTGGTCGCCCTCACCGTGCACGTGCCTTCGCTCGCCGGAGCGGTGTAGGTGACGGTGCTCCCCGTGCCAGCGATGCTGCCGCAGCTGGCCCGCCAGGACACGGCCGTACCGGTCGAGCCCGTCACCGTCGCCGTGAACGCCTGCGCGCCCCCCGGCGCCAACGTCGCCGCCGAGGGGGACAGCGACACGCTCACGCTGGCGGGCTCGACCACCGTCACCACGGCGCTGGCGCTCTCGGTCGGGTCGGCGACGCTGGTCGCCGTCACCGTGCACGTGCCTTCGCTCGCCGGAGCGGTATAAGTGACGGCGCTCCCCGTGCCAGCGATGCTACCGCAGGACGCCGCCCACGTCACCGACGTATCGGCGAGGCCACTGACGGTGGCCGTGAACGGCTGGGACTCGCCAGGCGCCAGGGTGGCAGCACTCGGCGTCACAGTCACGGTCGCCAAGGGTGCTGCCACGACCCTTACGATCGCCTCGGCCTGCTCGCTCGGATCGGCGCTACTCGTCGCCGTGACGGTGCAGCTTCCCTCGCTCGCGGGAGCGGTGTACGTGACCGTCGTGCCCGTACCAGCGATGCTGCCGCAACTCGCCAGCCAGGTCACGGCCGTATCGGTCGAGCCCGTCACCGTCGCCATGAACCCTAGCGTTCCTCCGGGCGCCAGCGTCGCCGCGCTTGGCGAGATGGAGACCGTCACGATCGACACCGCACGTACGGTCACGGTGGCGGTGGCGCTCGCGTTCGGATCGGCGGTACTGGTAGCGGTGACGTCGTACGTGCCTTCCGTGGCAGGCGCGGTGTAGGCGATCTCGACGCCGGAAGCGTGGACGTCGACCGTACCGCCGGTCACCGTCCACTCCACGCCAGGATCGCTGCCCCCCGTCACGGTCGCCTCGAAGGCGGTGCTCGCACCCGGCGCCAACGTCACCGCGGTGGGCTCGAGCGTGACGGCGACGTTCTCGGGCTCCTCCCCGGTCTTACACGAAACCAGAGCGAGGGCGAGAAGAGCGAGGGCGAGAAACGCCATCACGGTTGCCAGAAGGATGCGGATGCGCATGGCCGGCCTCCGAACGGCGCGGCTCGGCGACCGTATCGGAGCCGTTAGGCGCCGAGGAACGCGTCGAGCCGGTGGAGACGGTGGAACGGCTCGCCACGCCGGCGATGGACGCGAGCGGCTCGGCCGGTGGGCGGGACACCCCTGCGGATGCGGCGCGATGATGAGCGCGGCGCTACGCCGACGCCCGCGCGCCGCCGCGTCCACAACATGACTACGAGCGCATCACGGAGCCACGCGCAAGGGCCATTTGCCCCGCTCCGACGCGCGCCCCCACCGGCAAGCCCCGAAAACGAAGCCATGCTGGGCCGTTGCCCGCCAGTGGGCGGCCGGCACCGAGGGGCGGAATCACCTCCGCGAGGAGAACCAGCGGCTACAGCGCCTGCTCTACGACGCGATACGGGCCCTGAAGGACGCAGGCGAGGACCACACGGCCGCCCGCATCGAGCGAGCCCTCGGCGGAGGCCAAGCTTCTCTTCGCCCCAACGGTGAACGATCCGGACGCATCAGGATCGGTCTGGCGGCTCGTCATCCTCCTCGAAGTGGCGTCGGGCGGGGTGGTCTTCGGGCAAGTGCTCGGTTCCGAACCTCGACGGGCCGGCCGAAGGCGTCAGGAACCACAGGACGAAGGCCAACGAAACGGTGCCCCAACCGACTAGGAGCGGAAGGCTACCGGCGAAGAAGCCGGCTGCAGCGACAGTCACGCCGATCGCCATACCCGAGAGCGCGATCAGGCGGGCCAAAAGGATCACTCAGGTCCCTCCCGTTCTCGCCAGCCGACTCGAGAGTCCCGTTCAGAGGTCGTCGATCCCTCGAGCCGGCTGGTGCCGGCAGGTCGGATGCGGTTTTCCCGTTCGTTCTGAACACTCATAGATGCCGTCACCCTAACCCTCGTAACTCAGACACCTCAGATGCAAGGCGCGATCCTCAACGCTAGGGCACTGCATGCGGCCTGTCGTGCCGTGCGAACCACAACGTCGCTGGTCGAGCCGCGACTCTCTACGGCGCCCCTGGTGCCGGGGTGCGTGCATCTGAGTCGGTGACGCCAGCTCCTGAGGTGCCGCTCGACTTCGGGGGCTGGTCCCGAGGGTGTCGCCGATTTTCGCAGCTCGTCTATAGAGGGCGGTTCATCTACCTCTGGGGGGTGTCGATTTCGGGCATGGGGGTTCTATCGCTGCACCGGGTGGAATCCAATCGCGCGGTTCACTCGCCGTCCCCTGCGCCCGCGAAGCTCGCTGTCCAGGGACGCCTGTGCTGTTAACAATCCGCGAAGTGCCGTTATCGGTAGGGGGTTAACGTCGCCTTCGACTCGTCCCTCGCGGCCCACAGAGGCGTGGCTTAAGGTCGCTCGAACAGTAGGTGGATGCGTTCAGGCACGTGTGGACACCAGGCACGTCACCAGAATCGGGCCGGCGTTCGGCCATGCGATCATCGGCATCCTCGCAGCGGTTCTCATTCTGAACCTGCTGAACGCCCGCAGCCGCGCGTTCGACACTGCCGCGCAGACGTGCCTTAAGGAACTGTCGGTGCAGCAAGAAGTCGTCGCGAGCAACTCGCCATTCGAGTATGACGACACTGGCAGGACTCATGGCGCAGCGGGCACTGGCGGCGTCACGATCGGCACCGACGTGCTCAACGCTTGTGAAGACGTGGAAGTTGTGGGCACCATCGCGGCGGACGGCAGCACCTTCTCGTTCACGGGCGAGCACCTCCGCGGCACTACGAACTACACGATCACCAACGGCACTGGCGTCGTCCCGACCCCGTAACCTTCTTCATCCTTCCGTGATGATGCGTGGCGCCCCTCAAGGGACGCCACTCTTCTAGAGAGGGGTTCAGTTTGACGTCGCGCGGTTTCACTCTGGTCGGGATACTCCTCGTGATCGCCATCAACGCGATCGTGGCAGCGGTTCTCATACCCTTACTGAGTGCACCTCGCGAACTGGCGTTCGACACGGCGACCCAGACGTGCTTGAAGGAGCCTGGCACGCTTCAAGAGGCGGCAGCGGTCGACAGCCCGTTCACTTACGATACTGCGTTGGACCCGACCGCGATCAATGCCTGCCAGAACGTGACGGTCGTCCAGGATTTCGTGACGGACAACGACTACCGCTACACCGGCCTGCATGACCAGGGCGAGTTCACGTATCAAGTGACTCCTGGCACGCCGGTTACGGAGGCTCCATAGGGCAACCAGCATCACCTGAGTTCGACCTGACGCCCCGCCCTCTTGGTGGGGCTTCGCTTGGCGCGTCCCATGTGGCATGCGTTGTTCATCCTGGCCGTTCCGTGCGGTCCCGGTCACCTGCTCCAGTCCCCTACAATGTCGGTAGCGGTCACATGGTCGAACTCGCCCTTGCGGGCAGCGGCCAGGACCAAGAAGTGTTGTCCCTGACGGCAATGGGGGCGTATTGGATGAACCTCGGCGACTGGGGGTCAAGTGGTCGCTGGTTCAAATCCAGTCACCCCGACCAGCTAGAGGCCGTCGCGCACGGCTCTGCCATCGAAGCGCCTCCGCACCACCGGGGTCGCTTCTCCCTTGTGGTGTGTCAACGGATGCCCACACCGCGTGGCGATGTCGCGACCGCATCGGCCTCGCCGACGGCAGGCTGGCGAGCACGGCCCCGGACTCACCGAGGCGGCGAGGGGCGAGAAGCTTCCGCCGGCCGCGGTTTCCGACGATGCCGGTCCCCGTGTGGCCCGCCCCTCGGGTGTCGCGCCCTCTGGATGAACCGCCCGTACCCCCAACAAGGACTATCGTGAGGAGGCGCACGCGGACCCCTTCCTCGTCCGCATCGGCCCGATCGCCATCCGATGGGACGAGCGCTCGTCGCCACCCCGATCTCGGAGAGCGGAGGCAACGTCTACGGGGCGTCCTCGGCGTCGTATCGCCGGTCGCAGCGCCCCTCGCGCCGAGGGGGCCCCCACCGTGATCGGACGCCACCCGCCATGCGGTGCGGCGTCACCCACGGGAAGGAGACATCCTGATGTCACGGACCACACCCATCGTCCACTACCCCGAACCGAGGATCAGCCAGTTCCTCTTCGCCTCCAGGACGATGGCACCGTTCTGGACCCTCGTCCGCATCTACCTCGGCTGGCTGTGGCTCACCTCCGGC
>JAABRY010000146.1 GCA_011390645.1 Gemmatimonadota bacterium
GGGGCCGGCCTGGTCACGCCGTGTCCAAGCGGTCGTATCCCTCGGCATGGCTGCCACGATCGGCGGGATGATCCTCATGGTGCGGGCCGACTGGACCCCACTGAACCTGTCCGGCTTCCTGATGGCGCTCTTCACCCCCGCAATCACGGTGGCCCGAGTGGCCCAGTTGCAGGGCGTGAAGGGTTCGTGGTGGGTCAGGGTGCTGCGCGGCCGTGTGGGTGGATGGCTCTGGCGAGCCGCCACGCTGGGGTTGGGACGGATTCCGGAGGCGCCGACAAGCGGCGAGCCCACCGCCCTCGCGCTCGGTGGCGCGGTGCAGGCGAGCTACGCGGCACTCCCGCCCAGTGAGCAACAGCAACTCGCTGGCGTCCCCGATGTCATCGCGCGACTCGAACAGATCGCGCTCGATCGCGCGCACCCCAGGAGCACCGAGGCGGTGATGGCACTCGAGACGCTGCGACTCGATCTGATGCGTCTGCGCGCCGGTCAGCTCGCGGCGGACGGGATCACCGAAGACCTCGGCGCATTGCAACAAGTTGGCTGGTACGTGGATGCTCGGGGTGAACGGTGAACGGCGTGAAGCGACATCGGTGCCCGAGGCGCCAGCGAGGGTCGGGGGGGCCGCCAGAGGAGGACCGACTGTCTGAGCGAGCGTAGCGAGCGAGTTTCGGTCCGACGGATGGTGGCTGCCCCCCGACCGAGCCGAGCGCCTCAAGCAGCGAGCAGCGAACAGCGAACAGCGAACGGCCCTGCTGTTGCGCACTCTGTACCAGCGCTCATATTCCAGATGTCTCCCCACCATGCCCTGAGGCCTCGTGAGCATCGCCCCGCGTTCGGCTGTTCTCGATAGCGTGCTCGACACGTCCGGCCCCATCACCGGCCCGACCGATCCGACGTCACGCGCGACGGTCCTTGATGCGCTGCGCGGCTTCGCCCTCTTCGGCGTCTGCCTCGGCAACATTGCCACCGCGTTTTCGCTCTGGGAATGGGAGGGCACCGCAGACCTCGTCCCGAGGTACGAGCTCCCCGCTGACGCGACGATGATGTACCTCTACCACGCGCTGGTGGACGGGAAGTTCTACTCGATCTTCTCGTTGATGTTCGGCCTCGGCTTCGCCCTGCAGCTTGGACGCCGCGCCGACGCCGCTGCCGCCTTGGGGACGTATCGTCGCCGACTGTGGATCCTCGCGGGGATCGGATTCGCCCATCTCCTGCTCTGGATGGGCGACATCCTGCTCTTCTACGCCCTGATGGGGATGATCCTGGTCCGACTGCGCGAGATGGAGGACCGTCGTGCGCTCCGCTGGGTCGCGATCCTGCTCGCCCTGCCAATCGTGAACTATCTCCCGTTGCTGATCAGTCCGATGCTGACGCTCGGGATGCCGTTCTTCGCGCTCGGGTATGGCGCGAGCATGCTGGTCGGGGTGGACCCGGAGAGCATGCTGGTCGTGACGGAGTCATTCGTGCACGGCGGTGTGGATGACATCGCCCGTCTCTCGCTTCCCGGCGTCTTCTTCCGGTTCGGTGACCTCCTCTACACAGGCCGCCCGTTCAAGGTGATGGCGATGTTCCTGCTCGGGATGGTGATCGGTCGACGGCGGATGTGGGAGCAGTTGGAGGTGCACATCCCACTCCTCAAGCGCATCCTTGCGTGGGGACTGGTGGTGGGACTGCCGGCCAACCTCCTCATGGCGATGAACGCCGGACAGATTGGGGGGGGCGGGCCCTCGGGGCTCATGGGGCTCGCCAACACGGTGCTCTACACGCTGGGCGTGGCGCCGCTGGCGATGGCGTACGTCGCAGGGTTCCTGCTCTTGTGGCAGCGGCCAGGATGGCAGCGCGTGCTTGGCGGCCTCGCACCGACCGGCCGGATGGCGCTCACCAATTACCTGATGCAGACGGTGATCGCGATCGTGATTTTCTACGGCATCGGCTTCGGGCTGGGCGGGCGGTTGGGTCCGACCTGGTTCCTGCCGCTGGTGCTCGCGATTCTCACCGGGCAGACGCTCTTCAGCCAATGGTGGCTGGCGCGCCACCGCTTCGGGCCGATGGAAGGGGTGTGGCGGAAGTGGACGTACGGGGAGGGTGAGGGGTCAGGGGGACGCCGCTTCGCGGCGCTTGGTAAAAGGTGAAACGGGACTCGCCCATGAGGCCGTTTCACCTTTCACGTTTTACCCTGTTCCCCCTCACCCCTCACCCCTGAGCGGCCGCAGGCCGCGCCCCCCCTACCAGCCCAGCACAATCGCAAAAATCAACGGCGCCACAATGCTCGCGTCGCTCTCGATGATGTACTTCGGCGTCTCGGCGCGGAGCTTCCCCCAGGTGATCTTCTCGTTGGGAACGGCGCCGGAGTAGGAACCGTAGCTGGTGGTGCTGTCCGAGATCTGGCAGAAGTAGCTCCAGACCGGAATGTCCTCGCGCTGCAGGTCCTGGTGCAGCATCGGCACGACGCAGATCGGGAAGTCGCCGGCAATGCCGCCACCGATCTGGAAGAAGCCGATTCCCTTCCCGCCGCTGTTCGTCGTGTACCACTCGGCGAGCACCATCATGTACTCGATACCGGTGCGCACGGTGTGGACGTTCTTGACGTCGCCCGAGATCACGTGGCCGGTGAACATGTTGCCGAGGGTGGAATCTTCCCAACCCGGGACGAAGATCGGGAGGTTCGCCTCGCACGCCGCGAGCATCCAGGAGTTCTTCGGGTCGATCTGGTAGTACTGCTGCAACTTGCCGCTGCGGAGCACACGGTAGAAGAACTCGTGCGGGAAGTAACGCTCGCCGGCCTGGTCGGCGGCGACCCACTCCTCGAGCACCGCGGTCTCGAGCCGACGCATCGCTTCCATTTCGGGAATGCAGGTGTCGGTGACGCGGTTCATGTGGCGCGCGAGCAGCGCCTCTTCATCGGCCGGTGTGAGGTCGCGGTAGTTGGGGACCCGCTCGTAGAAGTCGTGGGCGACGAGGTTGAAGATGTCTTCCTCGAGATTCGCACCCGTACATGTGATGGCCGCGACCTTCCCCTGCCGAATCATTTCCGCCAGCGACAACCCCAGCTCCGCCGTGCTCATCGCGCCGGCGAGGGTGACCATCATCTTGCCACCCGCGTCGAGGTGGGCGCGGTAGCCGTCGGCGGCGTCGATGAGGGCCGCGGCGTTGAAGTGGCGGTAGTGGTGGCGGAGGAAGTCGGAAATTGGCTTGGACATGGGATCCTGTAGGGTCGTAGGTCGTAGGTCGTAGGTCGCAAGTCATATGTCGTAGGTCGTAGGTCATAGGTCGCAAAGATTGGACTCATGATTCTGCTGCGACGCGCAGGGTACCGGAATCCAGAACGCCTACGACCTACAGCCTACGACCTACGACCCTCGACAAAGTTACCCCCTCCTCCGACCTCCGTCACATTACCCTTCCCCCATGCCGCTGACCACACCACTCCCCTGCTTCGCCGCCACGGCGATCGGCCTTGAGCCGTTGGCCGAGCGCGAGTTGGTGGCGCTGGGGTGTACCACGGGGACGGTGGAGCCAGGCGGGGTGCCCTTCACCACCGATGCCACCGGCCTCGCCGGCGCGCTGTTGCGCCTGCGCACGGTAACCCGCGTGACGGTCCGCCTGGCCGAGTTCACGGCGAAGAGCTTTGCGGAGCTGGAGCGACACGCCGGTCGGGTGGATTGGAGTGCGGTCATCCCCAAGGGCGGTGCGGTGCACTTCCGGGTTTCGAGCAAGAAGTCACGGCTCTACCATCAGGATGGAATCGCCGAGCGGCTGGAGCGGAGCGTCCTCGCGAAGGTGCCGGGTGCGAGTGCGGTGCGCGCGCCATCCGCTGCAGAAGCACTCGAGGCCGATGTCACGCAACTGCCCCGCGTCCAGCGCATCGTGGTGCGCGTGCATCGGGATCACGTCACGCTCTCGGCCGATGCCTCAGGGGGATTGCTCCACCGGCGCGGTTGGCGACAGGCAGTGGGCAAGGCCCCGCTGCGGGAGACGCTTGCCGCCGCGATGCTGTTGGGTGTCGAGTGGGACGGCACGCTGCCGCTGCACGATCCGTTTGGCGGCTCAGGAACGATCGCGATCGAGGCGGCACTCCTCGCGCGGCGCATGGCACCAGGGCGGGGACGACGCTTTGCTGCCGAAGCCTGGCCGGCGCTGCCGCCCTCAGTGTTCGCGATGGCGCGCGAGCGTGCTACGGCGGAGGAGTTGTCGAATGCGGGTGTCATGATCAGCGTATCGGACCGCGATGATGGCGCCGTGCGCGCAATGCAGGAGAACGCCGAGCGCGCTGGTGTGGCTGCAGATCTCACCATCGAACGCGCAACGATCGCAATGCTCCCACCAGACGACGGTGAGGGATGGATCGTCACCAATCCACCATATGGTGCCCGCATTGATGACGGCCGCGACCTCCGAGACCTCTACGCGACGCTCGGCCGGGTGATGCGCGAGCAGCGGCCGCACTGGCGGCTGGCGCTCCTCGATGCCGATCGCCGACTCAGTGGCCAGCTCGGCATGGCTTTGACGCCGGTGTGGCGGAGTGAGAATGGGGGGTTGGCGGTGGAGTTGGTGACCGGGTGAGGGGCAACAACCAGCCGGCGGTGTCAACCGCCGGTGAGGGGTAAGGGGGACGCCGCTACGCGGCGCTTGGTGAAAGGTGAAACGGGTTGCCCTGTAGACCCTTTCACCTTTCACGTTTCACCCCCGGCGGTTGACACCGCCGGCTGGGATGTTGACCCCTCGCCGACCAATCACCAGCATCACTGCCGGAATGAGGAACGCCGCGGCGATCAGCACCTTGGGGTCGAGGTGCTCGCCGCCGAAGGCCACGCCGAGCGCGATGGCGACGATCGGATTGACGTAAGTGGAGGTGGCGACCGTGGTGGCTTCGACGTGCCCGAGGAGCCACTGGTAGGCAGTGTAGGTGACCATTGAGCCGAAGATCGTCAGGTACCACCATGCCAGGATCGATCGCGTCGAGGCGTCGGCGAAGGTGAAGCCTGAGAGTTCGCCACCGGCCATGCCAAGCAGCGCGGCGATCCCCCCCCCCGCAAGCATCTGCGCTCCGCTCGCCATCATCACATCGCGCGCGTTGGGCCAATCGCGGCCGAAGGTGATGCCGACGCCCCATGATGCCACCGCGAGGATGATGATCGGGACGAGAATGGGTCGCGGGGCGCTCTGCAGCGTGCTGCTCGCGAGGATGGCGAGTCCGATGGTGCCCAGGCCCATCCCCTGCAGCACGCGTGCGCGGATCGGGGTGCCGAGGCGGATGCGATTGAAGATGGCGATGAAGACGGGTGACATCGCCGTGAACAGGGCGACGACGCCGGAGTCCACTTCGCGTTGCACCCAGACGATCGGTGCGTTGCTGAGCACGACCATGCAGATGCCCACCCCGGCGGCGCCGAGCCATTCGCGCGGCGATGGACGCGGCACGCCGCGAAGCGTCGCCCACACCACGAGCGCCGCGCCGGCGACCATGTTGCGGGCGCCGGCGAGGAGGAATGGGGGGAGCGTCTCGCCGGCAATCTTGATGGCGAGGTAGGTCGAGCCCCAGATGAAGTAGATCGCCGCAAAGGCCAGCAGCAGTGCGGCGCGCGCAGGGCGTGGGCCTATGGACGCACTCCCGGCGGTGGCGTCCCGTTCCGACGCGCCAGGCACGGCTCATCGGAGTACACCTTCGGGAAGACCCAGGTGTTGCCGTCCCACCGAATCATCCCGCTGGAGGTGACGACGTCATCGATCCCGTCGCCATCGGCGTCCACGGTGCCGTAGATGTCGACATTGCCGTGGGCCTGTGCGACCGGCCGACCCCACGCATCTACGATCCAGGTCCCGACGGTATTGGGCGTGCCGTCCTTCGAGTCATCACGCAGCCAGAACGAGAAGACGGCGTAGTGGTGGCCGTTGGGGCCGCGGACGCCGAAGCGCTTGGCGCGCTCCCAGCCGGCGTCCTTGGCCTCGGTGTGGAAGGCGTACCAGAGGAAGGCATACTCACGCTCAGTGGCGGGCTTCATGCGCGCGAGGTATCGCTGCCAGGCGGAATCGGCGAAGGCGAGAAACGGTGCCCGGCCACCGGCGAAGACGCTGGGGGGGGGAGTGCGCCATTCCGGCTTCGGGTGGGTGCCGGCCACCACGACGCCGAACTGCGACGTGGGGGGGGCATCGAGCGAGTAGAACCAGCCCGGGTGCGCCACCTCATCACAGGCGGCCCGCCACGACGCCGGGGGGTCGAAGCGCTGCCGCAGCGTGATGCGGGCATGGCGGACCCCGCCGAGGTTCTGGCCGTCGGGGAAGAGGTAGACCGTCACGGGGTCGCCGCGCTCCCCGAGGGGCGACAGACCGAGTGAGTCGAACTGGGCCGCGATGGGCCGGCGCGGTGACGCCATCGGACGCTGCTTCACCTGTGCCCCGGCCACGGTCCACTCGGGTGTACGCGCCGGCTTCGGATCCGGCCGAATGCGCGCCTGCGCGAGCAGTGTGGTCGGCAAGCAGCAGAGGGCGAGCAGCGCAGCGGTACGAATCATGGACGGCTCCCGGCGGACATCAGGCGATCCGAGGTGATGCGCGTCAGCCGCCACGAGAGCGCTGAGCGCGAGAAGGTCAGGATTCCGGCAGTGGCGTCGGGATCTCCGGCGGGCCGGACCTCGACATCCACCCGCGAGGGTGACTTGTAGCGATATGTGGTGACGACATCACCCGGAGTATCGGACACCTCCGCGGCCGAACGTCGGATGGTGCCGAACCCGGTCACCACCTGCGACAGCCCGGTTGGCGTGAGCACGCTGTTGACCGCCTGCTCGAGCAGCAGCCCACCAACCGTGGTGCCAATCCCGCCGCCGACCCGCTCAAGCGCAGGGGCGAGGTCGCGCTTCAGGTTGTCGCGGAGCCTCGGGAAGTCCACGGTGGCTTGCAGCCCCGACTCACTGCCGGTGAGCAGGGCCACGCGGAAGTCGTTGTACGCTCGCCGCGGGGTGACGACGAACCAGACGGCGGCGACCAGCAGCGTGAGGGCGAGGAGCCAGCGGAAGGAGCGAGGCATTGGAGGGGAAACCTAAGGGGGCGCGGCCTGCGGCCGCGCGGGGGCGCCGCTGCGCGGCTCAGGGGTGAGGGGGAACTGTGGGCCAGTAGGTGGGATGGTCGTGCCATGTTGGCCCCCATTTTCCCCCACACCCCTCACCCCTCACTTGACCATCCAACTTAACGTCGTTAAGCTACCGTCATGGGTTCCAAGGAACGGCGTGACCGAGAGAAGCATGACACGCGCGAGCGCATCCTCGATGCGGCGCGCGAGCTGTTCGTCGAGCTTGGCATCGAGGCCACCACCATGCGGGCCATCGCCGACCGCCTGGAGTACACCGCTCCCGCGATCTACCACCATTTCGCCGACAAGGACGCCCTGATCCGGGAGTTGATGGCGGGCGACCTCCGCCGGCTCGGCTCGGCCTTCGCCAAGCTTGACCAGATTGCCGATCCGGTGGAGCGCACGCGCCGGCTGGGTCTGACC
>JAABRY010000147.1 GCA_011390645.1 Gemmatimonadota bacterium
CATCGAGATCTTCGTGCCGTCGGCGAAGCTCGTGACCATCTCGGGCGTCTGGCCCCACTGCGCCGCGTAGCCGGCCTGGGTGGCCGGCGTGCGGTAACGGTCCTGGAGGCCCTTCACGTTCCCGTACACGAGCGGTGTGAGTCCCAGGGATCGGACGAACCGCGCCAGGTTCACCTGCACCGCCGGCTGGTCGCCGTCGGCACCCGTCACGATCACGCCTGCCTCGCGTGCGCGCGCCTGCAGGATGGGACCGACCGTCGCATCGAGTTCGGCGTTCAGCGACACGACGTCCTTGCGGTGGTCGATGGCCGAGGTGATCACCCGCGCCCCGAACTCCACCGCGCCCGTGGCCTCGACGAGCACGTCGACCGAGGCGGCGGCACAGAGCACCAACGGGTCGGTGGTGACGCCGGTACCCCCGGCGGCGGCGACACGGTCGAACTGACCTGGATCGTCGACGTCGCGCACGTCGAGATGACCGGCCCGGCGCAGGACGTCATGCGCCTTCGCCGGTGTGCGGTTCGCGATCCCCACGAGCCTTAGGCCGGGCAGCGCGTGATGCAGCTGCCGGGCGAGGCCACGCGCCATGAACCCGGCGCCGACCACGCCCACGCGCACGGGGTTGCCTTCGGCCTCGCGCCGTCGGAGTGCTTCGTCGATGATGATCATCGCGATCCCCGCGGAGTCGCCGCCGCGCAACCCGGTGAGAGGGCAAGGCGCTGCAGCCGGGCGTTTTGCGAAGGCGCGCACTGGGCGGTGACATCGTCGTCACGATGCCGAGCCGAATTGGTGCCATTCACGGGAGAACGGTATCGCCTGCGGCGCCGGGGTCGTGTGATGGATACGGCGCCGGCGGCGCCCGCGAGGACCGTCTGCTGGTCCGAGCGGGTGCCGCCGGCGGCGGTGCTTTACTGTGCCGCGACGTACCAGTTCTGGATGCGCCAGCTTCCGTCGGGTGCGCGGGTGAGGGTGAGGTGGTCGCCGAGTTGCAGAGCGCCGAGGTCGGGCGCGCTACCCGTGTAGGGCAAACCGAGCCGCATGCCGGCGTTCACGGCGGGACTGCCAGAGCGCAGCGCGAGGAAGTCGGGCGAGGCCGGATCGAGCGAGCGGAAGCCAGGATCGTCGATGCCGAGGTTCCACGAGTTGTTGCGATCGTCCGTACCATCACCCCGCGCACGCGGCCAGGCATCCTGGTAGGAGACGTTGTTGTACGCGAAGTTGGCATCCGCACCCGTCTCGTACGTGGCCAACGCGAAGCCGATGCCGTCCCCGCGCACCGCCCACGAGGTGTTGTGAATCAGCGTCACACCCGTCGACGTGTTGGTGTTGAAGTTCGTCCGGTTCCCGAACGCGATGTTGAAGCGCGCCACCGTGCCGGTATCCTCCCGATTGCCACCACCGAGCTTGAAGCCCTCCCCGTTCCCCGTCGGCCCGTAGCCGTTCTCGAACGAAACGCTGTACTCGACCAACGTGTCCCAGGCATCCCAGAGATCGATACCGTCATCCGAGTTGCGGTACGCCAACGAGTACCGCACCACGTTCCCACGCGTCTCCGCCCAATCACCCTTGATCATGCGGATGTGCTTGCCATCCGTCATCGAGATGCCATCCGCGCTGTTGCCACCGTTCGCCACACTGTCGTTGTCGAACGAGGTGACGTACTCCAGCAGGTTGAAGCTCCCCTGGAACTGCACCCCATGCCCATGGTTCGCATGGCTCGTCACGCGCCGCACCACGTTGTGGTACCCCACGAAGTAGAAACCGTTCCCCACGCCATTGCGGAAGGTCAAGTCCTCGAACACCAAGTGATCACCGAACACCTGCAACAGCATCGGATCGTTCACCGAACGCCCATCACCCGCCGTCCGCGGATGCCACGCGTGCCGCCGCCCATCGAACACCGCCACCTCCCCCGGCACCGACCGCACCGTGATCGGCGCACCCTCCGCCCCACTCAAACTCACGCTGTAGTACACCTGCGACAAATCGTCATACACACCCCCCCGCAACGACACCACATCCCCCGGATCCGCCACCTCCGCCACCGGCCGCAACGACGCGAACGGATCCTCCCACGACCCCACACCCGCATCCGAACCCCACGGCGCCACGAAGAACTCACGCCCCGACACCGGCGGATCACTGGGAGCCGGATCACCAGGCGGCGGGCCGACGCGCGCAGAAGCGGCCGGAAGCGGACCGCCGAGGAAAGCGAGCGAGGGGGCCGACTCCATCGCGCCGCAAGCGGAGATCGCGAGTACCGTCGACATGACCCACAGCCAGGTCACCAACTTCAATAGGAAGGGCGCCTTGCCAGCACCTGTTCGATTCCACCTCCGCAAGCTCAAGACACCATCCTCCCGGGCTGATCTAACCCCCCGAGGATGAGAACTTCGCCACTCGCCGGAGGCCACGGATCGCTTCCTGCGGCACCAACGATGCCAGCGTCATCGCCAGCGCCTGCCCGTAGGCACCCCGCCAGAACAGATGCCGCCGGAGCCGGAAGCCGGGTCGACCCTGCAGCACCTCCCTCAGCCAACCCGCCCACATCAGCCCGTTGGCCGCGCGGCGCAGGAGACCGCGCTCCCGCGCCGACAACCCCTCTTCCAACGCCTGGATCAAGGGCGGAGCCAGCGCGGCCAGGTCGACCGCGACGGTGCGTGTGACCATGTTGTCGGAATCGACGAAGTAGTTGGCGCCGGCGTGCGGGCTCCAGACGAGGCATCGCTCACGGCACATCAAGCGCAACCAGGCGTAGACATCACCACCCCGCCGGAGGCCGACGTCCGCAGGAAACACGGCGCCATCCGGCAGACTGGAGCGGCGGATGGCCACCGTGTCGGTGTGGATCACGGGCCGGTTCTTGCGCAAGCTCACGAAGTACTCGACAAGCGTGACCCGGTGGCGGCCACGATCACCCTGGATCCGCGCGAACTTGTTCTTGTGCATGGCCGCGTTCCGGTGGGCGACGAACCACGCGCACGCGTGAACGTTGGCGTCCGGGAACTGCCGGATGGCCGCCTGCAACTGCTCCAGCCGATCTTCGTTCCACGTGTCGTCCGCATCCAGGTAGGTGATCCACTCCCCGACGGCCACGGCGGTCCCGAGGTTGCGGGCGGCGTAGCCGCCCGGACCAGGCGTGGTCCTGTCGAGCAGCCGGACCCGGGGCGAGGCCATGGCCTCGACGATCTCCCGGCTACCGTCCGTGGAGGCGTCGTTCACGACGATGATCTCGAAACTCGAGAAGGTCTGCGCAAGCACCGACCGGATCGCCTCCTCGACGTGGCGGGCCTTGTTGTACAACGGGATGACGACCGAGAAGCACGGGGCACGAACGGCGTCGGAGCTCGGCTCCACGACGTCGCCCACGGAATTGGCGCGGTCGTTCACCGTAGATCTTTCGAAGGCCCTGCCGGTCCGAAACGTGCGCGCGCCGGGCAGCACGAGGGCGTACCGGCCTCCCGCGTATACTCCCCACATGAATCGTGTGCGGTGGAGAAGGAAGGCTCGGCCGACATGAAGCCCGCCAGGGCAGAGGATGCCACGGCCCTCACGACGGCGGCGCGTAGGCCTACGCTGCTCCTTACACTGCTCGGCCTCGCCGCGTTCCTCTCCATCTTCGACCAGGTTATCACCGTCTCGTCCATTCCGTTCCTGCGCAATCCCGCGGCGCTCGCGACCGCGCTGGCGCTCGGCCTGTACGTGTGGTACCGGCGCGAGAGCCTACCGATGCTCCCAGGGGCGCAGGGCTGGATCGCCGCGTTCCTGCTGTACACCGCCCTGCTGGAAGCGCTGCGGAGCATCTGGACCGGCGATTCGGAGTGGCTACGCTACCTGCAGTGGGCGCAGGTCCTCGTCCTCGCGTTGGTGACGATCGACCTCGCTCGCGACCGCCGGGCAGCAGCCTTCATCTGGGGCGGCGTCATCGCAGCCGTCACGTTCATGGCGACCGCCACGGTGGTGGCGCTGCCCGGCTTCACCAGCACACTCGAGGGACGCGTAGGGTTCGTCGGCGTGAACCTGAACGCGCAGGGATACTGGTATGCGATGGGGGCGACGACGGCGGTCTGGTGGCTCCTGCGCCGTTGGCCGCGCTTCGGTTGGTCCGGCGCCCTCGCGCTTGCGGCCCTCGGCACCCTGAGTCTCGCCCTCGTGCAGACGGCCAGTCGCAGCGCTCTGCTCGGCCTCGTCATGGGCCTAGCCGCCGTCCTCACGCTCTCGCTGCGCGCGAGGAACCTTTCGGCCTACGTCACCGTGATCCCGGCCGCGCTGCTGGTCTTGGCGTTCTTCGTTGCCGACGCCACCGTGCTGCAGGAGCGTTTTCTGGACGCCATCACGGAAGGCGATCTGGGCGCCCGCGACTCGATCGCCACTCACGGCCTCGAACTGGTCGGCGATCAGCCGTGGTTCGGCTACGGACCTTCGTTCCTGTTCGTCCTGGGGGAGGCACGCGGCATGACACGGCCGATCTCGTCGCACAACAGCCTCCTGCAGGTGGCGCTCACGTTCGGCCTGCCTGCCCTGCTGCTGTGGGCCGGCATCGTCGTGTCCACGGCGTGGCGGGCGTGGCGATCCTATGTGCAAGACCGAACTGGTATCGGGGCGTTGATGGTGTCTCTCATCGCCCTATCGATGGTGTTCGCCCTCGTCGGCGACCTCGGGTTCAACAAGTACTTCTGGACGATGATCGCGTTGGCCGCCCAAGCCCCGCTGGCGTCCCTTGCGCCCACCATCGCTGCCGCACCGCACCAGGCCACGCTCCACGAGGCAAGTTTCCGACCAGCGGCAGTGTTGACGGGGACACTGCCCCATGAGAATCGAACGTCGAGGTTCCGTCCCGCCCGCGGCGAGGCAGATCGACCAGCGTGATCGACAGTTCGACGTCGTTCGAGTTCGCTCAGGCACGCTGGCTAGTGCCCCGAGCGGCATCCACCTATCTCGTCGCCCGACCCACCACCTCGGTCACGACCTCGATCGTGCGATCGATGGCATCGTCGTCGAGCGTGGGGTGCACGAGCAGCGCGATGGCCGTATCGCCGAGTTCACGCGCGACCGGTAGGCGCTCGGCGGGGCCGAGGCCCGCTTCGCGGAAGGCTCGCTCCAGGTAGATCTCGGAGCAGCTGCCGCTGAAGCATGGGACGCCGGCGGCCACCACGCCATCCACGATTCGCTGCCGGTCCCAACCGCTTGCCAAGGCCTCCGGACGAACGTAGACGTACAGCCGGTAGTAGGCGTGACCCAGGTGCTCGGGCACCAGCGGCACGCGCAGCGCCGTCAGTGGCCGCAGCGCCCGTTCGAGACGTGCTGCGTGATGCCGCCGGCGCGCCGACCACTCCGGCAGCTTGCGCAACTGCACGCGCCCGATCGCGGCCTGCACCTCGAGCATGCGCCAGTTGGTGCCGAACGACTCGTGCAGCCAGCGGAACCCAGGCGGGTGTTCGCGCTCGTAGACGGCCTCGTAGCTCTTTCCGTGGTCCTTGTAGGCCCAGGCGCGACGCCAGGCGTCCTCGTCGTCCAGCGCCAGGAGTCCTCCCTCGCCGCCGGTGGTCAGGATCTTGTCCTGACAGAAGGAAAACGCTGCGAAGTCGCCGAAGGAGCCGACCGATCGGCCGTGCACGGTGGCGCCGTGGGCCTGCGCGCAGTCCTCGATGACCGCAAGCGCGTGGCTCTCGGCCAGCGCCATCAGCTCGGGCATGTCGACGGGCCAGCCGCCCAGGTGGACGGGGATGATCGCCTTAGTGCGCGGCGTGATGCAGCGCGCGGCGGTCTCGGCCGTGAGGTTACCCGAGTCGCGGTCGACGTCGGCGATGACGGGCGTGGCGCCACGCAGAGCGATGCACGAGGCCGACGCCACGAAGGTGCGGGAGGTGGTGACGACCTCGTCGCCTGGACCGATCCCGAGCGCGACCAGCGCCAGCTCGAGCGCCTGCGTCCCGTTGTGCAGGGCAATCGCGTGCCGGCGGCCGAGCGCCGCCGCGTACTCGCGCTCGAACGCCCGCCCCTCGGTGCCCGTCCAGTAATTCGTGCGACCCGAGGCCAGCACCGCGTTCGCCGCAGCCAACTCATCGGCGTCGTGGTACGGCCATGGGGCGAAGGCAATGGATGACATGGTCGCTGGGACCTCCAGGGCGGCCGCGACTGCGCTGCAGGGCACGCCGAAACGAAGCCCCAGGCGGCCGCGCCGCCATCGTGACACGCGCCCTCGACCGCCGCCGAGGCCTACCGCACGTCGCCGCCCACGAGAGCGTGGTGTGATGCCCGAGACGAGATGAACGAGGATCAGCGGTTGGTGACAAGCGACCTCTCCACCGACGGCAGAAGCGGTGGCCAGCGAACGCCGCCAGGTGGTCCGACGGCCGCTTTCGCTTCGTCGGACACGGCGACGGATCCGCGGAAGAACGTGACCCTGCGCGGGCTCACGCCTTGGCAGGCGGCGGCCAAGCGCGCCCTGGACGTCATCGTGGCGGTGGCGGCCTTGGTCCTGGGGGGCTGGCTGATCCTCCTGGGGGCGGCGGCATCGGCAATCGCGCACGGTGGGTCGGGGTTCTTCGTCCAGCGCCGGATCGGGCGCCACGGCGTCCCGTTCCCGCTCCTCAAACTCAAGACGATGCGCGGCGCCCCCGGCGTGAACACGACGGTCACGACGGCGAACGATCCCCGCATCACGACCGTAGGGCGCTTCTTGCGCAAGACCAAGCTCGACGAGCTGCCGCAGTTCGTCAACGTGCTGCTCGGACACATGAGCCTGGTCGGGCCACGACCCGACGTGCCCGGCTTCGCGGACCGTCTGACCGGGGCCGACCGTGTCGTGCTCAGCGTGGCTCCCGGCATCACCGGACCCGCCACGCTGGCGTACCGCCACGAGGAAGATCTACTCGCTGTTCAGGAAGACCCGGAGCGCTACAACCGCGACGTGGTCTTCCCCGACAAGGTGCGGATCAACCGCGCCTACGTCGAGGAGTACGTCTTTTGGCGAGACTTCGTGTACCTGTGGCGAACGCTGCTCGGGCGCTGACGATCGACCTCGCCGCTCCTTTCGCCGCGACGGTCCGCTCGGCAGCCCCGCCCCGCCTCCCGGCGGTCAGCGCTCCTCGCGCTGTGCGTACCGTCCGGCCCAGCGGCGAAGGGTGTGGAACGGTCCATCGAGCTCGGCCTCCAGATGTACTGCGGGGGCGTTAGGCAGGCCAACGCGCACGAGCGAGAACGCGTCGACCGAGCCCGGCCGGTTGAGCCTCTTCGACGGATCCGGCAGGAAGCAGCTTCGGAACCCCAAGGTCTTGGCCAAAGCGCGCAACTCCGGC